>JBBDXO010000286.1:0-11405 GCA_040902295.1 Candidatus Rokuibacteriota bacterium | reverse complement strand
GCCGCCCCCCCCCATGTCACCAGATGAGCGAGACGGTGCTCATGCGGAACTTCGGCCGCGCGGACTCGCACACGCTCGCCGGCTATCGCGCGACGGGCGGCTACACCGCCGTCGAGAAGGCGCGGCAGATGGAGCCGGCGGCCATCGTCGAGGAGGTGAAGGCCGCCAACCTGCGCGGGCTCGGGGGGGCGGGCTTCCCCACGGGGGCGAAGTGGTCGTTCATTCCGAAGGGCCATGCGGGGCCCGTCTACCTCGTGGTGAACGCGGACGAGGGGGAGCCGGGTACCTTCAAGGACCGGTACCTGCTCGAGCGCGATCCCCATGCGCTCATCGAGGGCATGATCATCGCCGCGCGCGCCATCAAGAGCGCGCTGGGGTTCGTCTACATCCGCGGCGAGTACGTGCAGCCGTGGCGCGTGTTCAGCACGGCCGTGCGCGAGGCGTACGAGGCGGGGCTGCTCGGCAGCGGCTTCGACATCGTCGTGCACCGCGGCGCCGGCGCCTACATCTGCGGCGAAGAGACGGGCCTGATCTCGTCGCTCGAGGGCAAGAAGGGCTGGCCGAAGGTGAAGCCGCCCTTCCCCGCCGTCAAGGGCGCCTTCGCCGCCCCCACCATCGTGAACAACGTGGAGACGCTGTGCTGCGTGCCGCCCATCATCACCCGGGGCGCTCAGTGGTTCGCCGGCCTCGGCAGCGCGACGCAGGGCGGCACGCGCATGTACTCGGTGTCGGGGCGCGTGCACAAGCCCGGGGTGTACGAGACGTCGGTGAGCGTGACGCTGCGGCAGCTCATCTACGATCACGCGGGCGGCGTGTCCGGCAACGGCACGCTGAAGGCGGTGGTGCCGGGCGGCGGCTCGGCGCCCATCCTCACCGCGGGCGAGATCGACGTCACCATGGACGTCGACGGGCTGAAGAACGCCGGCACGATGATCGGCTCCGCGGGCGTCATCGTGATGGACGAGACGGTGTCGATCCCCGAAGCGCTGATGGTGCTCGCGCGCTTCTATGCGCACGAGAGCTGCGGGCAGTGCACGCCGTGCCGCGAGTCGACGGGCTGGATCTACAAGATGACGCGCCGCATCCTGGACGGCAAGGCGCGCAAGGAGGATCTCGACACGATCCTCGACGTCGCGCGCCGGGGCGCGGGCACCACCATCTGCGCCTTCTACGACGGCGCCGTCGGTCCCTACATCTCCTACATCGAGAAGTTCCGGGGCGAGTTCGACGCCCTCGTGCAGGCCTAGCCCATGCCCAGGCTGACCATCGACGGCAAGGAGATCGAGGTGGAGGCGGGCACCAACCTCATCGAGGCGGCGCGCCGGCTCGGGATCGAGGTGCCCCACTACTGCTATCACCCGGGGCTGTCCATCGCAGGCCAGTGCCGGCTGTGCATGGTGGACATCGAGAAGGCGCCGCGGCCGACCATCGCCTGCAACACCCAGGCGGCGGAGGGCATGGTGGTGAGCACGCAGAGCGAGCGGGTGAAGGAGACGCGGCGCTCCATCATGGAGTTCCACCTCATCAACCATCCGCTCGACTGCCCCGTGTGCGACCAGTCGGGGGAGTGCTGGCTGCAGATCTACTACATGAAGTACGCGCTCTACGATCCGCGCATGGTGGACGAGAAAGTGCACAAGCCGAAGGCGGTGCCGCTCGGCCCCACCGTCATGCTCGACGCCGAGCGCTGCATCCTGTGCTCCCGGTGCGTACGGTACTGCGACGAGATCACCGGCGCCGGCGAGCTGGGCATCTTCGACCGCGGGGACCACTCGGTCATCGGTCTCTTTCCCGGCCGGGACCTCGACAACAAGTACTCCGGCAACGTGGTCGACATCTGTCCCGTGGGGGCCCTCACCGACCGCGATTTCCGCTTCCAGGTGCGCGTGTGGTATCTCGACACCACGAAGTCGGTGTGCACCGGCTGCGCGCGCGGCTGCAACATCGACGTCCACGTCAACCGCAAGCGGCCGCACCACGCGGAGGGCCGGCGCGTGGCGCGCCTGAAGCCGCGGTTCAACGACGCCGTCAACGCGTGGTGGATGTGCGACGAGGGCCGGTACGGCTTCAAGTCCGTGGACGACGACCGCCGTCTCACGGCGCCGCTGCGCCGCGACGGCGATGCCGCGGTGCCCGTCACGCGTGACGAGGCGGCGGCGGGGGTGGCGGCCGCCCTCGGCCGTTACGCGCCGGAGCAGGTCGCCATGCTGGCCTCCTCACGCATGGCCAACGAGGACCTCATGGCGCTCAAGCGGCTGTGCGAGCGCCTGGGGGTCCGCAACGTCGCCTTCCGCGTGCCGCCGCGGGCGGCGGGGTACGAGGACGATTTCCTCATTCGCGCTGACAAGACTCCCAACACGCGCGGAGCGGAGCTGGTGGGTCTCGACGGCGACGCGGCGGACGTGCTGGCGGCCGCGGGGGACGGCCGCGTGAAGTGCCTGTGGATCTTCGCCCACGACCTGCTCGCCAGCGGGTGGCCGCCCGCGGAGACGCTCGGGGCGCTGGAGCGCGTGGAGACGCTGATCTTCTCCGGCAGCAACGCGAACGCCACCAGTGCGCACGCAAACTGGGTCCTGCCCGCGGCGGCGTGGGTGGAGCGGGACGGCACCTTCACGAACTTCCTCGGCCGCGTGCAGCGCTTCCGCGCCGCGGTGGAGCCGGTGGGCGACGCGCTCGCCGACTGGGACTGGATCGGCCGTGTCCTCGCCGTCCTCGGTGCGGGGCCGCAGGCCACGCGCGCCCAGCACTGGTTCCAGGACCTCGCGCGCTCGGTGCCCGCCTTCGCGGGCCTGACGTACCAGGCGATCGGCGACGGCGGCCGCATGGTGGCCGGGGCCGAGCCCACGACCGCGCCCGCGCCGCCCGGGCACCGCGCCCAGGTCAAGGCGTGACCGCCCTCGCGGATCTCGGCATCGCGTTCGGCCGGGTGCTGTTCGTCATGATGTTCGTGCTCAACCTCGGCGGCCTCCTCACCTGGGTGGAGCGCAAGCAATCGGCCATCATGCAGGACCGCATCGGCGCCAACCGCGCCTCCATCTACGGCTTCCGCATCATGGGGCTCTTCCATCCCCTCGCGGACGCCATCAAGATGCTGACGAAGGAGGATTTCCTGCCCGCCCGCGCGGACCGGTTCCTCTTCAAGCTCGCCCCCTTCGTCTCCGTCTTCTTCGCGCTCGTCGCCTTCGCGGCCATCCCCTTCGGCGACGTGCTGCGGGTGGCCGGCCGCGAGATCCCGCTGCAGGCGGTGACGCTCAACGTGGGCATCCTCTACGTGTTCGCGATGCTCTCCCTCGGCGTGTACGGCCTCATGATGGCGGGGTGGTCGTCGGCCAACAACTCCGCGCTCCTCGGCGCCGCGCGCGGCGCCGCCCTCATGATCACGGCCGAGATCGCCATCGGCGCGTCCATCATGGGCGTCATCATGTGGTACGGCTCGCTCGACATGATGGACATCGCGCGCGCCCAGGGCGCGCTGCTCTTCGGCTGGATCCCGAAGTGGGGCATCGTCGTGCAGCCGCTCGGCTTCATTCTCTTCCTCACCGCCGGCATCGCGGCCACCAAGCGGATTCCGTTCGACATGCCGGAAGGCGAGTCCGAGATCATCGGCTACTTCGTGGAGTACAGCGGCATGAAGTTCGGCATGTTCGCCATGGCCGATTTCCTGGAGACGGTGGTCATCGCGGGCCTCACCACCAGCCTCTTTCTCGGCGGCTGGCAGGTGCCCTACCTGTATGCGGACGGCTTCCATTTCCCGTGGGGCACCATGGTCGAGCTGCCCCACCTCCTGGTGGCGCTCATGCAGGTGGGCGCCTTCGTCGTCAAGGTGTCGGTGATGATCTTCTTCATGATGCTCATCCGCTGGACGCTGCCGCGCTTCCGGTACGATCAGGCCATGCGGCTGGGCTGGCTCGGCCTCTTCCCCCTCTCCATCCTCAACATCGTCCTCACGGGCGTCGTCATCCTCCTCGCGGGGAGCCGGTAGCATGCGGTTCGGACAGCGCTTCTACCTGCGCGAAGTGCTCTCGGGTGTCGCCCTCACCGCCGGCCACTTCTTCCGCAACATGGGCCGGCACGTGGCGCACGCGTTCGGCAGCAAGGACGCGCGCGGCGCCGTCACCATCCAGTACCCGGAAGAGCGGCGGCCGTACTCGCCGCGCCTGCGCTCGCTGCACCGCCTCGTGCGCCGCGAGGACGGCTCGCCCCGGTGCGTGGCCTGCATGATGTGCGAGACGGTGTGCCCGGCGCGCTGCATCTACATCGTGGCCGACGAGCACCCGAACCCCGAGATCGAGAAGATGCCCGCGCGCTTCGACATCGACCTCGGCAAGTGTGTGTTCTGCGGCTTCTGCGTGGAGGCGTGCCCGGAGGATGCCATCCGCATGGACACCGGCATCCTGGAGTTCTCGTCGTACAGCCGGCGGGGGATGATCTACACGAAGGAGGCGCTGCTCGCGCTGGAGCCCGCGGGGCCCGACGGCACACCGTCCTCGCCCATCCCCATGCCCGCGGACCGGACGCCCTGATGGGGATCGTGGCCTTCGCCATCCTCGCCGTGATCGCCGTGGGCTCCGCCCTCGGGCTCGTGCTCAAGAAGAATCCGATCCACGGCGCGCTCTTCCTCGTGGTGAACCTGGCCTCCGTGGCCGCGCTGTACCTGACGCTGGGCGCCGAGTTCCTGGCCGCCGCCCAGGTCATCGTGTACGCGGGCGCCATCATGGTGCTCTTCGTGTTCGCCATCATGGTGCTCATCCCGGGCAAGGAAGAGACGGGGCCGGATCCGCGGCGCCGCGTGCGGCTGGCGGCGCTGCCGGTGGGCGGTGTCCTCCTCGTGATCCTGGTGATCGTCGTGGGGCGCGCGGTGGTGGCCACCGGCCCGGTGGGCGCCCCGGGCAACGTGGAGGCGGTGGGGCGCCTGCTCTTCACGGACTACCTGTTCCCGTTCGAGCTCACGTCCGTGCTGCTGCTCGCGGCCATGGTGGGCGTGCTGCTCCTCGCCCGCCGGCGGGCCTGAGGGAGCCATGGCGCCCGAGTCCTATTACCTGGCCCTGGCGGCGGGGCTCTTCTCGATCGGCGTGATCGGCGTGGTGGTCCGGCGCAACCCGCTCGTGATCTTCATGTCCATCGAGCTGATGCTCAACGCCGCCAACCTCTCCTTCGTGGCCTTCGGCCACCGCTTCGGCAGCGCCGAGGGCCAGGTCTTCGTCTTCTTCGTCATGGCCGTGGCCGCCGCCGAGGTGGCCGTCGGCCTCGCCATCATCGTCGCCATCTTCCGTCTCCGGCAGCGACTCTCCATGGACGATCTGAGTATGATGCGATGGTAGCGCGCCCCTCGCGGGGGGTGCCGGGGCGGGCGCGAAATACACAAGAGAGGGCAGGCATGGCCCAGAAGAGCTCGACGCAGAAGGCAGCGCCGTCGCTCGGCATCGACACCGAGCTGGCCAGACGGCTGCTCCATGACATGGTGCTCATCCGCCGTTTCGAAGAGAAGGCGGCGGAGGCCTACGCGCTCGGCAAGATCGGCGGCTTCCTCCACCTGTCCATCGGCGAGGAAGCGGTGGCGGCGGGCGCCACCTCGGTGCTCCGGCCCGACGATTACGCGATCTCGACGTACCGCGAGCACGGCCACTGCCTGGCCAAGGGGTCCGATCCGCGCCGCATGATGGCGGAGCTCTTCGGCCGGCGCGACGGCCTCAGCAAGGGCAAGGGCGGCTCCATGCACCTGTTCGACAAGAGCACGAACTTCCTCGGCGGCCACGCCATCGTGGGCGCGCACCTGCCCCTGGCGGCGGGCGTCGCCTTTGCCATCAAGTACGAGGGCGGCGACCAGGTCATCGTCTGCTACTTCGGTGACGGCGCCGTGCCCGAAGGGGAGTTCCACGAGGCGATGAATCTGGCCGCGCTGTGGAAGCTGCCCGTGATCTTCCTGTGCGAGAACAACCGCTACGCCATGGGCACCTCGCTGGAGCGCGCGCTCGCGGAGACGGAGATCTGGAAATTCGGCCGCGCCTACAACATGACCGCCGAGCCCGTCGATGGCATGGACGTGCTCGCCGTGCGCGAGGTGGTGGGCCGCGCCGTGGAGCGCGCCCGTGCCGACAAGTCGCCGTCACTGATCGAGGCGCGCACGTACCGCTTCCGCGGCCACTCCATGCGCGACCCCGCGGGGGCAGTGTACCGCACGAAGGAGGAAGTGGAGCGCGAGAAGCTGCGCGATCCCATCGTGACCTTCCGCGCGCGCGCCCTGAAGGCCGGCCTCGTGAGCGAGGACGACGTCAAGAAGATCGACAAGGACGTCAACGACCTCGTCGACGAGGCGGTGGCGTTTGCCGACGCCTCGCCGGAGCCCGAGCTCTCCGAGCTCTTCACCGACATCTTCAAGGAGGCCTGAGATGACGGTCATGAGCTATCGCGAGGCGCTCAACGTGGCGCTCCGCGAGGAGATGGACCGCGACCCGCGCGTCTTTGTCATCGGCGAGGAAGTGGGCCTGTACGACGGCGCCTACAAGGTCACCCAGGGGCTGCTCAAGGATTACGGCCCCAAGCGCGTGGTCGACACGCCCATCGCGGAATCGGGCTTCACGGGCGTCGGCATCGGCGCCGCCATGGTGGGGCTGCGCCCGGTGGTGGAGATGATGACGTTCAACTTCGCGCTGCTCGCCCTCGACCAGATCGTCAACTCGGCGGCGAAGCTCCACTACATGTCGGGCGGGCAGTACCACGTGCCCATCGTCATCCGGGGGCCGGGCGGGCCCGCGCACCAGCTCGCCGCGCAGCACTCGCAGTCGATGGAGAGCTATTTCTATCACGTGCCGGGTCTCAAGGTGGTGCGCCCCTCGACGCCCGCGGACGCCAAGGGCCTGCTGAAGGCGTCGATCCGCGACGACAATCCGGTGATCTTCATCGAGTCGGAGACGCTTTACAACATCAAGGGCGAGGTGCCCGACGATGCCGACTTCGTCATCCCTCTCGGGCAGGCGATCGTCCGCCGCGAAGGCACCGACGTCACGGTGGTCGCCTACATGGGCATGATGTACCGGGCCATGGAGGCGGCGGAGGAGCTGGAGAAGGACGGCCTCTCCGTCGAGATCGTCGATCCGCGCACGCTGCGCCCCATGGACACCGGCACCATCATCGGGTCGGTGCGCAAGACGCACCGGGCGGTGGTGGTGGAAGCGGGGGCCGGCTTCGCGGGGATGGGCTCGGAGATCGCGGCCTTCATCACGGAGTCGGCGTTCGACGACCTCGACGCGCCCGTGGAGCGCGTGACGGGCGCCTCCGCCCCCATGCCGTACGCCCGGAACCTCGAGAAGGCCAAGACCCCGACCAAAGAGAAGATCATGGATGCCGTCCGCAAGGTCTGCTCCGTGAACGGCGGGAGCCGCTGACCGTGGCCGTGACCAAGGTCGTGATGCCGAAGCTCTCCGAGGCGATGGAGAGCGGCAAGATCATCAAGTGGCTCAAGAAGGAAGGCGATCGCATCGCCGCCGGCGACATCCTCGCGGAGGTGGAGACGGACAAGGCCGACGTCGAGATGGAGGCGTTCGGCGCCGGCGTCCTGCGCAAGATTCTCGCCCAGGCGGGAGCGACGGCGCCCGTGGGCTCCTTGATCGGTGTCATCGCCGAGCCGGACGACGACATCGCCGCCGTCGCTGCCGGTGCGCCCGCGGCGGCTCCTGCCGCCCCGAAGCCGGCGACCGACGCGCCCCGGCCGGCGGCGGCGCCGGCCATGGCGTCGAGACCGAAGGAGGTGCCGCCCACGCCGACGAGCGAGGATCATGCGGACCGCACCAAGCCTGCTCCGGCGATTGCGACGTCCGGGGCGGCGCGCGCGGCGGCCAGCTCGACGATCGAGACGCCGGACCCCGAGCGTGCTCGGCCGCCCGTCTCCGCTCCTGACGCCTCCCAGGGCTCGGGCCGGGTGAAGGCGTCGCCGCTGGCGAAGAAGATCGCGGCGCAGTCGGGGGTCGATCTCACGCTGCTCCAGGGGAGCGGGCCGGGAGGCCGGATCATTCGCCGTGACGTGGAAGCGGCGTCGGCGACGGCGCCCGCGGCCAGACCCGGTGCCGCCGCCGCCGGTGTGGAGTTCGAGGACCTCCCGCTGTCGCAGATGCGGGCGACCATCGCGCGGCGCATGCCCCAGTCCAAGGGGCCGGTGCCGCACTTCTACGTCACCAGCGAGGTGGCGATGGACCGCGCGTGGGAGCTGCGGGAGGAGCTGAACGGCCTCGAGGGGCAGCCGAAGATCTCCGTCAACGACCTCGTGGTGCGCGCCTGCGCGATCGCGCTGCTCGAGCACCCCGGCGTCAATGCCTCGTTCCAGGGCGACGCCATCCGCGTCTACCACCGGGCCCACATCGGCATCGCGGTGGCGCTCGACGAGGGCCTGATCACGCCCGTGCTGCGCGACTGCCACGCGAAGTCGCTGGGGCAGATCGCGGTGGAATCGCGCGATCTCGCCGAGCGCGCGCGCCACCGCAAGCTGCGCGCGCAGGAGATGTCGGGGGCCACGTTCTCCATCTCCAATCTCGGCATGTTCGACGTCGCCGACTTCTCGGCCATCATCAATCCGCCGGAGGGGGCCATTCTCGCGGTGGGCTCCGTGCGGCGTGTGCCCGTCGTCGCGGAATCCGGGGTGGGCGTGGGCCGGCGCATGAACATGACGATCTCCTGCGATCATCGCGTGATGGACGGCGCCATGGGCGCCCGGTTCCTGCAGGACGTCAAGCGGCTGCTCGAAGAGCCGCTGCGCCTGCTCCTGTAGCGCCATGGCCTCCCACAAGGTCGACGTGGCGGTGGTGGGTACCGGCCCCGGCGGGTACGTGGCCGCCATCCGGTGCGCGCAGCTCGGCCTCTCGGTGGCGGCCGTCGAGGACGACCGTCCCGGCGGCGTGTGCCTGAACTGGGGGTGCATTCCGACGAAGGCGCTGCTGCGCAACGCCGAGGTCCTGCACCTCGTGGAGCGCGCGGGAGACTTCGGCATCAAGGTCGACCACGTGCAGCCGGACTACGCCGCCGGCGTCAAGCGCAGCCGCGCCGTCGCCGACCGCATGGCGAAGGGCATCGAGTTCCTCTTTCGCAAGAACAAGATCACGCTCTTTCGCGGCACGGGCACGCTGCGCTCCGCGAGCACGGTGGAGGTGAAGGGCAGCGGCGGCGCCGAGACCATCGAAGCGCGGGCGGTCATCGTGGGCACGGGCTCCGAGGCGCGCTCGCTGCCCGGCGTCACCATCGACGAGAAGGTCGTCCTCTCCTCCACGGGGGCGGTGAGCAGCGAGCATCGGCCCGCCTCGCTCATCATCATCGGCGCCGGCGCCGTGGGCGTCGAGTTCGCCGATGTCTACCGCGCCTACGGCACCGAGGTCACGATCCTCGAAGCCCTCGATCGCGTGGTGCCCATCGAGGACGCCGAAGTCTCCAGCCAGCTCGCGCGGGCTTTCGCCAAGCGCGGCATCATCCTGAAGACGGGCATCAAGGTGAGTGCCGTCAAGGTGGGACCGAAGGGCGCCACGGTCGAGACCGACGGCGGATCGCTCGAGGCCGAGCAGGTGCTGATGGCGGTGGGGCGGGCCGCGCGCACGAAGGGCATCGGCCTCGAGGCGCTCGGCGTGAAGCTCGAGCGCGGCTTCGTGAAGGTGTCGCCACGCATGGAGACGTCCGCCAAGGGCCTCTATGCCATCGGCGACATGGCGGGGCCGCCCCTGCTCGCGCACAAGGCGATGGCGGAGGGCGTGGTGGCGGCGGAGGCCATCGCCGGCCACAACCCGCGGCCCGTCGAGTACGCCAACGTGCCGTCGTGCACGTACTGCCGGCCGCAGATCGCGTCCATCGGCGCCACGGAAGCGAAGGCGCGCGAGAACGGCCGGGAGCTCAGCATCGGGAAGTTTCCCTTCACGGCGAGCGGCAAGGCGGTGGCGCTGGGGGAGACCGATGGCTTCGTGAAGGTGGTGGCGGACAAGGCCACCGGCGAGATCCTCGGCGTGCACATCGTCGGCCCCGAGGCGACGGAGATCATCCACGAGTTCGCCGTGGGCCGCACGCTGGAGGCGACGCTCGACGAGATCATGCACACGATCCACGCCCATCCCACGCTGTCGGAAGCCGCCTTCGAGGCGACGCTGGCCGCGCTGGGCCAGGCCATCCACATCTGAGGGAGCCGCGATGGACTTCGAGCTGACGGCCGACCAGCAGGCGTTGCGCGCGCGCGCGCGCGACCTCGCCGACTCCGTGATCGCCGAGCGCGCCGCGCGCTGGGACGCCACCGAAGAGTACCCGTGGGACAACGTCAAGGACCTCGTGCGGGCCGGCTTCATGGGCATGACCATCCCGCGCGAGCACGGCGGCGGCGACCGGCCCCTGCTCGACGTGGTGCTCGTGATCGAGGAGATCGCGCGCGCGTGCGGCGTGTCCGCGCGCATCGTGGTGGAGGGCAACCTCGGCGTGGTGGGCTCGCTGCGCGCGTACGGCACCGAGGCGCAGAAGCGGCGGTACTTCCCGTGGGTGCTCGAGGGCGACAAGCCCGCCATCGCCATCAGCGAGCCGGCGGCCGGCTCCGCGGCCACGGACCTCGCCACGCGCGCGGAGGAGACCGGCACGGGCTTGCGCCTCACCGGTCACAAGTGCTGGATCACGGGCGCGGGCACCTCGCGCCTCTATCTCGTGTACGCGCGCTTCGGCGAGCGCCCGGGCGCCGAGGGCATCGGCGGCGTCTTCGTCGAGCGTGACACGCCGGGATTCCGCATCGGGCGCCGCGAGCTGATGATGGGGTTGCGCGGCATCCCCGAGGGCGAGCTGCACTTCGAGGGCTGCGAGGTCCCGCGCGACAACCTGCTCGTGGGGCCCGGCGACGGCTTCAAGAAGCTCATGCGGGCTTACAACGGCCAGCGCCTCGGTGCCGCCACCGTTGCCCTCGGCCTCGCCCAGGGCGCCTATGAGAAAGCCCTCGCGTATGCCACGCAGCGCCGGCAGTTCGGGCACGCCATCGGCGACTTCCAGGGGATCCGGTGGAAGCTCGCCGACATGGCGATCACGCTGGACGCCGCCCGCCTGCTCATCCACCGCGCCGCCGCGCGCGCCGGGCGCGAGTTCCCGGACGCCCTCGAGGCGGCGAAGGCCAAGACCTTTGCCGCGGAGACGGCGCAGGAGGTCACCAGCCAGGCGCTGCAGATTCACGGCGCCGCCGGCTACGGCCGATCGCTGCCCCTCGAGCGCATGGTGCGCGACGCCCGCATGTTCGCCATCGGCGGCGGCACCCTCGAGATGATGCGCAACCTCATCGCCGACCGCCTCCTCCCCACCCGCGCCAACTGGCGCGCGTGAGAGTGTCCCGGGACGCGTCCGAGCGGTGGGGGTGTGGGGGCCATGTCGGGGGCATAGGCCGATCACGAGGCGCGTGCCGGGTGTCCCGG
>JBBDXO010000285.1:0-1685 GCA_040902295.1 Candidatus Rokuibacteriota bacterium | reverse complement strand
CCGTGATCTTCGGCAGCCGGTCGGTGATGTAGTCCATCGCGAGCAGCGCCCGGAGGGCGTTGGCGTAGCCGATGGGCGTCAGCCGGCGGTAGTAGGTGTAGAACTCCTCCTTGCTGGCAGGGTCCAGGGCCAGGCGCGCCGCCACGTTGGGATTGGCCGTCATCGAGAACTCCGCCATGGCGTCCATGCCCTGGTCGAGGGTGATCTGGATGGAGCGTGCCCGCATGACGAGGTTGTCGACGGACAGGGGCAGGCCCGCCGCCGACGAGGAGTTGGTGACCAGGAGCGAGCGCACGCGGGCCGGGTAGAGCAGGGTGAAGCGGGTGGCGATGCCGGCGCCGAGGGAGAGGCCGCCCACGTGCGCGCGCCGGATCTTCAGGTGATCGAGGAGGTCGCGCAGATCGAGGGCCCAGCGGTGGAACGAGTAGCGCGCCGGGTCCGCGGGGCTGTCGGAGCGCGCGTGCCCGCGCGGCTCCCACAGCACCACGCGGTACCGTGTGGCGAGCGCCTCCACGTTGACGTCCCACAGGTCGGCGTTGCCGCCGATGCCGTAGGCGAGCACGAGCGGCGTGCCCGCGCCGTGCTCTTCGTAATAGATCCTGACGCGGTCGTCGGTCCGGAAGTAGGGCATGCGGCGATTCTACGCCGCCGGCTGCTGCTTCAGGGACGCCGCGTCAGGGTCTCAGCGACCGAAGAAGAGCCAGAACAGGACCAGCAGGGTGACCGGCACCCCGAGCAGCCACGCGAGTATGTAACCCATGTGCGCACCTCCTTGCGTTCCCGAAACTGCAAGAGGGCGGCCATCGAAGGCGGCGCGTAGGGGACCGCTCGGTTAGCCTCATCGCCCAGCCTCCGCGATCAAGGTGCGTGCTCCCACCGCGCCGTCGCCGGCAATCAGCGCCAGGGCGAGCAGGCGCCGCGCCCGGGGAGTCTGCTCGAGGGCGTATGCGGCCCGGGCCATGGCCAGGGCCTCCATGGCACCGCCGGCCAGGAGGGCAGCACGCGCCGCCTCGCGCAGCGCCCACGCGCGGACGGCCAGACGCATGACCGGGGCGAGGTCGGCGCCACACCGCGCACAGGTGGCCACGGCACGCCACGGGGCGCGGCACGCTGGGCAGCGGCGCGCGTCCATCATCGCTCCTCGACATAGAAGAGCATGTCCGCCAGCTCCCTTGCCTGCACGCGCACGCGCTCCCAGTCTGCTGCCTTGAGCGCGTCCTCGATCTGTCGCTGGAGCGCCACCGCCTCCTCGCGGTCCTCAGACGTCATCCTGGGCTGAAGTCGCTCGCTCCGCTCCAGCAGTGCCCGCGCCTCGGACACCGCGACCCGCTCTTCCCGGCGGTCGTCGTCTCCCGGGCCGCCGCGCCTGCGCGCCGCGTCGGGTCCACCCGCGGGAGGCCGGGCGGCGGGCGTTCGTGTTCTCGCGGTGCCTACGTCGACGTCGTCGCGATCCGCGTCGAGGTTGTCGCCAACGCCGCTCTCCTCGACTGCCTCGTCGACGTCGTCGGCGCTTTCCTCCTCGACGTCGCCGAACAGGTCTCCCATGTGCTCCCGCGCGGCGGCCAACTCCGCCTCGGACATCGCGGTGGCGGCGCCCTCGATCGTGACGTGGCGGGCGAGTCCGCTGCGTTTCTCGATCGCGCTCACGCGCAGGATTCCGTCGAGATCGAGCTCCATCCGGCACA
>JBBDXO010000284.1:0-1690 GCA_040902295.1 Candidatus Rokuibacteriota bacterium | reverse complement strand
GCACCCCGAAGAGCGCCCGGCCGGCGACAGGACTCACCGCCGCCGCGTGCACCGGTCGTGAATGATCCGCGCTAAGGCGGTGCTGTTCGTGTGCCACGCCAACACGGCGCGCAGCGTGATGGCGCAGCTCCTGCTCGGCCGGATGCTCGACGCGCGCGGCGCCGGCGATCGCGTGACCGTGCGCTCGGCGGGCGTGGCGCCGTGGGCGCGCGACGGCATGATCGCCTCCCTCGATGCGCGGCTGGCCCTCAAGGAGGATGGCCTCCTCGTGGCCGAGGACGCCGTCGTCTCCACCGCGCTCCGGGCTCACCCCGAGCTCATCGCGGGCGCCGACCTCATCGTGACCATGACCGTGGACCAGAAGCGGGTGGTCGCCGAGCTGGCGCCCGCGGCCGCGTCCGCGGTGCTGACGCTGCGGGAGCTGGCGGGGGAGGCGGGTGACATCGGCGATCCCGCGGGGCAGGGCGAGGACACCTTTCGCGCTTGCCGCGACGAGATCAAGCGCTGCCTTGAAAAGGCGATCGACCGGGTGCTGGGCGTGACGCGCTAGAATGCGGCCATGCCTGCGCTGAGGCCGCGCGGCCGGCTCTTCCGCAAGTACGTCGTCGTCTTCGTGCTGCTGGTGAGCGGTGCCCTCCTCGCCAGCGGCGCCCTCAACATCTACTTCTCGTACCAGGAGAACCGGGCCGCGCTCGTGAGCCTGCAGCGCGAGAAGGCGGCGGCGGCCGCCGCGCAGATCGAGAGCTTCGTGAAGGAGATCGAGCGGCAGATCGGCTGGACGACCCAGCCGCAGCTCGTGCCCGCCCCCGGGGCCATCGAGCAGCGCCGCATCGACTTCCTCCGCCTCCTGCGCCAGGTGCCCGCCATCACCGAGCTCAGCTATCTCGACGGCGCGGGCCGGGAGCAGCTGCGCGTGTCCCGCCTCGCCATGAACGTGGTGGGCAGCGGCACCGACTTCTCGGGTGACGCCAAGTTCCAGCAGGCGCGCGCGGCGCGGACGTATTACGGCCCCGTGTACTTCCGCAAGGAGTCCGAGCCGTACATGAGCATCGCGATGGCGCAGACGGGGGGCGGCGGCGTCGTCGTGGCCGAGGTCAACCTCAAGTTCATCTGGGACGTGGTCTCACGCATCAAGATCGGCACCGCCGGCCGCGCCTACGTCGTGGACGGCGCGGGCGCGCTCGTGGCCCATCCCGACATCAGCCTCGTGCTGCAGAAAACCAACATGGCCGCTCTCGACCAGGTCACCGCCGCCATCTTCCGCCCCCACCCTGACGATGAGGGCGCCGCGGTGCCGATCGCGCGCGATCTGCAGGGCCACCGCGTGCTCACGGCGCACGCCGACATTCCGTCGCTGCGGTGGTTCGTGTTCGCCGAGCAGCCCCTCGGGGAGGCGTTCGCCACGTTGCGGGCGTCCATCCAGCGCACGGTCGTCCTCGTCGTCCTCGGCGTCGGCATGTCGATCGTGGCCAGCCTCCTCCTCGCCCGCCGCATGGTGCAGCCCATCCGCGCCCTGCAGGAGGGCGCGGCCAAGATCGGGGCGGGCGAGCTGCGGCAGCGGCTGGAGCTGAAGACGGGCGACGAGATCGAGGTGCTCGCCGAGCAGTTCAACCAGATGACCGAGCAGCTGCAGGAGTCCTACGCGACCCTCGAGCAGCGGGTGGAGGAGCGCACGCGCGAGCTGACGGAG
>JBBDXO010000283.1:51932-62473 GCA_040902295.1 Candidatus Rokuibacteriota bacterium | reverse complement strand
CTCAGTCCATCAGGTAGAGCGGGGTCTTGAAGATGGGCAGCGCGGGTCCCAGGACGCCGCGGGGATCGAGGCCCAGCTGGTTGCGCACGAGGTCGAGCAGCGAGAACGACTTGCGCGGCAGGACCACGTAGGGCGGCGTGGGCAGCCCGGCGAGCCTGGCGGCGGCGTCGATGGCATCCTCGAGCCCGCCCATCTCGTCCACCATCTTGAGATCCTTGGCCTGCGTGCCCGAGAAGACGCGGCCGTCGGCGAACTGGACGACCTGGGCCCGATCGAGCTTGCGGCCGTCGGCCACGGCTCCGATGAACTGCGCGTGCACGTCGTCGAGCAGCGCCTGGAGCACGCGGCGCTCGTCGGGGGACATGGGGCGCGAGACGTTGCCGATGTCCTTGAACTGCCCCGCCTTCACGACGACATAGTCGACGCCGACCTTCTTCATGAGGTTCTCGAGGTTGGCCATCTGCATGATGACGCCGATGGAGCCCGTGAGCGTGCCCGGGTTGGCGTAGATGCGGTCGGCGGCGACGGCCACGTAATAGCCGCCGGAGGCGGCGACGCTGCCCAGCGACGCCACCACCGGCTTGCCCGCCTCGCGCAGGCGCATGAGGGCGTCGTGAATCTCCTGGGTGGGCGCCACCACGCCGCCGGGGCTGTTGATGCGCACGACCACGGCGCGCACCATCGGGTTGTCGCGGTGCGCCTTGAGATCGCGCACGATGTCGCCGCCGTCGATGATGATGCCCTCGAGCTCCACCACCGCCACGCGCGGGCCGAACAGGCCCGGGCTGCCCTCGCGGCCGCGTGACATCGTCGACACCACGAGCACGAACAGCAGCGCCACCCCGAGGTAGACGAGAAGGGCCGCCGCCACCACCGTCAGCCGTCGAGCCATTTACTCTTCGTCTTCGTAGTCGTACTCGCGCGCCTTGCCCCGCTTGCCGCGCTTGGCCCGGCCCGCCCCGCCCTCGCCTTCCATCTCCGGCGGCGGCGCGATGGCGTGCGCGAGCTCCTTGAGGCTCAGCCCGATCCGCCGCTCGTTGGGATCGACGCGGATGACGAGCAGCGTGAGCTCGTCGCCGACGTTGACCACTTCGTTCGGCGTGCCGATGGGCCGGTTCGACATCTGCGAGATGTGCAGCAGCCCGTCCACGCCCGGCTCCAGCTCCACGAAGGCGCCGAAGTCGGTGAGACGGACGACCTTGCCCGTGACCCGCGAGCCCATCGGGAAGCGCTGGGACACCGTGGACCACGGGTCGGGCTGGATCTGCTTGAGCCCCAGCGAGATCCGCTTGTTCTCCCGGTCGATGTTGAGGATCTGCGTGTCGAGCTCCTGGCTCTTCTTCAAGATTTCGGAGGGATGGCCGACGTTGCGCGTCCACGACATGTCGGAGATGTGCAGCAGACCGTCGACGCCGGGCTCCAGCTCGATGAAGGCGCCGAAGTCGGTGAGATTGCGCACGCGCCCCGACACGCGGGCGCCCGGCCGGTACCGCTCCTCGATGGTCGCCCACGGGTCGGGCTCCACCTGCTTCATGCCGAGCGAGATGCGCTTGGCGGCGCGGTTGACGTCCAGCACGATGACGTCCACCTCGTCGCCCACGTTCACGAGCTTGCTGGGATGGCGCACGCGCCGCGTCCACGACATCTCGGAGACGTGCACGAGCCCTTCCACGCCGGGCTCCAGCTCGATGAAGGCGCCGTAGTTGGTGAGGCTGACGACCTTCCCCTTGCTCTTGGTGCCGGGGGCGAACGTCTGCTCGACGCGCTCCCACGGATCCGACGACTTCTGCTTGTAGCCGAGCGACACGCGCCCGCTCTCGCGGTCGAAGTGCAGCACGACCACCTCCACCGCGTCGCCCACCTGGAAGATCTCCGACGGGTGCCCCACGCGGCCCCACGACATGTCGGTGACGTGCAGGAGACCGTCGATGCCGCCCAGATCGATGAAGGCGCCGTAGTCGGTGATGTTCTTCACCGTTCCCGTCAGGACCATGCCTTCCGAGAGCACTTCCAGCGTGTGCTTCTTCTTTTCCTCCCGTTCTTCCTCGAGGACCGAGCGGCGGGACAGCACGACGTTGCCGCGGCGCCGGTTGAGCTTGATGACCTTGGCCCGGATGTTCTGGCCCATCATGGCGCCGAGGTTCTTCACGGGACGCAGGTCGACCTGCGAACCGGGCAGGAACGCCTTCACGCCCACGTCGACGGCGAGACCGCCCTTGACGACCTCCACCACGCGGCCTTCCACGGGCACGCCCTTCTCGAAGGCCTGGGTGATGGCGTCCCACACCTTGATCTTGTCAGCCTTGTCCTTGGAGAGGACGATGAGGCCTTCGGAGTCTTCCTTGGCCTCGAGGTAGACCTCGATCTCCTCGCCCACCTTCGGCAGCGTGCCCGCGCGGTGGAACTCCTCGATCGGGATCGCGCCCTCGCTCTTGTACCCGACGTCGACGAGCACCTCGCTGGTGCCGACGTGGACGACGCGGCCGCGGACGACCTCGCCTTCCTCGAACTCGCTCGTGGTGCCCTCGGTGTACCAGTCCTCCATGCGTTCCTCGGCCTCTGCGCCCTCCATGCGCGGAGCGCCGACCTTGTTGCGCGGTTCATCCTTCGCCATACCGCCAGTTCCTCCCGTCAATGATTTTGGAGCGAGCGCCGGGCCCCTACGCCCGCCCCGCCTGCGTGACATCTCGCACCGGCGACGGCCCGCCCGCGGGGGCGGCCGTCGTGAGATCTCCGAGACGACCTATGGCGGCCATGAGGGCCCGGCTCGTCGCCTCGTAATGGGCTTTGCGATCGACGCCCGCCCCGCGCTGGAAGGTCAGGGGCGGGCCGAATGTGACCACTACCTTAGCAGGCCGCGGAAGCCGGCGGCCCCGGGGCCACGCCGCGCCGCTGCCCTTGACGTACGCCGGCACCACGGGGGCGCCGCTGAGGATGGCGAGCATCGCCGCCCCCGCCTTCGGCTCGCGCAGCGTGCCCTCGGGGCCGCGCGTGCCCTCCGGAAACACCAGCAGCGCGCCGCCCCCCTCCAGCACGCGCAGCGCCGTGCGCAGCGCGCCCGCGTCCGCGCCCTCGCGCCGCAGCGGGCGCGCGTTGACGCCCCGGATGAGGGCGCCGAAGAGCGGCACGTCGAACAGCTCCGCCTTGGCCAGGAACGTCAGCGGCCGCGGCGCAGCACCGCCCACCAGCGGCGGATCCAGCACGCTCGAGTGGTTGGCCACGAGCACGAGCGCGCCCTCGCGCGGGATGTGCTCCGTGCCCCGCGCTTCCAGACGGAAGAGCAGGCGCATGAAGAACACCGCGATCGGCTTCAGGACCGCGTACAGCATCGCCGGCGCTCCACGATCTCGACCATGCGCTCCACGACCTCCTCGACGGTCAGGGCCGTCGTGTCCACCTCCACGGCGTCGGCCGCCCTCGCCAGCGGTGCCAGCGCGCGCGTGGTGTCCTGCGTGTCGCGCGCGGTGATCTCCGCCCGCACGTCGCCCAGGCTCATCAGCACGCCGCGCTCGGCGAACTCCGACTGCCGCCGCCGCGCGCGCGTCTCCAGCGAGGCGTCCAGATAGAACTTCACCTCGGCCTCCGGGCACACGACGGTGCCGGTGTCGCGGCCTTCCAGCACCACGCCGCCCGCCAGCGCTTCCCCGCGCTGCAGCGGTGTGAGCTTGTCGCGCACGACGGCGAGCATGGTGAGGCGCGAGGTGAGGGCGGCAATGGCCGGCGTGCGGATCTCGCCGGTGACGTCGCGGCCGTCCACGAACACGCGGTCGTCCCGGACCGCGATCCGCACACCGCTCACGTGGGCGCGCAGCGCCGGGCTGTCGTCGGCCGCCAGGCCCGCCGCCGCCACGCTCCACGCCAGCGCCCGGTACATCGCGCCCGTGTCGAGCAGCCGGTAGCCGAGCCGCTGCGCCAGGCGCCGGGCCACCGTCCCCTTGCCCGCGCCCGCGGGGCCGTCGATCGTGATCACGGGCTCGCGGCCGCCCACGCTACGCCTCCACCGTGATGGCGGGGCCGCCCGCGAGCGCGTTGACCGTGTCCACGAAGGTCGGAAACGAGGTGGCCACGCACGCGGTGTCGTCGATCACCGTCTCGCCGTCGGCCACGAGGCCGGCCACCGCGAGCGCCATGGCCATGCGATGGTCGCCGCCGCTCGACACCGGGGCGCCGCGGAAGCGCTGGCCGCCGGGGATCGCCATCCCGTCCGGCCGCTCCTCCACCCGCACGCCCATCCGGCCCAGCTCACGCGCGAGGGCGGCGATCCGGTCCGATTCCTTGACGCGCAGCTCGGCGGCATCGTGAATCTCGGTGGTGCCGCGCGCGAGCGCGGCCGCCACCGCGAGCGCCGGCACCTCGTCGATGAGGCGCGGAATCAGCGCGCCGCCCACCGTGGCGCCCGTCAGCGCCGTGCTCCCCAGCGTGAGCGACGCCATCGCCTCGCCGTCGGTCGTGCTGTCCGTGCGCTGCACGCGCGCGCCCATCGCGTCGAGGACGTCGAGGAGGCCGGTGCGCGTGGGATTGACGCCCACGCGGTGCAGGGTGATGCGCGCGTCGCCCACGATGGCGGCCGCCACCAGCAGAAAGGCGGCGGAGGAGATGTCGCCCGGCACCTGCACGGCGGCCCCGCGCAGCGGCCCGGGGGCGAGCGTCACCGTGCGCCCGTGCGTGTCCACGCGGGCGCCGAACATGCGCAGCATGACCTCCGAGTGATCGCGCGAGGCGGCGGGCTCCGTGACGGACACGGGACCGTCGGCACGCAAACCCGCGAGCAGGATGGCGGACTTCACCTGGGCCGAGGCCACCGGCGTGGCGTAGCTGAACGCCTTCGGCCGGTCGGCCCCCCGCACCGCCAGCGGCAGCCGCCCCCCCTCGGCGCGCCCCACGATGGTGGCGCCCATCGCGCGCAGCGGCTCGGAGACGCGCGCCATCGGCCGGCGCCGCAGCGAGGCGTCCCCGGTGAGGATGGCCCAGAAGGGCTGGCCCGCGAGCAGGCCCAGCAGCAGGCGCGCGGTGGTGCCGGAGTTGCCGCACTCGATGACGTCGCCGGGCTCCTGCAGCCCGCGCAGCCCCGCGCCCGCAATGCGGTAGTGGCCGGGGCCTTTGCGCGTGACGTCGGCACCCATGAGCTGCACCGCGGTGATGGTGCGCAGGCAGTCCTCGGCTTCGAGATAGCCCTGGATCTCCGTCGGCCCCTCCGCCACCGCGCCCAGCAGGGCGGCGCGGTGCGAGATCGACTTGTCGCCGGGGATATCCGCGGCGCCCGACAGCCGCGCCACGGGCCGGACGCGGAACTTCACCGGACCGCCTCCCGCAACGCCTTGATGCGCGCCAGCGTCGCTTCCACCGCGGCGCCGTCGCCGGCCGCGATCTGCCGCTCGAGATCGTCGAGCGCGGCCCGGAAGGCGCGCAGGCTCGCCACCACCGCCTCGCGGTTGGCGAGCAGGATCTCCTTCCACACGAGCGGATCGGAGGCGGCGATGCGCGTGGTGTCCTTGAAGCCCCGCGCCGCCACCTCCATGGCGGCCGGCTCGAAGCGCGCCACGGCGTCGACGAGCGCCCACGCCACCACGTGCGGCAGATGGCTGATGGCCGCCACCGCGCGGTCGTGCGCGTCGGGGTCCATGGTGGCCACGCGCGCCCCCGCCGCCTCCCAGAAGCCGACGACCGTCTTCACGGCCTCCGGATCGGTGGCCTCCGTGGGCGTCACGATCACGATGGCGCCGTCGAAGAGGTCGGCGCGCGCGATGGCGTAGCCGCTGCGCTCGGAGCCCGCCATGGGATGGCTGCCCACGAAGCGCGCGCGCGGCCGGCCGCCCAGACGCGCGGCGGCCGCCACGATGCCGCGCTTGGTGGAGCCGACGTCCGTGACGACGGCGCCCGGCGGCGCCGCCTGCCACACCTGCGCGAGCAGGCCGTCGTTGGCGAGCACGGTGGCGGCAAGGACGACGAGATCGGCGGCGCGCACGCCCTCCGCCACGTCGGTGGTGACGGCATCCAGGGTGCCGTCCTTCCGCGCCGGTGCCAGCCGCTCCCGGTCGCGCCCGATGCCGGTGATGTGGCCGGCCAGGCCCCGGGCGCGCGCCGCCCGGGCCACGGAGCCGCCCAGGAGTCCGACGCCGACGATGGCCAGCCGTGCGATCACGCGGACTTCGACCCCAGGACGGTCTTCAGCGCCTTGATGAGGCGGCGGTTCTCTTCGGGCGTGCCCACGGTCACGCGCAGGGCGGATTCCATCCCGAACGGTGTCATGGGCCGCACGATGACGCCCTGCAGGAGCAGCTTCTGGTAGATGTCGGCGGCGCTGCGGCCGACGTCGACGAGGATGAAGTTGGCGCGCGCGGGCACGTACTTGAGCCCGAGCGCCTTGAACTCGTCGTAGAGATAGTGGCGGCCCGCCTCGATCATCCGCACGCACTCGAGGATGTGGGACTCGTCCTCGAGCGCGGCGAGCGCCGCCGCCTGCGCGAGCGAGTTGACGTTGAAGGGCTGCCGGATGCGGTTCATGAGCGAGATGGCGTCGGGATCGGCGATGCCGTAGCCCACGCGCAGGCCGGCGAGGCTGGCCGCCTTGGAGAAGGTGCGCAGCACCACGACCTTGCGGCCCTGCTTGACGTAGGCGAGCGAGTCCGGGAAGTCGGGGCCGAGGGCGAACTCGATGTAGGCCTCGTCGAAGACGACGATGGTCCGCTCCGGCACCTTGTGCATGAACGCCTCCACCTCGTCGGCGGTGACCATGGTGGCGGTGGGGTTGTTCGGATTGGCGATGAAGACGAGCTTGGTCATGGGCGTGATCGCGCGCGCCATCGCGTCGAGGTCGAGCTTGTAGTCCTTCAGCATGACCATGACGCGGATGCCGCCCGCCGCCTGCACGATCATCGGGTACACGACGAAGGAGGGATGCGGCACCACCGCCTCGTCGCCCGGGCGCAGGAAGGCGCGCACGAGCAGCTCGATGAGCTCGTTGCTGCCGTTGCCGAGCACGATGTGGTCGGGCGTGAGGCCGTGCTTCTTGGCGAGGGCCTGGCGCAGGTAGAAGCCGCTGCCGTCGGGGTAGCGGTTGAGGTCGGCGAGGGCGGCCGCGATCGCCTTTTGCACGCGCTCGGACGGCGCGAGCGGATTTTCGTTGGAGGCGAGCTTGATGGCGTCGTGAATGCCGAGCTCGCGCTCCAGCTCCTCGATGGGCTTGCCGGGCTCGTAGGGCGCGATGCCCAGGATGTGCGTGTTCGCGAGCGACTCCCACTGCGTGTGCATGCTGTCTCCTTATGCGACCGGGTACGAGCCCAGGATTTTGAGGAACAGGGTACGCTGTCCCAGCTCGGCAAGGGCGGCGGCGACGGCCGGTGTCTCGCGGTGCCCCTCGAAGTCGACGAACATCACGTACTCCCAGGGGCGCCGCTTGGCCGGCCGCGACTCGATCTTGGTGAGGTTGAGCCCGCTCCCCGCGAACGGCTCCAGAATACGGTAGAGCGAGCCGGGCTCGTTCTTCATCGCGAACAGGATCGAGGTCTTGTCACGGCCGCTGGGGCCGGCGGACCGGCGGCCGATGACGAGGAAGCGGGTGGCGTTGTGCTGGTTGTCCTCGATGCGCCGCCTGAGGAGGGGCACGCCGTACAGCCGTCCCGCCAGCTCGGAGGCGATGGCGGCCACGGTGGCGTCCGCCCCCGCCATCTCCGCCGCCGCCGCCGTGGAGGCGGTCTCCTCGGTGGCCACCTCCGGCAGGTGCTCGGTGAGCCACCCGCGGCATTGCGCCAGCCCTTGCGGATGCGACAGCACGCGCTTGATCTCGCCGAGGTCGCGCGCGCGCGAGAGCAGGTGCTGGGCGATCTCGAGAAAGAGCTCGCCGCAGATGACCGCCTCGGAGTCGATGAGGCGGTCGAGGGTGACGTTGACGGCGCCCTCGGTGCTGTTCTCGACGGGGACGATGCCGTAGCCGGCGCGCCCGCGCTCGACGTCCTCGAAGACCTCCGCGATCGTGCGCACGGGCCGCAGGGCGGCCCCGTCGCCGAAGCGGAGCAGCGCGGCCTGGTGCGTGAAGGTGGCGGGCGGGCCGAGATAGGCCACGGCCAGCGCCCCCTCGAGGGCGCGGCAGCCGGACAGGATCTCGCGCCAGACGGCCTCGATCGTTTCCGATGACAGCGGGCCGCCGTTGGCGGCGGTCAGACGACGAACGATCTCGACCTCACGCTCCGGGACATACGCCGGCGCATCCTGGCGTCGTTTGAGGTCTCCGATCTGGAGGGCGGCCTCGGCGCGTTGGTTGAGGAGGTGAAGAATTTGGTTGTCGAGGTCGTTGATCCTGGTCCGCCAGTCGGCCAGGTCCATAGATACTCCTGCCCACTCGTACGTTCGAGAATGCCGCACATTATAGGCCGCGCTCCGGCGGCGATGCAAGGCGAGTTACGACGGCGTGTTACGAGGCCGGGCCCGGCCCTTCGGCGGCCGCCCGCAGCGCCGTGACTTCCCGCGCCGTGAGGGGCCGGCTGTCCCCTCGCGGCAGGTCGCCCAGCGTGATAGGCCCGAAGGCGACGCGACGCAGCCGCCGCACGCGATGGCCGAGCGCCTCGCAGTAGCGCTTCACCTCGTGCTTGCGCCCTTCGGTGAAGGTCAGCCGCATGAGGCTGCTGTCCGGGCCCGCGCGCACGAGGTCGACGGCGAGGGGCTCGGCGGGGCCGTCGTCGAGGTTCACGCCCGCGCGCCACCGGGGAAGATCGCCGGCCGCCACCGTGCCCGCCACGTCCGCCTCGTAGACCCGCGCGAGCGCGTACCGCGGATGCAGCAGGCGATGCGTGAGGGCGCCGTCGTTCGTCATCAGGAGAACGCCCTCGACGTCCCAGTCGAGGCGGCCCACCGGGTACAGCCGGGCGCCGACGCGGACGAGATCCGCGACGACGGGACGGCCCTGCGGATCGCTCACGGTCGTGACGTAGCCGCTCGGCTTGTGCAGCAGGATGTAGTGGCGGGCTTCGGCGGCGGCCACCGGGCGGCCGTCCACCGTGATGGCGTCGACGTCGGGATCGGCGAGGGTGCCCGGCTCGCGGGTCACGGCGCCGTTGACGGCGACGCGGCCGTCGAGGATCAGGCGGTCACCCCCGCGTCTGGAGGTCAGCCCCGCCTGCGCCAGGATCTTGTTGAGTCTCAGCTTCGCCATGCTCGGCGCCCACCGCCTCCGGCTCTGCCGGCGTCTGCCCTTCCTCCGGCGGCGGCTCCGCGATCACCAGCTCGCCGTCGACCTTCGGCAGGTCCCCGAGATCGCGCAGGCCGAAGGCGACGAGGAACTCCCGCGTCGTCTCGTAGATGAAGGGGCGGCCCGGCGCCTCCTTGCGTCCGGCGATGCGGACGAGGCGGCGCTCGAGCAGGTTGTCCAGCACGCCGTCGGAGTTGACCCCGCGCACGGCATCCACCTCGGGGCGCGACACGGGCTGCTTGTAGGCGATGATGGCGAGCGTCTCCAGCGCCGGCCGCGACAACCGCACCTTCGTGCGCGCGCGCGCCAGCCGCACGAGCCAGGGCGCCAGGTCCGGCCGTGTCACCATGCGGTAGCCGCCGCCCACCTCCATGATGGACAGCCCGCGGCCCGCCTCGTCGTAGCGCGCGCTCAGCTCGCCCACCAGCGCGCGCGCGGCGTCGGCGTGCTCGAGGTCGAGCACCTCGCGGATGCGATCGGCCTCGAGGGGCGCATCGGAGGCGAAGAGCAGCGCCTCCACCACGTCAATGGGATTCGGCACTCGACGTCTCCTCCGGCGGCACGGCCCCCGGCGCTACGGTGGATCGTTCGATCACGATGTCGCCGAACAGCTCCGTCTGTTGCGTGCGGATGCGTCCCTGCCGCGCCAGCTCCAGCATCGCGAGCAGCGTCACCACGATCTCCGAGCGGTGACGCTCGCCCGTGAGCGAGGAGAAGAGCAGGGACCACGTGTCGCGCAGGACGGAGAGGATCTCGGTCATCCGCTCCAGGACGGACGGCGGGTGGGCGTCCACCTCGCGGGGCTGCTGCCGCCGTTGCTCCTCGATCAGCTTCTTCATCGCGCGCTCGAGCCAGTGCACGCTGAGATCCTCCAGCGGCACCTCCTCGATGGGCGGCAGCGTGCTGCCCGTGCGTCCCCACACGAGCGCCATGGCCGCCTCGCGCTCGCCCAGCCACGCCCCCGCCACCTTCACGCGCGCGTACTCGCGCAGCCGCTCCTCCAGCTCCTGCTTGAGGGCGAGGCCTTCGTCGTCGAGCTGCTCCTCGGTGTCGTCGCTCGGCACGAGCAGCTTCGACTTGAGGTAGATGAGCGTGGCCGCCATCACCAGGTAGGCGCCCGCCGCCTCCAGGTCGCGGAACTCGATCGCCTCCAGGTGCGCCAGGTACTGATCGGTGATCGTGCGCACGGGCAGCGCGGCGAGGTCGATCTCGTGCGTCCGGCACAGGTGCAGCAACAGGTCGAACGGCCCCTCGAACGCCCCCACCCGCAGGGTGAGGCCGGCGACAGGCGCGGTGGCGGTCCCGATGTCGGCGCTCATGAGAGTCTCAAGCCGAGGAGCGGGGGGGGGGGGGGGGG
>JBBDXO010000283.1:0-51922 GCA_040902295.1 Candidatus Rokuibacteriota bacterium | reverse complement strand
CCGGCTTCGCCGGGGCGCTGCCGAGCGTGGCGGGGGCATGGGGGCCCTTCGAGGCCCCCATATGAACGGGCGCCAGGTGCACGGCGGCGCGCACCTCCTCCATGGTGGCCTGGGCGGCCACCCGCGCGCGGCGCGAGCCCTGGTGCAGCACGTCCACGATGAGGTCGGGCTTCTCGGCGAAGGCCTGCCGCCGCTCGCGGATACCCTCCAGGCGCGGCAGCATGTGCGTGAGGAGCACGTCCTTGCAGTCCAGACAACCGATGGCGGCCGTGCGGCAGCCGGTGGCGCAGTACTCGCGGTCGCCGGCGGGCGTGAAGATCTTGTGCAGATCGAACACCGGACAGACCTCGGGAGTGCCGGGATCCGTGCGCCGCTTGCGCGCGGGATCCGTCATCATCGGCCGCACTTTCTTCCGGACGGCCTCGGCGCTGTCCGACAGGTAGATCGCGTTGTCGTACGACTTCGACATCTTGCGGCCGTCCGTGCCGGGCACCTTCGGAATCTCCGTGAGCTTGGCGTCGGGCTCGGGAAACACGGGGCGGAAGGCGGAGTTGAAGCGGCGCGCGACCTCGCGCGTCAGCTCGACGTGCGGCACCTGGTCCACGCCCACCGGTACCCATTGCGCCTTGTAGATGAGGATGTCGGCCGACTGCAGCAGCGGGTAGCCGAGCAGGCCGTACGACGGGGACGCGATCTCCTGCTGCTCGATGCGCTCCTTGTAGGTGGGCACGCGCTCGAGCCAGCCCACGGGCGTGATCATCGAGAAGATGAGGTGCAGCTCCGCGTGCTCGGGCACGAGCGACTGGATGAAGATCGTGCTGCGCTCGGGATCGAGCCCCGCCCCCAGCCAGTCCGCCACCATCTCGACGGTGTTGGTGGGCACGTCCTCGGTGTCGTTGCGGTCCGTGAGCGCGTGCCAGTCGGCGACGAAGAAGAAGCAGTCGTAGCCGTCCTGCATCGTCACCCAGTTGGCGAGGGCGCCCAGGTAATTGCCGAGGTGGACCTTGCCCGTCGGCCGCATGCCCGACAGCACCCGCTCTTTCGTGGCCATCACGTGCCCGCCCTCACCTTCTCCAGCACCTTGGCCGAACGCATGGCCACATAGTACGCATACAGCGCCGCCAGAAGAAGTCCTCTCCATCCATCCAGAAGGCCGCCCCTGAGCAGGTACATCGACAGGAATCGCCCCAGCGGCCGCGTGATCACGTCGCTCGTGCGCGCGCGGCGGCCGCTCGCCAGCCACTCGTCGGCGGCCAGCGACGAGTACCGGTTGGCGCGCGTCAGGAAGTCCTCGACGGAGCGATAGCTGCGGTGCTCGAGATGACCGCCGAGGCGCTCCATCGGGCCGTCAATGGTGACGGACTCGTGCACCGCCCGCCGGCCGAAGGTGCCGCGGCCCGCGCGAAAGAGGCGAACCTGCCAGTCGGGATAGAGGCCGCCGTGGCGCACCCACGCCCCCAGGAAGATGTTCCGCCGCGGCACCGCGTAGCCGGCGGCGCCGCCGTCACTGCGCAGCACGCGCTCGATGTCGGCGCGCAGCGCGGCGGAGACGGTCTCGTCGGCGTCGAGGGAGAGAATCCAGTCCCCGCTCGCCTGCGCCACCGCGAAGTTCTTCTGCGCGGCGAAGCCCGGCCACGGCCGCACGATGACGTGGTCCGTCGTCTCGCGCGCGAGCTGGACGGTCTTGTCCTGGGACTCCGAGTCCACGACCACGATCTCGTCGGCCCATGCGACGGAGTCGAGGCAGGCGCGGATGCGCTCCTCCTCGTTCAGGGTCACGATCACCACCGACAGGCGCGCCACGCTCACGCGCCCAGCGCCGCCGCCGTCGCCTCGAGCACGGCCGTCACGCTCACGCCCGTGAGGGCGCCGTCGGCGCCCTGCACCACGTGATGCCCGCCGCCGTAGGGCCCATTGCGGACGGCGGAGGTCGGCCCGTACAGACCGACGCACGGCGTGCGCACCGCCGCCGCCAGATGCAGCGGCCCCGTGTCGGCCGCCACCACGACGCTCGCGCGCCGCAGGATGGCGATGAGCTCGGGGACACTCGTGGGCGGCGCCAGCACGGGACGCACGCCGCGCGCCTCGGCGATGGCGCGCGCCGCCTCCTGCTCGCCGGGGCCCCACACCACGAGGACGGCGGCCTTCGTCTCCTGCCCGAGCCGCTCCGCGAGCGCGCGAAAGCGCTCCACCGGCCAGCGCTTGTCCGCGCGGCCGGCGCCGGGATTGAGGACGACGAGCCGGCCCTGCCGCTTCAACCCGGCGGCGCCGAAGAGCTCCTCCACCCGGGCCTCCGCGCCCGGGTCGACGGCCACGCCGAAGTCGACCGCCGGCGTGCGCACGCCGAGCGGCTGCAGCACCGCGAGATACTGCTCCACCACGTGCCGCGCCCCCGCGGGTGGGGTCACCCGATGGGTGAGGACGAGCGCGCTCAGCGGCTCACGGCTCCAGCGCGGCGCGAAGCCGATCCGGCGCGCCGCCCGCGTCGCCCGCGTGAGCACCGCGCTCTTGAGCAGGGACTGGAGATCCAGGGCGACGTCGGCGTGCAGCGCGCGCAGGCGGCGGTGCAGGGCGGCCATCTCGCGCAGCGCGGCCGCCACCTCGCCTGCCCGCCGCGCCCGCCGCCAGCCTCGGGTGTCCACCTCCACCACCTCGTCCACCGCCGCGTGCCCGGCGAGGACGCCCGCCACGCGGCGCTCGACGATCCACGTCAACCGCACCGCCGGCCACGCCTGCCGGATGGCGACGGCCACCGGCAGCGCGTGCACGACGTCGCCGAGCGCGGACAGCTTGACGATGGCCACGTGCCGCGGCGCCTCGGCGGCCGGGACGGTCACGGCGTCAGGCCCCGCGCCCCGAAGCGCGACGCGATGACGGCGATGACGTCACGCGTGGCGTGCTCCTTGGGGTCGCCGACGATCGACACCTCGGCGCCGACGGCGCGCGCGGTGGCCGCCTCGGGAACGGACGCCGCCGTGTAGTCCGTGCCCTTGGCGTGCACGTGGGGCCGCACGGCGGCGAGCAGCGCGTCGGCGCTGTCCTCCTCGAAGATCACGACGTGATCGACGGCACGCAGGGCCGCCAGCAGCTCGGCCCGCTCGCGCGCCGGCATGAGCGGCCGCCCCGCTCCCTTGAGCCGCGCCACCGCCGCGTCGCCGTTCACCCCCACGAAGAGCACGTCGCCGAGCGCGCGCGCCGCGTCGAGATAGCGCACATGCCCGACATGCAGGAGGTCGAACACGCCATTGGCGAGCACGATCCGCTTGCCCTCCGCGCGCAGTCGCTCCGAAATCACAGCCGCGTCGCGCAGGTTCAACGAGAGTCCGCCGCCGGGGGGCTTGGGGGCCCGGTCCGGGCCCCCGAGTTCAAACAAAGAAGGGCATCGCCACCCCCTGGGCTTCTTCCGAAGAGTGCGTCGCGTGACTCACGTCGCGAGCGCGTGATGCAGCTCCTCCGGGGAGACGGTGGCGGTGCCGCGCTTCATGACGACGAGGCCGCCCGCGATGTTGGCGAGGGCGGCGGCCTCCGCGGGCGGGGCGCCGCACGCCAGCGCGAGGGTGAAGACGCTGATGACGGTGTCGCCGGCGCCGGTGACGTCGGCGATCTCGTCGGTGCCGTGGATCGGCATGAACACGGTGGCGCCGTCACGCTCCAGCAGGGCCATGCCGCGGCTGCCGCGCGTGACGAGCAGCAGGCGGGCGTCGAGCCGATCGAGCAGCGCGCGGCCGGCCTTCTCCACCGTGCGCTCGTCGTCCACCGGCATCCCGGTGAGCTGTTCGAGCTCGGCTTCGTTGGGAGTGGCGGCGGTGATCCCGCTGAAGCGCGGCAGCTGGTAGCGGCTGTCCACGGTGACGACGGTGTGCGCCTTGCGCGCGATCGACCGCACGCGCTCGAAGAGCCGGGAGGTCACGGTGCCGTAGCCGTAGTCCGACACGAGGATGGCGTCGGCGTGCTCGGCGAGCGTGGTGAGGCGGGCCAGCAGCGCGTCTTCCGTCATGGGCTGCGGATCGCCCTCGGGCTCCCGGTCCACGCGCACGACCTGTTGCCGCGTGGCCTGGTAGCCGCCGGCCATGATGCGGGTCTTCACGGCGCTCGCACGGCCCGCCTCCGCCACCACGCCGTCGGTCGGAATGCCGGCGGCGCGGAAGAGGCCGAGCAGCTCGTCGCCGGCCGCATCGCGACCCACGATGCCGATGGGCATCACACGGGCGCCGAGGGCGCGCACGTTGTGGGCGGCGTTGGCGGCACCGCCCATCAGGACCTCGCGCTCGGTATAGCGGAGGATGAGCACCGGCGCTTCGCGCGAGATGCGGGCGGGCTTGCCGAAGAGGTACTCGTCGGTGATGAAGTCGCCGATCACGATCACCGTGCGTGAGCGGAACGCCTCCACCACCGCGCGCAGCCGCTCGCGAAGATCCGTCACGCCCGCGGCCCCGCCAGCGCCCACTCCACGGCGTCGAGGAGATCCTCCGCCACGTAATGCGGCGCCACCGTGAAGTGCTCGCGACGGTACTCCCATTCCCCTCGGCCGTACCCGGTGAGCACCAGCACGCCGCGCGCGCCCACGGTGCGGGCGGGCACGAGATCGCTCGCCTTGTCGCCCACCATCGTGGAGGCGCCCAGGTCGAGGCCCATCTCCGCCGCTGCGCGCACGAGGAGGCCGGGCCGGGGCTTGCGGCAGTCGCAGTCCGCCCGGAAGGGCGGCGTCCCTTCGCGGGGATGGTGCGGGCACACGTAGATGCCGTCGAGGTGCGCGCCCGCATCCTTGAGCTGGGACACGAGCGACTCGTTGACGGCGTGGAGGACGTCTTCCGAGAAGTAGCCGCGGGCGATCCCCGCCTGGTTGGTCACCACCACCGCGGCCACGTCCGCCTCGTTCAGCCGGCGGATCGCCTGGGCTGCGCGCGGCAGCAGGCGAAGGCGAGATGGGTGGTTCACGTAGCCCACTTCCTCGGTCAGCGTCCCGTCCCGATCGATGAAGACCGCAGGGCGAGAAACCACGTCGAAAGTGTAAGCCTCTCACCGGAATACCTCAAGGACAATGGCCTTTTCCGGATCCACCCCGGTAGAGCTCCTCGAAGGCGGCCACTTGCCGCTCGTACGTGTAGGGCGCCGCCGCCGCCCGTGCCGCCGCGGCCACCGTCGCGCCATCGGCTCCCCGGAGCCGCTCCAGCGCCCGCGCCAGGGCGCCCGCGTCATCGGGGGCGATCACGGCGCCGCAGCGATCGTCGACCACTTCGCAACCCCCTGCCCGCGACGTCGTGATCACGGGCGCTCCGGAGGCAAGCGCCTCCAGGTGCACGTTGCCGAACGGCTCGTACCGCGTGGGCAGTGCCAGCACGTCCGCCGCCGCATACCATTCCTCGACGGCGGGCGACGGCGGCAGCCACGTGATGCGGCCGCCGACCGCCCGCCGCTCGGCGAGCGCGCGGTAGGCGGCCGTATCGCCCTTGCCGAGCACCACGAGGCGGGCGGAGCGGTCACCGAGGGCGGCGAAGCCCTCGATGGCGACATCCAGGCCCTTGCGCGCAAAGCCGCTGCCCACGAAGAGGGTGACCCAGGCATGCGCGGGCACGCCGGCGCGCGCCCGCGTGGCGGCGCGCAGCCGCTCGCGATTGCGGGGATGGAACCGCTCGAGGTCCACTCCGTTGTAAATGACGGTCAGGCGCGCGGAGGGCACCCCGTAGAGCGCGGCGATCTCGCCGGCCCCCATGCGGGCGATGGCGGCGATGGCCGGCGTCGTCGCGAACAGCCGCCGCTCCAGCGCGAGCACGACCGCGTGGTGGAGCGACCGGCCGCGGCCGCCGCCCATCGCGTCGAGATACGCGCGGTGGCAGCCCTCGCCGGCCCGGTACACGTCCTGCCCCAGCGTCCGCTCGTGACTCTGCACGATATCCCAGGCGCGCCGGCGCATGACGAGCCGCGCGGCGGCGGCGAGCGCGAGCGCGCGCGCGGCGGCCGGTAACGGCGGCAGCCGGAGCCGATGCGAGGTGACGCCGGGCATGGCGACGCTGCCGCCCACGGCCAGCAGGTGCACGTCGTGCCCGTGGGCGACGAGGGCGCCCAGCAGCCCCGCGGTGGCGGTCTCCACGCCCCCGTGGAAGACGAAGGGGCGCGCGATGATGAGCAGTCTCATGGCCGCGCGCCGCGGCTGACCACCCTCTCGACGAGGGGGTACAGCTCCGCCCGTGCCGAGGCGAAGCTGTAGCGCGCCTGGCACCGCTCGCGCGCCCGGCGGCCGAGCTCCGCCGCATGCTCGGGGGCGGCGAGCAGCGCACGCACGGCGGCTGCCAGCGCCGCCACGTCGCCCGGCGGGACCACCACGCCGCAGCCGTCGAGGATCTCCGGGATCATCGACACGGAGGTGGAGACGATGGGCCGCGCCAGCGCCATCGCGTCGAACAGCTTGGCGGGCACCTGCCCCACGGTGTCGGGGGTATCACGCTGTGGCACCGCGACGACGTCGGCCGCCACCAGGTAGCGCGGCACGTCCTCGAAGGCGATCTCGCCCGTGACCCGGACAAACCCCAGCCGCGACCAGCGGCGCGCGGCGGCGCTGTCGGGATCCGCGCCCACGATGGCGAGGAGATTGCCCGGCGGCAGCGTGGCCATCGCCGCCACCAGATCGTCGACGCCCTTGTGGCCGCGCGGGGTGCCGAGGAACATCACGACCTTGTCGCCGTCGACCCCGAGCGCAGCACGCATCCGGGCGCGGTCGTAGCGCTCGGGCGCCCACGCCTCCGTGTCGCGCACGTGCGGGATGAGCGTGCCGCCAAAGCGCCGCTCCAGGAAGCGCGAGGCCACGATCACGGCGTCGGCGCGGCCCGCGAGGCGCTCCATCAGCCACGTCCATGGCAGCCCGCTGGGGTTGCCGACGTTCAGCGCGCGCCCGAGCCGGCCCCACCACCCGGAGCGACGGAAGAAGCCGACCTCCCAGTCGTCGATGTCGAGCACGAGCGGCCGGCGGCGCCGGGCGCGGGCGAGGAGGCCGACGCCGTAGCTGCTCGTGCGCGGCTTGGAGGCGATGAGCACGTCGCCGTCCGCCTGCGCGACGAGCGCAGGCAGGGCCCGCGCAAAGCCCGGATAGCGGCGCGCGGCGGGCAGCGCGCGGTGCGCGACCTCACCGCCCTGCGACGGGCGCCACAGGCCGGCGCCGAAGCGCGGCCCGGCCACGGTGACGTCGTAGCGCGGAGCCAGCAGGCGCGCGAGCAGGTCCGCCCTCCCCGTCGCGTTGTTCGACAGGTCGAACCCGAGGACGGTGATCTTCACGCGGCGAGGAGACGGGCGTAATACCCCTCGAGCGCCTCCGCCACGCGCGCGCCCGAGTACCGCTCGAGCACGAGCGCGCGGCCGCCCTCGCCGAGGCGCGCGCGCAATGGCGCGTCCGCGAGCAAGCGTTCCAGCGCCGCCGCCAGCGTGCCCGCGTCGCCCGCCGCCACCAGAGCCGCGTGCCGGCCGTCCGTGAGCACCTCGGGCACCACCCCCACGCGGGAGGCGACGAGCGGGCGCCCGGCCGCCAGATACTCGAACACCACGCGCGACATCCCTTCCGACTCGAGCGGGACGTAGAGAGCAACGTCGAACGCGGCCATGACCGCCGGAAGGTCGGAGATCCACCCTGCGAGCGTGAACTGCGAGTCGAGTCCGGCGCGCGTGATCGTGTCCGCGATGACCCGCTCCATGGAGCCGTGACCGACGAAGGTGAAGCGGGGCCGCACACCGCGGGCGGCGAGGCGGGCGGCGGCGTCCACGACCACGGCGTGCCCTTTCATGTAGCGGAGGCCGCCGACGAGGCCGACGAGGGGCACGCTCGCCTCGCCGCCCACCACCTGTCGCACGGTGGCATCGGCGGGCTGCGGCCGATACACGGCCGTGTCGGCGCCGCCCTGCAACACCACGACCCGGTGCGGGTCCACGAGTCCGGAGGCGACGTACTGAGCACGGATGGCGCCGGTGACCGCGATGACCAGCGACGTCGCGTGCTTGTAGAGCCACCGGTTGCCCGCATGCGCGCGCACCACCTGCACGATGTGGCGGGTGCGCACGAGCGGGCGTCGCGCGCCCGCGAGGCGATTGGCCACGGCGGCGAGCCAGTGCTCCTTGCCGCGGTGAACGTGCACGACGTCGGCGGTGTGCAGCGCCTCGCGCAGCCGCCGCACGTCCGCCACGTCCCCGCCCGGCTCGACGCCGCTCGAGAAGGTGAACGTCGCGATGTCCGCGACGCCCTCACGCCGCGCCCGGTCGATGACGCGCGTCTCCGTCCCCCGGCGGCAGCCGAGCGTGACGTCGTGTCCCCGCGCCTGCAGCTCGCAGGTGACGCGCGCGGCCCAGTAGGCGTCCGAGGACCAGCCACGACACGACATGAGGTGCAGGATCCTCATGCGCGCCCCGTGAGGCGCCGGTACACGCGCTCCACGGTCTCCACCGAGCGGTCGGGGCTGAACTCGGTCTCGGCCCGCCGCCGCCCCGCGGCGCCCATCGCCCGCGCGCGCGCCCGGTCGGTCACGATCGCGCGCAGCGCGGCCGCCACCGCGTCCGGCGCGGCGTCGCCGACGAGGTGGCCCGTCTCGCCGTCGACCACGGTCTCCGGCAACGCGCCCACGCGCCGGGCCACGACGGGCAGGCCCGCCGCCATCGCCTCCAGCACCGCGCGGCACGAATCATCGGAGCCCGCGGCCATGAGCGCGAAGCCGTCGCCCGCCGCGAGCACGGCGGGCAGGTCGCGGTCGCGATAGCCCGTGAAGATCACGGCCCCGCCCAGCCCGAGGTCCGCCACCAGCTGCTCGAGCCGCCCGCGCGTCTCGCCCTTGCCCACGAGCAGCAGCCGCGCGGCGGGCACATCGTCGAGCAGCCGGCGGAAGCCGGCGAGCAGCAGCTCGTGACCGCGGTTGTGCGCCAGGCGCGCCACCGACACGATCACGGGCGCCTCCCCCAGCTTGAACTCGTCCCGCACGCTGCCGCCGTCGGCCGGCGCCGAGAAGCGCGGCAGGTCGGCCACGCCCGGAATCCAGAACACGCGGTCGGCGGGGATACCCACCGCCCGGCATCGCGACTCGATCTGCCGCGACACCGCGAAGACGGCCCCCGTGCGGCCGTAGAGGGCGCGCGAGAAGGCGTCCGACTTGACCGAGCGATGGTTGTGAAAGGTGCGCACGACCGCGGCGCGCCCGCCGTCCGCCCGCCGCGGGCGCACGGCCAGGGCCATCCAGTGATCGTGCGAGTGGTGGGTGTGGATGACGTCCACGGCGTCCTCGCGCACGAGGCGGCGCAGGCGGCGGACATCCCGCGCGTGCTCCAGCGGCGCCAGGCGCGCGCGCAGGTGGAGGCCTTCCACCACCTCGAGGCCCGCTTCACGCGCCTTGGCCTCGAAGCGGTCGCCGGGAATCACCCCCAGGCGCACCTGGTGCCCGCGCGCGCGCTGCGCCAGCGCCATGCGGATGACGGGATCGGCGCTGCCCGTCCACCATCGGTTCGCCGCCAGGTGCAGGATGCTGAGCGGCTCGCTCATGCACGCACCGCGGAGCCGCCGAGCACGCCGTGGAGCACGGCGGCGGCGTCGATGGACCGCAGGCACGGATGCTCGATGGGGCACGCCCGGTAGAAGCACGGCGAGCACGGCACGGGATGGGCGAGGTACGAGGCCGCCGCGCCGCGCGGCGCCGTGAGCGCGGCGTCCGTGGGGCCGAAGAGCGTGATGACGCGCGTCCCGAGCGCCGCGGCCAGGTGCGCCACCCCGGTGTCGCCGCTCACCAGTGCATCGACCTCCGTGAGGAGCGCCGGCAGCAGCGGCGGCCGGTCGCGGCCGACGAGGCTGAGCGCGGGGGCGGCCGCCGCCACACGGGCGGCGCCGGCCGCGTCGCCGGGGGCGCCGAGCAGCACGACGTCCACGCCCGCCGCGTGCGCGAGCCGGCAGAACTCCGCGGTGCGCTCCAGCGGCCACACCTTGGCGGGACCGTAGGCGGCCCCGAGATGCACGCCGACGAGGAGCCGGCCCTCACGCGCGCCGACCTCGCGCAGCAGCGCGCGCGTCTCGCCGCGCGCCGGGTCGTCCGCGTCGGGCGGCGCCAGGCGCGGGACGCGGTCGCCCGTGATACCGCCCGCGTGCTCGGCCAGCCGCAGGTACTCGTCGATCTGATGCAGGCGCGGCTGCGGGCGGTCCACCGCATCGGTCAGGAGCAGGCTGTGGCCGCCGCCGGAGAAGCCGATGCGCCGCCGCGCGCCCCAGTACCAGGCGGCGAGCACGGCCTCCGTCGAGCTCGCCAGCAGGACGGCGACGTCGGCACCGAAGCGGCGCGCGGCATCGCTCATCGCCAGCCGTCCCGCCCAGGCGCGGGGGTACGTGACCAGCGATTCCGCGAGCCCCTGCCCGGCCAGCACCGACACCCACGGGCCGACGAGCAGCACCCGTGCGGCCGGGTGCGCGGCGCGCAAGGCGCGGAGGGCGGGCACCGCCATCACGGTATCCCCGAGCCAGTTCGGCAGCCGTACCGCTATGGCGTCGGGCATCGCGTCCGGAAGGCCTCCAGCCATTCCGTTTCCGCCGTGGTGAGGACGAGCCGGATGCTCAGCACGTACAGGGGCCGCGTGGGCGGCGGCAGCCGGCGCAGGCGCACCCAGTCCTTCTCCGTCGTCACGAGGGCATCCACGCCGAGCTCGGCGCCGCGGCGCTCGAGCCGCGCGAGGTCGTCGCGCGTGTACCAATGATGGTCCGGGAACGGCACGAGCTCGACCACGCCGGCGCCCGTCTCCTCCAGGGTGCGCCGAAACCCGGCGGGCGCCGCGATGCCGGCGAAGCCGAGGAGGCGGGCCCGTGCGAGGTGGTCGATGGCAACAGCCCGCATGGTGCCCGCTTCCCAGCACCCGGTGGGCGCGTGCCGCGCGGTCAGCACGGGGACCCCGGGAGCGTAGCGCGCCACCGCCGCCACCACCTCCGGCGCCGCGCCCGGCGTGGCCGCGCCCGTGACGACGACGAGATGGGCGCGGGCCAGACCGCTCACCGGCTCGCGCAGCGGCCCGCGCGGCAGCAGCCGGCCGTTGCCCCACGGCTCCGTGGCGCGCGCCATCACGATCTCGAGATTCTTGACGAGCGTGCGGTGCTGCAGGCCGTCGTCGAGCACGATCGCCGTCACGCCGAAGCGCGCCACGGCGGTGCGGCCGGCCTCGTAACGGTTCGAGCCGACCACCACGGGCACACCGGGCAATCGCCGGGCGAGCAGGAAGGGCTCGTCGCCGGCCTCCTCCGCGTCGAGGCGAATGGAGGCGGCATCGGCGACGATCTGGATGCCCGTGCTGCGGCGGCCGTAGCCGCGGCTCACCACCGCCGGCGTGTGGCCGAGATCGATGAGCGTGCGCACGGCCATCTCCACCGCGGGCGTCTTGCCCGTGCCCCCCACGGTGAGGTTGCCCACCGAGACCACCGGACAGGGCAGCGCGCGCGAGCGCAGCACGCCGCGCGCGTACAGCCACTCGCGCGTGGTCAGCAGCCCGCGGTAGCCGCCGGAGGCGGCGCCGAGCGCCCGCTGCGCGCCCGCGCCCGCGGCGCCGCGCTGCCACCAGCTCGCCAGGCCGCGCCGCACCGGGCTCACACGCGCGTCCCGGGATGGAGAAAGCGCGCCACGAGCTCGAGTGTCTCCCGCACGGCGCCGTGCCGCGAGGCCACCGCGGCGTACCCCGCCGCTCCGCGCGCCACGCACAGGGCGGGGTCGGCGAGGAGGCGGCGCAGCTCGGCGCCGAGGGCCGCGCCGTCGCGCACCACGGCGGCGGCCCCGCTGTCGATGAGCAGGGCGGCCGACTCGCGAAAGTTCTGCGTGTGGGGGCCGAAGAGGACGGGCTTGCCGCGCAGGACGGGCTCGAGCATGTTGTGGCCGCCCGCGTCCACCATGCTGCCGCCCACGAACACGACGTCGGCCACGGAGTAGAGCTGCGCGAGCTCGCCGACGGTGTCGAGCACGATGACGGTGCGCGCCGGACGCTGGGCCGGCAGCTGGCTGCGGCGCACGGCCGTCCATCCGCGGGCGCCGACGAGCGCCTGCACTTCCGCCACGCGCTGCGGATGGCGGGGCGCGATCACCAGCGTCAGCGCGGGCCACTCCCCCAGCGCCTGCGCGTGCGCGTCCAGGACCGCCTCGTCCTCGCCGCGGTGCGTGCTGCCCGCGATCCATACCGGCTGGCCGGGGCGCAGCGCGAGCAGCCGGCGCCAGATGTCGGTGGCGCCCGCGGGATCGGGCGAGGCCTCGTTCTTGAGGTTGCCGGTGACGACCACCCGCTCGGGCTCGGCGCCGAGGGCGAGAACCCGGCGCGCGTCCTCGTCCGACTGCATGGCGAACACGCGCACGTCCGCGAGGACGGAGCGCATGGCGCCCCGCACGAGGCGATAGCGCCGGTACGACCGGTCGGACAGCCGGCCGTTGGCGATCATCGCCGGCACCCCGCGCGCGGCGAGGGCGCGCAGCATGTTCGGCCACAGCTCCGTCTCCATGCAGATGAAGAACGCCGGGTTGACGTCGTCCAGCACGCGGCGGACGGCGCCCGGCAGGTCCAGCGGAAAGAAGCGGTGAGCGGCGATGCCTGCGTAGCGCTCCCGCACCACGCGCGCCCCCGTCTCCGTCACCGTGGAGACGACCAGCGGCAGCTCCGGGTAGGCGCGGCGCAGCCCCTCCACGAGCGGGGCGGCGGCAATGGCCTCGCCCACCGACACCGCGTGCACCCAGCCCGCCGGCCCCGCGGCCCGCACGTGGCCGCCGCGGCCGAGGCGCTCACGGAGGTTCATGGGCGCGCCGCGCAGCAGGCGCCGCGCGACGACGACGGGCACATACGCGGTGAGCGCCCCCGCGAGCACGCCGGTGTAGAGCGGGTACATCACCGCGTCACCATGCGGTCGGCGGTGGCGGTGATCTCGTTCAGCGCGCGCTCCACCCGGGCGCGCGCCTGCTCGCGGTCGGCATCGCGGGCGACGGTGGTGGCGGCGCCGAAGGCGACCGCGCAGCGCGCGAAGGGCGCGGGGATGAGCAGCTCGTCCCAGCTCGACAGCCGCCGCGCCGGGCGCGCGGCGAACCCCATGGGAATGATGGGGGCGCCCGTGGTGGCCGCCAGCATGACGACCCCCGGCTGCAGGCGGCAGCGCGGGCCGCGCGGACCGTCCGGCACCACGGCCACGTCCTCGCCCGCCCGCAGCGCCCGCGCGAGCGCGCGCAGGGCCGCGGGGCCGCCGCGCGACGAGGAGCCGCGCACCACTCCGAGGCCAAAGCGCCGCACGTAGCGCGCGACCAGCTCGCCGTCGCGCGAGCGGCTCGCGAGCACGCGCACGGTGCGGGCGCCGCGGGTGCGCCGCAGCCGGGCGCTCAGCCACGGCACCATGAGGATGCGCCCGTGCCACACGGCGTAGATCAGCGGTTGCCCCGACTGCCACATCGGCAGCAGCGGCTCGATCCCCGACGCGCGCACGCGCAGCGTGGCGCCGAGCACGCGCACGGCGGCGGCGGCGACGGAGGGAACGAGCCCGGCGAGCATCAGCGCACAACGCCCGGATGGTCGGCATGCGCGACGTGCAGGATGAGGCGGGCGGCGCGGTCGCACACGCCGGGCTCCCCGAGCTGCCCCGTGAGCTCGGCGAAGGCGTCGCGTTGCGCCTGCAGGGCGCCCGGGGTGTCGAGCAGGCGCAGCGCCGCAGCGGCGAGGGTCTCGCCGGAGGTGTCACGGTAGAGCTCGGGGACCACCGCCCGTCCCAGCGTGATGTTCGCCAGGCTCATCCAGGGGACGCGGACGAGCAGGCGCACCATGGCCTCGCTCAGCCACGACAGCCGGTAGCACACGACCATCGGCGTGCCGAGCAGCGCGGCTTCGAGGGTGGCGGTGCCGGAGGCAATGAGCAGCAGATCGGCCGCGCGCATGACGGCATGCGTGCGGCCGGGTACGACCTCGATGCTCGCGCCGCTGCCTTCCACCAGCCGGTCCACGGTGGCGCGCTCGATGGTGGGCGCCAGCGCCAGCACGAAGCGCGCGCCGGGCCGCGCCGCCGCCACGCGCGCCGCCGCCGCGCGCATGGCGGGCAGCAGGCGCTCCACCTCTTCGCGGCGGCTGCCCGGCAGCAGCCCGATCACGGGCACGGCGGCGGCGAGGCCGAGCTCGCGGCGCGCCTGCTCACGGCCGGGCGCCGAGGCGAGCGCGTCGAGCACGGGATGACCGACGAACTCGACGCGCACGCCCGCCCGCCGGTACAGCGCGTGCTCGAAGGGAAGGACGGCGAGCACGAGGGAGGTCAGGCGCCGCAGGGCGCGGATGCGCCACGGGCGCCACGCCCAGATCTGCGGCGGAATGAAGTAGACGACGGGCACGCCCGCCCGGCGCGCGGCGGTGGCCAGGCGCAGGTTGAACTCGGGAAAGTCCACGAGCACCAGCGCCGAGGGTGGCGCCGCACCGGCGAGCATCGCGCGCAGCGTCCGGTACGCGCGTACGAGCGCCGGCACGCGTCCGACCGCCTCCGTGCCTCCCACCGCCGCCGCGCCCGTGAGGTCGACGGCCACCTCCATGCCCTCCGCCCGCATGCGAGGACCGCCCATGCCGACGAGCCGGCAGCCGGGCGCCGCCGCGCGCAGGGCCCGGCACAGGAGCGCGCCGTGCAGATCGCCGGAGGCCTCCCCCACCGCGAGCATGATCACGGGCGCGCCCTCACCCGGCGCCATCGGTGCTCACGAGCGCGATGCCGGCCGCGTCCGCCCGGGCCGCGGTGGCGGCGCGATCGAGAAGGAACACGCGGCCGGCTTCCACGGCCACCGCCCCTGCGCCTCCGGCGGCGGCCGCCTCGATGGTCTCCGTGCCGACGGTGGGGACGTCGAAGCGGAAGTCGTGGGCGCGCGCCACCGACTTCACCACCACCGCGCCCGGCCCGCTCAGCGCCGTCCCGCGCCGGATGGCCTCGCTCGTGCCTTCGATGGCCTCCACCGCGCTCACGGCGCCGCCCTTGACGACGACGGTCTGCCCCACGCTGGCGTCGGCGAGGACGCGCGCCACCACGAAGCCACGCCGGATGTCGATCCACTCCTGCGCCGTGGGCTGCCGGCGTGACCAGCAGCCGGCCTCGCCCAGCCCCTCACCGAGGAACGCGCGCTGGTCGAGGAGCGTGATCCCGAGGGAGCCGAGCGTCGTCACCACCACCGCCGTCATGTTGGCGTCCACGAGGGCGCCCGCCTCCGCGACCATGCGTGCCTGCACGCCGTCGGGCGCCTCCGCGCGCAGGAGGTCGGACATCCAGAACTTGCCGCAAAGGACGACGCTCTCCACCTTGTGCGCCTGCAGGCCGGCGAGGACGGGGCCGAGGTCGCCCACGCGGCTGGCAATGACGGCGTGGGCGTGGGCGTCGAGGCCGGTGGCGCCGGGAAAAGCGAACGCGACGACGCGCCATCCCTGACGCCGCGCCTGCTCCGCCATCAGCGCCGGCAACACGCCGGCGCCGCAGATCAGCCCGAGGATCCGCTCCACGGCACGTCCCGTTCCAGCGCGACCTCGCTCACGCCGTCCCGGATCATCCGCTCGATCTCGAGCGCCATCGCCAGCGAGCGCAGATCCTCGTTCTGAACCAGCTCCACCGCCTCCCCGGCCCGGTGCCGTCGCACGGCGGCGATGAGGTGCTGGAGCTCGAGCTTGAGCGGGTTGTCACGGTGCACCTTGAGGTGCTCCACGAAGGAGGCCCGCGAGTAGCGGATGGACTTGCGGTTCATCGCGTACTGCTGCGTGGCGCGCCGGTAGATGTGGATGTCCTGCTCGGTGTAGTCCAGCACGATGTAGGCGTCGGGCTGCGTGATGGCCAGCGTGCGGATCTTCTCCTCGGTGGCGCGGCTGGCGGTGATGGTGGCGATCGCCCCCGACTCGAAGCGAATCTGCACGCTCGCCACGTCGGCCACGTCCGAGTGCACGGAGGCGCCGAAGGCGGTGAGGTGCCGGGCGGGCGAGCCCACCAGCGCGAGCACGATGTCGATGTCGTGGATCATGAGATCCATGATCACCGTGTCCTTCTGCACGCGGGGCACGAAGGGCCCCAGGCGCCGCGACTCGATGAGGATGGGGCCGCTCACGATCTGCTTGAGCTCGTCCACGGCGCCGTTGAACCGCTCCACGTGGCCGACGTGCAGGACGGAGCCGGTGCGGGTGGCGATGGCGAAGAGCGCCCTCGCCTCGTCCATGGTGGGCGTCATCGGCTTTTCGATGAGCACGCTGATGCCCGCTTCGAGGAGGTCGCGCGCGACGTGGAAGTGCTGCTCGGTGGGCACGGCCACGCTGGCGACGTCCACGCGCCCGATCATGTCGCGGTGATCCGTGAACGCCACCGTCTCGTACTGCGCCGCGATGGCGGCGGCACGGACGGGATCGATGTCGGCCACCCCCACGAGCTCGACGTCCGGCAGCTCGGCATAGGCGAGCACGTGATACTGGCCCATGTGCCCCGTGCCCACCACGCCCGCGCGCGCGGGAATCACCGCCATCAGCGTTCGCCCTCCCCGGCCACGGCGGCCGGATCCTCGGCGGCGTCCGCCTCACCGCCGGCGCAGATGCCACGCCGCGAGCCGGCGATGAAGTCGAGCAGCACCGTGATGGGCGCCGCCGCCGGCAGCGTGTCCCGGATGCGCTCGGTGGCCCGGCGGGGGCTCAAGCCGCTGCGGTACAGAATACGGAAGGCGTCCTGGAGCAGCCGGCGGTCGCCGGGCTCCATGCCCGCGCGGCGCACGCCGATCACGTTGACGGCGCGCGCCGTGGCCGGGTTGCCCTCCGCCAGCACGTAGGGCGGAATGTCGGCCACGCACTTGCTGTAGCCGCCCACGTAGGCATGGGTGCCCACGCGCGTGAACGGCACGAGCCCCACGAAGCCGCCGATGGTGGCGCGGTCGCCGATGTCGCAGTGGCCGGTGATGCCCGCGGAGTTGATCACGATGACGCCGTCACCGAGCCGGCAGTCGTGCGCCACGTGGCTTCCCGTCATGAGCAGGCAGCCGCTGCCGATCTCGGTCGACATGTCGGGCTTCGTGGCCCGGCTCACCGTGACGTACTCGCGGATGACGGTGGCGGCGCCCACGCGCACGCCGGACGGCGTGCCGTCCTTGAACTTCACATCCTGAGGGACGGCGCCGAGCACGGCGCCGTGGCCGACCCGGACGCCGGCGCCGAGCATCACCCGGCCTTCCACGATCACGTGATGACCCAGCTCGACGCCCGCCTCCAGCGTGACCTCCGGCCCCACCACCGTGAAGGCGCCCACGCGCACGCCCGCTCCGAGCGTGGCGCGCGGGTCGACGAGCGCGGTGGGATGAATCTCAGTCGCGCCCATCATCCCCCGAGGCATCCCCTGAGGGAGGCTGGCCCTCCAGCGCCTGCAGGCGCCGCTCGAGGGCGCGCACGCGCTGGAGCAGCTCGGGCAGCCGGGCTTGGGCGAGCATGATGCGCTTGGCCTGGAGGATGGGCCGCGCGGGCGAGCCGAGGAGCTTGTCGCCCGGCGCCACGTCGGCCGCGAGCCCCGACTGGGCGCCGATCATCGCGCCGTCGCCGATGGTGAGGTGATCGGCCACGCCCACCTGCCCCGCCAGGACCACGCCCCGGCCGAGACGGGAGGAGCCGGAGACGCCGGTCTGCGAGACGATGATGCAGTGCTCGCCCACCTCCACGTTGTGGCCGAGCTGCACGAGGTTGTCGATCTTCGTGCCGCGCCCCACCACGGTGTCCCCGAAGGTGGCGCGGTCGATGGTCGTGTTGGCGCCGATCTCCACGTCGTCTTCCACGCGCACGCCGCCCACCTGCGGAATCTTGCGGTGGGCGCCGTCGTGGAAGGCATAGCCGAAGCCGTCCGCCCCGAGCACGGCGCCCGGGTGCACGATGACGCGCCGGCCCAGCCGCACGCCGTCGCGCAGCGTCACGTGGGGGTAGATGATGCAGCCCTCGCCGATCTCGACTCCGGCCCCCACGTACACGAGCGGGTAGAGGCGGACGCCGGGACCGATGCGGGCGCCCGCTTCCACCACCGTCAGCGCGCCCACGCACGCGCTGCTGTCGACGTGCGCGTCGGCCGCCACCGCCGCCGCGGGATCGATGCCGGGCTTGGCGGGCGTCGCCGGATGGAACAGGGTCAGGAGCCGGATGAGCGCCTGCTGTGGCACCGCGCAGCGCAGGGCGGGGCCGGGCAGGTCCATCGGCGCCGCGGGGGCGAGGAACGCTCCCGCGCGGGAGGCGCGCGCCGCTTCACGGTACCGCGGATCGGTCAGGAAGGAGATGTCGTCCGGGCCCGCGCTCGCCAGCGGCGCCACGCCGGTCACGACGCGGGCGGGATCGCCTTCGAGGGTGGCCTCGAGGGCGGCGGCAAGCTCGCCGAGAGTGAACCCGGCCGACCCGGACATCGCGGCTACTTCTTGCCCTTGGTCCCGGCGTCCCGATCGTAGGCACGGATGACCTCGTCGGTGAGGTCGGCCTCGGCCGCCGAGTACAGGACCACGGCACCGCGCTTCTCGACGATGAGGTAGTAGCCGCGCTCCTTGCCGACCTTTTCGATGACGCCGGAGACGTCCTGGAGCACCTTCTGCAAGAGGCCCTGCTCCTTCTTCTCCAGCTCCTTCTGGAAGTCGTCGGCGAGGCGGGCGGCATCGCGCCGCTTGCGCTCGAACGTCTCCTGCTTGTCGCGGCGCGCGTCCGGCGTCATCAGGGGGCCCTTCTTCTCCAGCTCGTCCCGCAGCTTCTCCAGCTCCTGGCGCTTGCCGTCCATCTCTTTCTGCATGGTGGACTTCTCCCGCTCGAGCTGCTCGCGCGCGGCCACGCCCGCCACCGAGCGGGCGAGCACGCGCTGCACGTCGATGAACGCGATCCGATTCGTCTGCGCCGCCGGCACCGCCGCCGGTGTCTGCGCCGAGGCGACGCCGCCGAACGCAAGCGCCGTCATCATCAGCCCCACGAACACCGTTGCCCTCATGCTGCCCCTCCTCAAAATGGAGAACCCATCGAAAAATGGAGCGCTCCGAAATCCTCACCCTGACGGCGATCCAGGTTGATCCCGTAGTCGACCCGGATGGGCCCGAAGGGCGAGATCCACCGCACGCCGCCGCCCGCGGCCTCTCGCAGATCGGTGGGATCGAACTTCGTGCCGAAGCCGTAGACATTGCCGATGTCGACGAAGCCCGCGAGGCGCAGATTGAACGGCAGCGGGACGATGTACTCGACGTTGCCGAGCACCTCCGACGTGCCGCCGATCCGCGTGCCGTTCTCGTCGACGGGGGAGATCCTGCGGCTCTTCACGCCGCGGAAGGAGTTCGGACCGCCCATGTAGAAGCGTTCGAAGATCGGCAGCTCTTCCCCGCCCCACCCGAACCCGTGCCCCGCTTCGAGACGGCCGGACAGGATATGGCCGAGCCAGATGGGTTTGAAGTACGTCGTGAACCCCACCGCCTTCACGAAGCGCGTGTCGCCGCCGAAGCCCGCCACGTCCACCACGAGCGAGGTCTGGCCGCCCGACGTGGGCGCCGTGAGGTTGTCGCGGCTGTCACGCGTGACGGCGGCGGACACGAGCGACGTGATCCGCGTGCCGATCTCGTCCCGGAAGGCGGGGGACAGGTCGAAGGCGACGTCGTCGATCTCATCGTGTGTGAGCCGGTAGCTGAGATGCCAGCGCCAGTACTCCGCGAAGGGATGGCTCAGCCGCAGCGCGCCGCCCAGCGTGGTGAAGTCGTACTCGGTGAACTGCCGGGACGTGCTGAAGAGGTCGACGCCGGCCGACAGCGGGCGGTCGAAGAGCCACGGCTCCGTGAAGGAGAGGATGCCCTGCTGGCTGACGCCGCCCGCGCGGATGGCGAGGGCGGCCTGCCACCCGCGGCCGAGGAAGTTGTTCTGCCGCAGGTCGATGGTGCCCACGAAGGAGTCGACCGACGAGTAGCCGCCCCCGATGCTGAAGAGGCCGGTGGGGCGCTCGGTGACGTCGACGTTCACGATGATGCGGGTGAGGTCCGTCCCGGGCTGGGTGGTGACGTTCACGGCCTCGAAATATCCCAGGTTCGTCAGGCGCTGCTGGGCGCGCCGCAGCTTCTGGGAGGTGAAGAGGTCGCCCTCCACCATGGGGATCTCGCGGCGCAGGATCTTGTCCTCGCTCCGCACGTTCCCCGCGATGTTGATGCGCTCGACGTAGACTTCGGGGCCTTCCGTGACCCCGAGGGCGACGGTGACGTGATGGCCCGGGGCCAGCTCCGTGCGCGGCACGATGTCGGCGGAGGCGCGGCCGATGGTGGAGTACAGGTCGGCGATCTGCCGGGTGCTCTCACGCAGCGCGGTGCGCGAGAAGACGTCGCCGCTCTTGAACTTGAGCTGCCGGCGCACCTCGCTCTCCGGCACCAGCGTCACGCCGGTCACCTTGATCTCACCCACGCGGTACTGCGGGCCCTCCACGACGTCGATGGTGACCGTCACGCGCGCCCGGTCGCGGTCGACCGCGATGTCGTGCGAGTCCACCCGCGCCTGGATGTACCCGTGATCGTTGTAGAGGGCGAGGATGCGCTCGATGTCCTCCTCGAGGCGCTGGCGCTGCACGGTCCCGCGCAGGATGTAGTACTGCCGCTCCTTCGTGCCCATCGCGCCCTTGATCTGGCGCTCCGTGAGCCCCGCGTTGCCGCGGATGACGATGGCGTCGATGGTGATGCGGCGGCCCTCGTTGATGTTGAAGACGACCTTGACGTCGCCGTCGCTGAATGTCTCCACCTCGGGCGTGATCTGCACCTCGAAGTATCCGCTCTCCTCGTAGGCTTCCTTCATCCTCTCGCGCGCGCGCTGGACGTCGACGGGGTTGTACACGCTGCCGAGCTTGAGGTCGATCTTGTCCTGCAGCTCGGTGGTGCTGAGCTCCTTGTGCCCCGTGAACTCGATGTCACGCACGAAGGGCCGCTCGGAGACGGTGAAGGTGACCTTCACCCCGCCCTCGAAATCGTCCACCCTCAGCTGCACGTCATCGAAGAAGCCGAGGGCGAACACGGAGCGGACGTCTTCGGACACCTGGGAGGCGTTGAAGGGGACCCCCGGCGCCGTCTTGATGCGGCCCAGGATGACCGCCTCCTGCACGCGGCGGTTGCCTTCCACGACCAGCTCCTTGACCACGATCGTCGGCTGGGGTTGGGCGGCGGCGGCGAGCACGAGCGAAAACAGCGTGACGGCCGCCATGACGAGGGCCAGGCGCACGCGCACCAGTGTCGTCACCGGGCCGTCAGGCGAGGGCGAACGGTGAATCAGCGCCCAGCAAGCTCGAGAGGAGCGTGCGCGGCCTGCGCCTCGCGGAAGACGAAGTTCACGCCCTCCACGTCGACCTCGATCCGCGCCGACTCCGGCACCTGACCACGGACGATGGCCTCCGCGAGGGGGTCCTCCACGTGCTTCTGGATCGTGCGCCGCAGCTGCCGCGCGCCGTAGGTGGGGTCGAACCCCTTCTCCACCAGCGCGGCCTCCGCCGCCGGCGTGAGCACGAGCTCGATGCCCTTGTCGGTGAGCTGCTTGTTGATGCGGCCGATCATCATGCGGATGATCTGCTGGATGTGGCCCAGCGTCAGCGAGTGGAACACGATGATGTCGTCGATCCGGTTGATGAACTCGGGCCGGAAACCGCGCTTGAGCTCCTCCATCACCCGGTCCTTCATCTTCTCGTAGGTCGCGTCGTCGCCCTCCTGCATGAAGCCGGGCGTGATGCGCTTGCCGATGAGGCTGGTGCCGAGGTTCGACGTCATGATGAGGATCGTGTTCTTGAAGTCGACCACGTGCCCCAGCGAGTCCGTCAGGCGTCCGTCATCGAGCACCTGCAGCAGCATGTTGAAGACGTCCGGATGCGCTTTCTCGATCTCGTCGAAGAGCACCACCGAATACGGCCGGCGGCGCACCTTCTCCGTGAGGAAGCCGCCCTCTTCATAGCCGACGTAGCCGGGAGGGGCGCCGAGCAGCCGCGACACGGAGAACTTCTCCATGTACTCCGACATGTCCACGCGGATGAGGGCGTTCTCGTCGCCGAAGAGGTACTCGGCGAGAGCGCGCGCGAGCTCGGTCTTGCCCACGCCGGTGGGGCCGAGGAAGATGAACGAGCCCACGGGGCGCTTGGCGTCCTTGAGGCCGGCCCGGGAGCGGCGGATCGCGCGCGACACCGCCTTCACGGCGTCGTCCTGGCCGATGATGCGGCCGTGCATGGCATCTTCCATGCGCGCGAGCTTGGCCGATTCCTTCTCTTCGAGCTTGGAGAGCGGGATGCCCGTCCAGCGGGAGACGATGAACTCGATGTCCTCCTCGCCCACGGACTGCGTGCCCTTGCCCTTGTTCTTGTCCCAGTCGCGCTTGAGCTCCTCGTCGCGCCCCCGGAGAACCTTCTCCTTCTCGCGAAGCGAGGCGGCCTTCTCGAACTCCTGGGCCTCCAGGTGCAGGTCCTTCTCACGGATGACCCGCTCGAGCTCGCGCTCGATCTCCTTGAGCTCGGGCGGCGGCGTGAGCGCCATCAGGCGCGTCCGTGACGACGCTTCGTCGATGACGTCGATCGCCTTGTCCGGCAGCTGGCGATCGGTGATGTAGCGGTCCGCCAGCGTCACGGCGGCGTTGATGGCCTGCTCCGTGATCTTCACCCGATGATGCGCCTCGTACTTGTGGCGCAGGCCGCGGATGATCTCGATCGCCTCCGGCACCGAGGGCGCCTTGACGATCACGGGCTGGAAGCGGCGCTCGAGGGCGCCGTCCTTTTCGATGTACTTGCGGTACTCGTCCAGCGTGGTGGCGCCGATGGTCTGGATCTCCCCGCGTGACAGGGCCGGCTTCAGCATGTTGGAGGCGTCGATCGCGCCTTCGGCGGCGCCCGCCCCGATGAGCGTGTGCAGCTCGTCGAGGAAGAGGACGACGTTCTCCGACTGGCGGATCTCCTTCATGACGGCCTTCAGCCGCTCCTCGAACTGTCCGCGGTACTTCGTGCCCGCCACCAGCGCGCCGAGGTCGAGCTGCAGCAGCCGCTTGTTCGCGAGCACGTCGGGCACGTCGTGGGTGATGATCTTCTGGGCGAGGCCTTCGACGATGGCCGTCTTGCCCACCCCGGGCTCGCCGATCAGCACCGGGTTGTTCTTGGTGCGCCGGGCGAGGATCTGGATCACGCGCTCGATCTCGGACTCGCGGCCGATGACGGGGTCGAGCTTGCTCTCCCGCGCCAGCTGCGTGAGATCGCGCGCGAACTCGTCGAGGACGGGCGTCTGCGAGCGCTTCTTGGGCCGGGGGTAGTACTGGTCACCGAGCAGGGCGAGCGTCTCCTGCCGCACTTCGTCGAGCCGGGCGCCGAGGGATTCGAGGATCTTGGCGGCGATCGACTGCCCTTCCTTCATCAGGCCCAGCAGCAGATGCTCGGTGCCGATGTAGTTGTGACCGAGCTGGCGCGCTTCCTCGATCGACAGCTCGAGGACGCGCTTGGCCTGGGGCGTGAACGGCACTTCGCCGAACGTCAGCGTCTTGGGGAACCCGGCGAGCGCCCGCTCCACTTCCGCCTTCACCGTTTCCAGGCGAAGGCCGAGGCGCTGGAGCACCGCGGTGGCGATCCCCTCGCCGTCGCGGATGAGGCCGAGGAGGACGTGCTCGGTGCCGACGAAGTCGTGCCGAAAACGTCCGGCTTCCTCGCGAGCCAGAATGATCACCCGCCGCGCCCGTTCGGTAAACCGTTCAAACACTTGGTTTCCCCACCCCTTCCGTGACCGTCTTACGCCGTTTTCGCTTTGGACGACGCCTAGTTAAATACAACGTGGGCTCAGTATAGCCCTTGGTTCGCGTGGCCCGCTAGACTTTTTGTGCTTGCTGTCTCTTGGGATGCGAATCTGCGGCCAACGGGTGCCTCACCCCACGTCCGGCTCGATCTCCCGCGCGCGCCCCTCGACCAGACGATAGGTACGGTCGGCCCGCCGCGCAAGGTCGGGGTTGTGCGTGGCGATGAGAAACGCAATGCCGCGCTCGGCCTGCAACTGAAGGAACAGATCGTAGATGACGTCACTCGTTTTGGGGTCGAGGTTGCCCGTCGGCTCGTCGGCGAGGATGAGCTTGGGCCCGTTCATGAGCGCGCGGGCGATGGCCACCCGCTGCTGCTCGCCCCCCGACAGCTCGCCCGGCCGGTGCCGCAGGCGATCCGACAGCCCCACCACCCCGAGCGCGGCCGCCGCGCGCTCCCGCGCCTCGCCCGAGGGCCTCCGCATCAGGAGCGCGGGCAGCATGGCGTTCTCGAGCGCGGTCATCTCGCCGAGCAGGTTGTAGAACTGAAAGACGAAGCCCACCTCCTGCCGGCGGTAGCGCGCCAGCCCCGCTTCGCTGCGGGTGAAAAGGTCTTCGCCCTCGAAGAGGACCCGGCCGGCGGCGGGCCGGTCCAGCGCGCCCACGAGATGGAGCAGCGTGGACTTGCCCACGCCGGAGGCGCCCACGAGCGCCACCACTTCACCAGGGCCCACCAGGATGGAGGCCCCGCGCAAGGGCCGGATCAGCTCGGGCCCGGAGCGGTACTCCTTCTCCAGATCCTCGCCGACCAGCAGCGCGGCCGGCGATGACGGGTCACTCATAGCGCAGGACGTCGACGGGCTGGAGGGCGCCTGCCCGGCGCGCGGGGATGATCGTGGCGAGAAACGACAGCAGGAGCGTGGCGCTCACGATGAGCAGGAAATCCGAGGGCGTGAGCTTCATCGGCAGGTGATCGATCTGGTAGACGTCGCCCGCGAGGCGAATCACCTTGTAGGTGTTCTGCACCCAGATGATGGTCAGCCCCACCGCACTGCCCGCCAGCGTGCCCACCGCGCCGATCGTCATCCCCACCGCGAAGAAGACGGCGGTGATGCTGCGGCCGGTGGCGCCGATGGACTTCAAGATGCCAATCTCCTTGCGCTTCTCCGCCACCAGCAGCACGAGATGGCCGATGATCGCGAAGGCCGCCACCAGCACGATGATGGTCACGATCACGAAGAGGGCGAGCTTCTCGAGCTGCAGGGCGGCGAAGAGATTGCGGTTCATGTCCATCCAGTCGCGCACCCAGAAGGGAAAGCCGAGCGCGTCCGCGATGCGGCGCCCCACCGCCTTGGCGTCGAAGGGGTCGTCGAGCTTCACCTCGATGCCGGTGACGGCGCCCGCGAGGCCGGCGAAGTCCTGCGCCGCGGGCAGCCCGAGGTACGCGATGGAGGAGTCGTACTCGTGCATGCCCATCTCGACGGTGCCGCCCACCACGTAGCGGCGCATCTTCGGCACCATCCCCACCGCGGTGATGGCGCCCTTGGGCGAGATGACGGTGACGGAATCGCCGGGGACCACGCCCAGCAGCCGCGACAGCTCGATGCCGAGCAGGATCGTGCCCTGCCCGCCGGCGGTCTCGTCGAGCCGGCCCGAGCGCACCTGCGAGCGGAGGTCCTCGCGCACCGCCGCGTGCGACAGGTCCACGCCGCGCACGAGCCCGCCGTGCGCGTCACCGGCGTCGCTCGTGAAGAGGGCCTGCTGCAGGATGAAGGGCGTGGCCGCGCGCACGCCGGCCACCGCCCGCACCTGCTGCGCCACCCCGTCGGCGTTGCCGAGGCCGGTGCGCCCCGTCTGGAACACGAGCAGGTGCGGGTTGGCGGAGATGAGCTTGTCGCGGATGCCGTCCTGGAAGCCCGTCATCACGGCGAGGACGACGATGAGCGCCGCCACGCCGAGAAACACGCCGCCCACGCCGATCCACACGAAGAGCGACAGGCTGGCGCGGTTCCCGCGCGAGCGCAGGTAGCGCAGCCCGAGGAACAGCTCGAAGGGCAGCCCGCGTCTCACCCGCCCGCCCCTTCCGGACGCAGGTGGGGGAACAGGATGACCTCCCGGATCGACGGCTGGTCGGCGAGCAGCATCACGAGGCGGTCGATGCCGATGCCTTCTCCCGCCGCGGGCGGCATGCCGTACTCGAGCGCGCGCAGGTAATCCTCGTCCAGCCAGTGGGCCTCGTCGTCCCCCCGCGCCTGCTCCCGCGCCTGCGCCTCGAAGCGCTGGCGCTGGTCGATGGGGTCGTTGAGCTCGCTGTACGCGTTGGCGATCTCGCGGCAGCCGATGAACAGCTCGAAGCGGTCCACCACGCGCGGGTGGTCGCGGTTCTTCTTCGCCAGCGGCGACAGCTCCACCGGGAACTGCACGATGAACGTCGGCTGCACCAGCCCGGGCTCGACGATCTCGTCGAAGACCTCCTTCCAGATGGAGGCCGCCGACACCGTGCCCGTCTTGTCCTTCTTGACGTGGAAGCCCTTCGCGGCCGCCGCCTGCGCGAGGACGGCGACGTCCGTGTCCGGCGTCACCGCCGTGCCGAGGGCCTCGGAGAGCGCGGTGAAGAAGGGCAGGCGCCGCCACGGCGGCGTGAGGTCGATGGCGTGCTCGCCCCACGTGAGGGCGAGCGTGCCGCGCACCGACTGCGCGAGGTCGACGAAGAGCGTCTCCGTGAGCTCGATGAGATCGGCATAGTCGGCGTAGGCCTGGTAGAACTCCAGCATCGTGAACTCGGGATTGTGCTGGGTGGACACCCCCTCGTTGCGGAAGTTGCGGTTGATCTCGTACACGCGCTCGAAGCCGCCCACCACGAGGCGCTTGAGGTACAGCTCGGGGGCGATGCGCAGGTAGAGGTCCATGTCGAGGGCATTGTGGTGCGTCTTGAAGGGCCGCGCGATGGCGCCGCCGGGAATCGGCTGCATCATGGGCGTCTCCACCTCGACGAAGCCGCGCGCATCGAAGAAGGCGCGCAGCCTCTGGACGACCTTCGTACGGAGCAGGAAGATCTCGCGCACCTCGGGGTTGACCACGAGGTCCACGTAGCGCTGCCGGTAGCGCGTCTCCACGTCCTTGAGGCCGTGCCACTTCTCCGGGAGCGGGCGCAGCGACTTGGCGAGGACGGTGAACGCCTTCACGGCCACCGTGAGCTGGCCCGTGCGCGTGCGGAACATCTCGCCCGTGACCCCGATGAAGTCGCCGAGATCGAGGCTGGTGAGGAGCGCGTGGTCGTCGCCGAGCTGGTCCGCGCGCCCGTAGAGCTGGATGCGGCCCGTGCGGTCCATGAGGTGCGCGAAGGACGTCTTGCCGTGATCGCGCTTGGCCACCAGGCGCCCCGCGAGGGCCACGGCGCCGGCGGCGGCGAGCTCCTCGTCGGTGGCGCCGTCGAGCCGCTGCGCGAGGTCTGCCGCCCAGTGGGTGACGGGATACCGCGCGCCGAAGGGCTCGACGCCGCGCGCGTAGAGGGCATCGAGCTTGTCCCGGCGCTGGCGGATGAGGTCGTTGACGTCGTCCCGCTCGCTCACGCGCGCGCCCCCCGCGCCCACAGCAGATACGCCTTGATGAGGGGATCGAGGTCGCCCTCCATGACGCCCTGCACGTTGCCGATCTCGAGGCCGCTGCGATGGTCCTTGATGAGCTGATACGGGTGGAAGGTGTAGGAGCGGATCTGGCTGCCGAAGGCGATCTCCCGCTTGTGGCCGGTCAGCTCGGAGAGCTCCTCGCGCTGCTTCTTCTCCGCCAGCTCGTACAGCCGCGCCTTGAGAATCCGCATGGCGGTGTCACGGTTGCGCAGCTGCGAGCGCTCGTTCTGGCACGTCACCACGATGTTCGTGGGCAGGTGCGTGATGCGCACGGCGGAGTCCGCGGTATTGACCCCCTGCCCGCCGGGGCCCGAGGCGCGGAAGACATCCACGCGCAGCTCGTCCTCGCGCACGCTGATCTCGACGTCGTCGACCTCGGGCACCACCGCCACCGAGGCGAAGCTCGTCTGGCGCCGGCTGGAGGAATCGAAGGGCGAGATGCGCACGAGACGGTGCACGCCCGCCTCCCCGCGCAGGAAGCCATAGGCGTATTCGCCGGTCACCTCGATGGTGGCGGACTTGATCCCCGCTTCCTCGCCCGGCAGCAGGTCCACCACTTCCGCCTTGAGCCCCGTGCGCTCGCACCATCGCAGGTACATCCGCATGAGCATCTGGGCCCAGTCCTGCGACTCCGTGCCGCCGGCGCCGGGATGGATGGACACCACGCACGCCTTGGTGTCGTGGGGGCCGGAGAGCATGACCTTGAACTCGTAGTCGTCGAGGTTGCGTGCGAGCGTGCGCACGCCCTCGGCGATCTCGGCGTCGAGGCTGCCGTCGTCGGCCTCCTCGCCGAGCTCGACGAGCACGGTGAGGTCGGAGGCCTGCTGCGTGAGGGCACTCACGCTGGTGATGTACCGGGAGAGGTCCGAGCGCTCGCGGATCAGCTCCTGGGCGCGGCGGTTGTCGTCCCAGAAGGCGGGCGACGCCATCTCGGCCTCGAGCGCCGCCAGCCGCTTGTCCTTGCCGGGGATGTCAAAGATGCCCCCGAAGCTCGTCCACGCGCCGCGCCAGCTCGACCACGTCCCGCTTGAGATCCGCCAGCATCAGGCCTTCCTCCGCGCGAGCACGCCCGCGCCCAGCACGGCCGCCGTGACGGCCAGCGAGAGCAGGCCCACCCAGTCGCCCAGCCGCGTGAACAGGGTCTGCCCCACGCGCAGGGGCACGCGCTCGGTCATCGTGTCGCGATCGAAGAGCCGCATGCGCCGCACGATCTTGCCGGAGGGCAGGATGAAGGCGGAGATGCCCGTGTTGGCGGCGCGCACGATGGAGATCCGGTGCTCGACGGCCCGGAAGGGGTACATCGTGAGGTGCTGCTCGGGGCCGCTGGTCAGGCCGAACCAACCGTCGTTCGTCATGTTCACCATCAGGCGCGCGCCGCCCTTCACGAAGCTCCGGACGAGATCGGGGAAAATACCCTCGTAACAGATCACGACGCCGAACGGGGCTGGCGGACCCGGAAATACGACGGGCTGGGTGCCGGGCTCCAGATCGGCGATGAACTCGGCCCAGCCCCTGACAAATCCGATGACTCCCGACAGCGGCACGTACTCGCCGAATGGAACGAGATGGATTTTATCATAGCGTCCCGCGATGCCCCGGTCGGTGACGAGGAACGCCGTGTTCCAGAAGCGGGGCGGCGTGCCCTCGTCCACGTCGATGCTGCCCACCAGGAGCGGGATGTCGCGGGAGGCGGAGAGCGCGGTGAGCTCGGCGAGCAGCTCGGGGTCGCGGCGCAGGGCGGTGGGCGCGGAGGTTTCCGGCCATACGATGAGCTGCGGCGCGTCCGCGGCGGCGCGGCGTGTGAGCTCCAGCAAGATCTCCTTCGTCGCCCTCGTGTGCCGGGGGTCCCACTTGAGCGGCTGCTCGATACTCGGCTGCACGACGGCAATCGCCACCTCGTCCGTGGGCGGCGGCTCCGCGAGCCGCCACACGCCGAAGAGCAGCGTGCCGCCCAGGAGGACGCCGCCGAGGGCGACCGCGGTCAGCGCGCGCCGCCACGTCATGAGCACGCTGCCGGCCAGCGCGGCGTTCACCCCCACCACCACGAAGGTCACGGCGTGCACGCCGCCCAGCTCGGCGATCTGGATCACAGGCAGCATCGTGTACTGCGTGTAGCCGAGGGTTCCCCACGGAAAGCCGCCCATGAGGTGGCCGCGCACCCATTCGCCCGCCACCCAGAAGAAGGGGACGAGCACCAGCGCCCCCGCGGGCGACCGCCGCCGCGCCGTCCACGCCACCGCGCACGCCACCAGGCCCGTGTAGAGACCGCAGTAGGCGGCAAGGAGGGCGGTGGGCAGCAGGGTGAGCGGCCACGGGATGGCGCTGTACGTCGCGAACGTGAAGTTGAGCCAGCGCAGCAGCACGAGGAAGTACACGAAGCCGAAGAGCCAGCCCCAGCCGAGGGCGGCGCGGGGAGCGCGCGCGAGCGCCATCACGAAGAGGGGGGCGAGGGCGGCCCACGCGGCGCCGTCCCAGTCGGTACGCGGGAACGCGAGCGCCAGCGCGAAGGCGCACACCACCAGCACCGCCGCCTGCGGCGCCCACTGCTGCACCCGTTCCCATTGCAGCGCGCCGGGAATCACGAGCCGCTCGCGAGGCGGTCGGCGAGGAAGCGCGGCAGGCCGGCCGCCTCGATGCGGGCGCGCGCGGCCGTGACGTCGTACGGCACGCGGCGGATGGCGATGCGGCCCGCGTCGGCGTCCCACAGCGCATAGGCGGCGCGCGTGTCCCGGTCGCGCGGCTGGCCGACGCTGCCCACGTTGACGATGTAGCGCCGGCCCGCCGCCGCCACCACCTCGACGGCCCGCCGATCGTGCTCGGGGCCCGAGGAGCCCAGCGACCACACGCCGGGCACGTGCGAGTGTCCGACGAAGCAGTAGCGGGTGGCGAAGGCGCCGAAGGCATCGAAGCCGTCCTCGGCGGTGACGAGGTAGTCCCACTCCTCCGGATGGCGCGGGGAGGCGTGCACGAGCGTGGCGTCGCCCACCTCGGCCGTGAGCGGGAGCCGTCCGAGATAGGCGCGGTGGTCGTCGTCGAGCTGCTCCTGCGTCCATTCGGCCGCCGCGCGCGCGGGCCGGTTGAACCAGCCGAGGTCGAGGAGGCCGGCCACCGCATGCTCGTGGTTGCCGCCCACCACCGACGCCGCCCGCTCGGCGATGAGGTCCACGCAGGCGCGGGGCTCGGCGCCATAGCCGACGGTGTCACCGAGGCAGAGCACGCCGTCGGCGCGGCCCTCGGCGTCGGCGAGGACGGCCCGCAGCGCGGGCAGGTTGCCGTGGATGTCGGAGAGGATGGCGTACCGCACGGGGCGCTGCGTGTCGCTCAGGACGCCGGGCGCAGCTCTCGGTGGATGCGGTCGAGGACGCCGTTGATGAAGCGTCCCGACTCCGCGGTGCCGAACTTCTTGGCGATCTCGATGGCCTCGTTGATGGCGACCTTGGGCGGCACCTCGGCGTCGAGCATCAGCTCGTACACGGCCAGGCGCAGGATGTTGCGGTCGACCACGGCCATGCGGTCCAGGTCCCAGTGCTCGGCATAGCGCGCGATGAGCTCGTCGATGCGGCCCTGGTGCTCCTTGCTGCCGCGCACGAGCGTGTCCGCGAAGGCGCGCGCCTCGGCGTCCACCGGATGGCGCGACCAGAACTCGCCTTCGAAGGCGGCGGGATCGCTCGCCCCGTTCACGTCGAGCTGATACAGGAACTGGAGCGCGACCTCTCTAGCTTTTCGCCTTTTTCCCATGGCCCCTGGACCCCAGCGCCTGCACGAAGGCCGCCATGTCGAGCGCGGCGTGCGCGGCCTCCTCGCCGCGATTGCCGACCTCGCCTCCCGCGCGCGCCCATGCCTGCTCCTCGCTGAGCGCGGTGATGACGCCGAAGGCGGCCGGCACGCCCGTGCGCAGCGCGACCTCCTGGATGCCCCGCGCCGCCTCCCCGGCGACGAAATCGAAGTGCGGCGTCTGCCCGCGGATGACGCATCCCAGGCACACGATACCGGCGTACCGGCCCGTCGCGGCCAGGTGCCCGGCCGCCTGCGGCAGCTCGAAGGCGCCCGGGACCCAGTGCACCTCGATGGCGGCGGAGGGGACGTCGGCGGCGGCAAAGGCCTGCAGCGCGCCGTCGAGGAGGCGCTTGCTGATGCGCTCGTTGAACCGGGCGGCCACGACGGCGAAGCGCCCCCTTCCCTTGGGGGTCGGTCGTGGTTGGGGCGCCCGGCCGGCCATGCTAATCGGGAAGCGACGACAACAGGTGCCCGAGCTTATCGCGCTTGGTGCTCAGGTACTTGTGATTCTCGGGATTCGACGGCACTTCAAGCGCCACCCGCTCCACGACCGACAGGCCATAGCCGTCGAGGCCGGCGCGCTTGGCGGGGTTGTTCGTGAGCAGGCGCAGGTTCTTGAGCCCGAGGTCGACGAGGATCTGGGCCCCGATGCCGTAGTCCCGGAGGTCGGCCTTGAAGCCGAGCGCGTGGTTGGCCTCCACGGTGTCCTTGCCCTGGTCCTGCAGCTCGTAGGCGCGGATCTTGTTGTGCAGGCCGATGCCCCGGCCTTCCTGCCGCAGGTACACCACGACCCCGCGCCCCGCCTGCTGGATGATGGCGAGCGCCTTGGACAGCTGCAGGCCGCAGTCGCAGCGCAGGGAGTGGAAGACGTCGCCGGTGAGGCACTCGGAGTGCATGCGCACCATCACGGGCTCCTCGCCCGCCACGTCACCCATCACGAGGGCGAAGTGCACGCGGCTGTACACCGTCGCCTCGTACGCGATGGCGGTGAACTCGCCGAACTCCGTGGGCAGGCGGGTGCTGGCGAACCGCCGCACGAGCTTCTCCTTCTGCGTGCGGTACTCGATGAGGTCCTTGATGGTGATCATCTTGAGCCCGTACCGGACCGCGGTGGCCGTGAGCTGGGGCAGGCGCGCCATCGCGCCCGACTCGTCCAGCACCTCGCAGATGACGCCCGCCGGGTAACACCCCGCCAGCCGCGCGAGATCCACGGAGGCCTCCGTGTGGCCGGCGCGGCGCAGGACGCCGCCCTCCATCGCGCGCAGGGGAAAGATGTGGCCGGGCACCGTGAGGTCCGCCGCCGTCATGAGGGGGTCGACGAGGGTGCGGATGGTGACGGCGCGATCGTAGGCGGACGTGCCCGTGCTCACGCCGCGCCGGGCGTCGACGGTGATGGTGAAGGCCGTGCCCATGGGCGCCGTGTTCTCCGCCACCATCATCGACAGCTTCAGCGCATCCAGGCGCTCGCCCGTCATCGGCATGCAGATGAGGCCGCGCCCGTGCGTGGCCATGAAGTTGACCGCCTCCGGGGTGATCTTGTCGGCGGCCATGACGAAGTCGCCTTCGTTCTCGCGGTCCTCGTCGTCCACGACGAGCAGGATCCGTCCCTGCCGGATTTCCTCGATCCCCTCTTCGATGGTCACGAACCCCGTCATGAGACCCCCCTGAGCGCGAGCGATCGCAGCACGTACTTGCCGATCATGTCGGTCTCGATGTTCACCGACTGCCCGGCCTTCACCCGTCCGAACGTGGTCACCGCCAGCGTGTGCGGAATGATCATCACCTCGAAGGCGCCCTCGCCCAGCGCCGCCACCGTGAGGCTCACGCCGTCGACGGCCACCGAACCCTGCGGGATCAGCAGCGGCTCCAGGCCGCGATCCGACAGGCTGATGCGCACCCGCGCCGTCGATTCTACACGGGTTACCGCCTCCACCGTGCCCGTGCCGTCCACGTGACCGAGCACGAGATGACCGCCGAGGGCCCCGCCGAAGCGGAGCGGCCGCTCGAGGTTCACCGCATCCCCCGCGCGCAGGCGGCCGAGCGCGGTGCGCGCCAGGGTCTCCGGGCCCAGCTCGAAGGCGAGGCCGTCGCGCCCGCGCGCCACCACCGTGAGGCACACGCCGTTGACCGCCACGCTGGCGCCGGGGTCGCTGCCCTCGAGTGTCGTGGCGGCGTCCACCTCGAGCCGGGCCACGTCCCCCGCGCGTGTGAGCGCGCGCACGGCGCCCACCTCCTCCACGATGCCCGTGAACATCAGGCGCTCGCGCGCGGCACATCGGCCTCGATGAGCAGGTCGTCGCCCACCGCGCGCACGGCGAGCGCGCCCAGGCGTACGGCATCCTTGAGCTCGCGCCCGCGGCCATCCACCACGGAGGGCGCCGTGCGCCCGCCGAGCAGCAGGGGGGCGACGAAGAGGGCCACCCGGTCCACCACGTCGGCGTCCAGGAACGCCGCGTGCGCCTCCCCGCCGCCTTCGACCAGCACGCCGCGCACGTCGCGCGCGTACAGATCGGCGAGGAGCGCGAGCACGTCGACCCGGCCGTCCGGCCCCGGGCACCGTGCCACCGTCACGCCGGCCGCCTGCAGCGCCTGCACCCGCGCCGCGGGCGCCTCCGCGCCCACCGCCACCAGGGAGCGCGCGGGCGATCCCGAGCGGAGGACCTGCGCCTCGGGCGGCGTCCGCGCGTCGGAATCGAGCACGACACGGTAGGGCTCGCGCGGCCACGGCTGCGCGAGGCGGACGGTGAGCGCGGGGTCGTCGCGCAGGACGGTGGTGACTCCGACCACGATGGCGTCCGTCTCGCTCCGCATCCGGTGCGACTCCGCACGGGCGGCCTCGCCCGTGATCCACTTCGATCCGCCGTGCACGTCGCCGATCTTGCCGTCGGCGGTCATGGCCGCCTTCATCGTGACGTGCGGCCGCCCCTCGCGCACGGCGGTGAGGAAGATGCGGTTCTGCCGCGCGGCCGCCTCCGCGAGAACGCCCGTGACCACCTCGATGCCCGCCGCGCGCAGCACGTCGAGGCCCCCCGCGGCCACGGGGTTGGGATCGGCCAGCGCGGTGACCACCCGCGCGATCCCCGCCCTCACCACGGCGGGCGCGCAGGGCGGCGTGCGGCCCTGGTGGTTGCACGGATCGAGGGTCACATAGAGGGTGGCGCCCCGCGCGCGCGGGCCGGCCTGCGCGAGCGCTTCGATCTCCGCATGCGGCGCGCCCGCCTCCCGGTGGAACCCTTCCCCCACCACCGCGCCGTCGGCGACCACCACCGCCCCCACCATCGGATTGGGCGACGTGAGCCCCCGCGCGCGCCCGGCGAGCTCGAGCGCGCGCCGCATGAGCGCCTCCGCGCTCACGGCGCCGGCACCAGGGCGTCCACGAAGGTCGCGGCGTCGAACGACTGCAGATCGTCGATGCGCTCGCCGACGCCGATGAGCTTGATGGGCAGCTTCAGCTCGCGCACGATGCGCACCACGATGCCACCCTTGGCGGTGCCGTCGAGCTTGGTGAGGCACACGCCCGTCAGCCCCACCGCCTCGTGGAACATCTGCGCCTGCGCGAAGCCGTTCTGGCCGGTGGGCGCATCCAGCACCATCAGCGATTCGTGTGGCGCGCCCGGACACTGTCGCTCGATCACGCGCTTGAGCTTGCCGAGCTCGTCCATGAGATTGGTCTTCGTGTGCAGACGCCCCGCCGTGTCGATGACGAGCACGTCGGCGCTGCGCGCCAGCGCCGCCTTCACCGCGTCGAAGACGACGGCGGCGGGATCCGAGCCCGCCGCCTGCCGGATCACTTCCACCCCGATGCGGTCGCCCCACGTCTGCAGCTGCTCGATGGCGGCCGCCCGGAACGTATCGGCGGCGGCCAGCAGCACGTGCTTGCCGGAGCCCTTGATCGCCGCCGCCAGCTTGGCGGACGTCGTCGTCTTCCCGGAGCCGTTGACGCCGAGCATGAGCACGATGGCGGGGCGCGCGGCCTCGATGTTGAGCGGCTGCGCGGCGGGCGTGAGGGTGTCGAGGAGAAAGCGCCGGAAGAGCGGCCGCAGCTGATCGGCGCGCGTGACCGTGCCGAACATCACCTCTTCACGCGCGCGATTGCTGAAGTCGCCGGCGATGGCCGCGCCGAGGTCGGCTGCGATGAGCAGCTCCTCGAGCTCCTCGTAGAGGCCTTCGTCGATGGGGCGGTCGGGCTCGAGCACGGCCGCCAGCCCGGTGGAGAGGTATTCCTGCGACCGCTTGAGCCCATCGCGCACGCGGTCACCCAGACCCGAGAAAAACTTCATCGCAGCCAGTCTATTACATCGCGCGCGTCACCGCGCCTCCGGCGGCACCACCAGCCGCGGGATGACGGCGCCGCGGGCGCCGAGCGAGGGCAGCTCCCGCCCGTTCAGCTCGAGCGTGATTCCCCCCGCGTTGCCGACCGTCAGCACGAAGGGCCGATCGGACACCCACTCCCGGACTTCGCCGGGGGGCAGGGTCTCTTCGGTGCTGCGCCCGTCCTCGGTGCGCACGCGGATCCACGTCGGCTCCACCGCGCGCGCCACGAGCCGGTACGGTGACGTGAAGGTGGGCGCCGAGCCCGCCTCCACGGCGGCGGGCGGCGGCGCGGGGGCGGCGGGGGCTTCCGAGGGCGCCGGGGCCGGCGATGTCACCGCCGCCGGAGGCTCCGGGGATCGCGATTCCGCCGGCGCGGAGCGGATCACGGCCCGGCGCTCCACGTCGCGGCTGGGCTGGATCATCAGGGTGACCGCGAACAGGGCCACGCCGAGGACGACGAGCAGGATGAAGCTCACGAGGACGGCGCTGCGCCGGCGCGGCTCCTCACTGTCGGAAGCCGGCACCGAGGTGGCGGCGGCGGGTCGCGGCCGCGCGGCATTGCGGGCGGCGGCGGCCACGCGGGGGCTCGAGGGTGGCGCCACCGCGGCGCCCTCGCGCTGGTCGTAGAGGGCCAGCGCCTCGTCCGGCGCCACGCCGAAGAACTGGCAGTACGCCCGGATGAAGCCCCGCGTGAACACAGGCGCGGGAAGAGCGGCGTACTGCTCCGCTTCGAGCGATTCCAGGTCCCGTGCGGCGACACGGGTCGAGCGGGCAATCTCCTCGAGAGACGTGCCACGCTTGTCACGGAGTTCACGGAGGTACGCGCCGAGTGAAGCCATCCCCTCCTGTGGAGTCTAGCCCAACCCGCGTGTGGTTTCAGCCTCAGCCGGCAACGGCGACCGCCGCGTTGAGGTTGACCGAGACGAGCTTCGACAGGCCGGGCTCTTCCATCGTGACGCCGTACAGGACGTCGGCCGCTTCCATGGTCTTGCGGTTGTGGGTGATGACCAGGAACTGCGTCTGGCTCGTCAGCTCGCGCAGCACGCGCAGGAAGCGGTGGATGTTGGCGTCGTCGAGCGGCGCGTCCACCTCGTCGAGCACGCAGAAGGGGCTCGGCCGGAAATAGAAGATCGCGAACATGAGGGCGAGCCCGGTGAGGGCGCGCTCGCCGCCCGACATCAGCGAGACGGCCTGCAACCGCTTGCCGCGCGGCTGCGCCATCAGCTCCACGCCCGTGTCGAGGGGATCGCCCCCCTCCTCCGCTTCCACCAGCCGCAGCTCGGCGCGGCCCCCTTCGAAGAGCCGCTCGAAGATCTTCTGGAAGTGCGTGTTGATCTCCTCGAAGGCGAGCGTGAACCGTTCCTGCGCGGTCCTCGTCATCCCGCGCAGCGCCTTCTCGAGATCCTTGATCGACCCCACGAGGTCGTCGTGCTGCGTGCGCAGGAACGTCAGCCGCTCGTCCAGCTCGCGGTACTCCTCGTCCGCCACCAGGTTCACGGCCCCGATGCCGCCCAGCTTGTCCTCCAGCTCCGCCAGCCGCTCCCGCACGGGGCCGAGGTCCCGGGCGGCGTCGTGCCGGCCCAGAAGCTCGGCGGCCTCCACGCCGTACGTGCGCCACGACTCCTGCGCGAGCTCTTCGCGGCGGACACGGCCCTCGGTCGCCCGCAGCTCGATGTCGTGCATGGCACCCACGAGCCGGTGCAGCTGGCTTTCCAGCGCGCGCGCATCCTGCTCGATGGCGCGCAGGTCCGAGGCGAGCGCTTCGTGCGCCTCCCCCGCCGCGCGCGTCTCCTCCTCCAGCCGGTCGCGCTCGAGGGCGACGTCGCGGCCGGCGGCATCGGTGCGCTCGCGCTCCTCTTCGAGCCCCGTGCGGCGCTCGACGAGCTGCGTCTGCCGCTGGCGGCCCTGCGCGATGCGGTCGATGAAGTCCGCCTCCATCTCGTCGAGCCGCACCAGCTCGCGCGTGAGCGCCTCCGAGCGCTCGGCCACGGAGGCCAGCTCCACGCGGCAGGCGGTGAGCTCCGCCACGAGAGCGGTCTCGCGCGTCTGCGCGCTCTCGATGCCGGTGCGGATGGCGGCCATGACCGACTCCTGGCGGGCCTCGGCCTCGCGCGCGGCGTTGACGTGCTGCTCGAGCCGGGCGAGCGTCTCGGCGGTCTCCGCCGCTTCCGTGGCCACCTGACGGGACTCGGTGCCGATCGTCTCCAGGTGCCGGTGGACGCGCTCGTGCTCGCGCCCGGACTGCTCGAGATCCTTCTCGCTCGACAGCCGCTCGGCCTGCCGCGCCTGCACGCTCTGCTCGAGGCCGCCCACGCGCGCCTTCAGCGTGGCCGTCTCCGCCGCCAGGCGCGCCGCGGTGGACTGCGCCTCGTCCACGGCGGCGGTGAGGCGTTGCACGTCGTCCTCCAGCTCGCGCAGCTGCCGCTTGCGCGTGAGCAGCGAGTGATCCGTGGCGGCGGACGACTCGTCGCCGCCGCCGTGCAGGCCGCCCGCGGGCGACAGCACCTCGCCCCGGCGCGTGACGTACGTGGCCACGACGCCGTTGCGGCGCCACAGCGCTTCCGCGTGATCGAGATGATCCACCACCGCCACCTGCCCGAGCAGGTAGTGCAGCAGGCCGGGCGTCGTCGCCGTCACCGCGCGCGCCGCCCAGCGCACGCCGTTGTCGTCCGGCGGGCCGCCCGCCGGCGCCGGCAGGTGCTCCAGGGGCAGGAAGGTCGCCGCCCCCGCGCCGCGCTCGTGCAGGTAGTCCACGGCGGCGCGGGCGTGCTCGAACCGATCGACCACCACCCACTGCAGGCGCTCGCCGAGCACGGCCTCCACCGCCCGCTCGAGGCCGGACGGCACGTCGAGAAGGTCAGCCACCGTGCCCACGACGCCGGGCAGGCTGGAGGCGCCCCCGTCGGAGAAGACGGCGCGCACCCCGGCGCCGTATCCTTCGCGCGCGGCGTCCAGCGCGTGCAGGGCCTCGAAGCTCGACCGCCGGGCGGCCAGCTCGAGCCGGCCGTCGGCGAGGGTGCGCTCGGCCACCACCGACTCGCGCTCGCGCTCCGCCAGCAGCGCCGCCAGGCGCTCTCGCTCGGCGGCGAGCGAGGTCAGCTCGGCCACGGCACGGTCATGCGCGGATTCGAGCGTGGCGCGCATGGAGGCCAGACGCTCGGCCTCCGCCTGCGCCTGCGCCAGCTCGAGCCCGAGTCGCTCGCCGCGCCGCGCGAGCTGCGCCTGGCGCTCGCGGAGCTCGCCCGCGTGGCGCATGAGATCCACGCGCTCGGCGGCCACCCGGCCCGCTTCCAGGCGCAGGGCCTCCAGCCGGTCACGATCGGACGCCAGCCCCGTGCGATGGGCATTCACCGCCGCTTCCAGGTCGAGGGCCACCTGGGCCCGTTCGCCGCACGCCCGCTCGGCGTCGGCGAGGGCGGCGCGCGCGCTCTCACGCTCGCCGCCGATGGTGCCCGCGCGCTCGGAGGACACGCGGATGTCCTCGTCCACGCGCACGGCCTCCTCGGCCAGCTCGCGCGCCTGCACGCCCATCTGCTCGCGCCGCTCCAGCAGCCGCTCCAGCTCGCCCTGCACCTTCTGCACGGCCTGGCGAAGGTCGGACAGGCGGTGGTCGCTCTCCTGGAGCAGCTCGCGCTGGCGGGCCTCGCGCGCGCCGAGCCCCGACAGCCGCGTGCGCAGCCCGGCCTCGCCGTCACGCAGGCGCGTGAGCTCGGCGGTGTGCTCCTCGCCCTGGGCCGTGAGCGTGGCGTAGTCCGCCGCCACGAGGGTGAGGGCCAGCTCGCGCTTTTCGTTCTGCAGCACCTTGTACTGCTGCGCCTTCCTGGCCTGGCGCTCCAGCGAGGTGAGCTGGCGCTTGACCTCGTCCATGACGTCTCGGACCCGCACCAGGTTCTGCCGCGCCCCCTCGAGCTTGCCCTGCGTCTCGTTGCGCTGCTGCTTGTAGCGCGCGATGCCCGCGGCCTCCTCGATGAAGACCCGGCGCTCGTGCGGCTTGGCGGTGAGGATGTGGTTGAGCTTGTCCTGGTCCATCACGGAGTAGGCGCGCGGGTTGGCGCCCGTACCGGCGAAGACGTCCAGGATGTCGCGCAGCCGGGAGACGCTCTTGTTCAGGAAGTACTCGCTGTCGCCCGTGCGGTAGAGACGGCGGCTCACCGCGATCTCGCTGAAGGGCAGCGCCACCGCGCCGTCGTTGCTGAAGCTCAGCTCGACCTCGGCCATGCCCACCGGCTTGCGCGACTGCGAGCCGTGGAAGATGAGGTCGTCCATGCGGTGGCCGCGCAGCGCCTTCGCCGATTGCTCCCCGAGGGCCCAGCGGATCGACTCGGAGACGTTCGATTTGCCGCACCCGTTGGGGCCGACGATGCCGGTGATGCCCGGCAGCACCCTGATGACGGTCTTCTCGCCGAACGATTTGAAGCCGTGGACGGTAATCGATTCAAGACGCATGCGATTTTGTAGCACGCGCTTCCCGGAACGGGCAAGCGGAAAATACCACATGCGGGGGCCCCGGGGGTCCCCGCACCCCAGATATGGAGGCCAGAGCCATGACACCTATCCGCAATAGATCCCTGCGGCCATTGCATACATGACGGCGATGCGGTAGACGGGGTACGGGGCGAGTGGGCGGGGAAAGGAGCGAGCGTGGACAGGACGACGCGCGGTGCCGTGGACGCGGCCACGGAAGCGAGGGCCCTGGGGCGGGTGGTCGACGCCGTCGACGGTCTCGACGCGGGCGCGATCCGGCGCGTGCTCGAATGGGCGTGGAAGCGCTTCGTGGCGGAGCCGCCGGAGCGCGACAGCGCGCGCCCGGCCGTGCCCGCCGAGCATGCCGATCTCGCCGAGCTCTACGCCGCCGCGCGCCCGGCCACCGACGCGGAGAAGGTCCTCGTGGTCGCGTACTGGCATCAAGCGCACGCGGGCAAGGAAAACCTCGACGCCCAGACCATCAATACCGACCTCAAGAATCTCGGCCACGGCGTGGGCAACGTGACCCGCGCGTGCTCGGCGCTGATCAGGGAAAAGCCGCAGCTGATGATCCAGGTGAAGAAGGCGGGATCGACGCGACAGGCACGCAAGCAGTACCGGCTCACCACCGCCGGGCTGCTACGCGTGCGCGAGAAGCTCGCCACCGGGAGCCCTGACGAGCCTAGCCGCCCCCCTGCTTGAGGTAGTGGCACTTCTTGTACTTCTGCCCCGATCCGCAGGGGCACGGATCATTGCGGCCGACCTTCTCCCCCGTCGCGGTGCGCAGCGCGGGCGCGGCCTTCGCGGCGGGGCGTGCCGGCACGGGCGAGGGCGAGGTCGCAATCGCCGAGTCGGAGCCGGGAATGGCCGGCATGTCGCCGCGCGACTCGCTCGTGTTCGCCCACGCGGTCATGGCGGGCATCTCGATGGGCGCGTCGCGCACGATCTGGACCTTGAAGAGGCGCTCCACCACGGCGCCCTTCACGCGCTCGACCATGTCCTGGAAGAGCTCGTAGGCTTCCTTCTTGTACTCGGTGAGCGGATCGCGCTGGCCGTAGCCACGCAGGCCGATGCCTTCCTTGACGTGATCGATGGCGAGCAGATGGTCCTTCCACTGCCCGTCGATGACGATGAGCATCTCGTGGCGCTCGAGGGCGCGCAGCAGCGGCTCGCCCAGCTCCTGCTCCCGCTCCGCATACCTCGCCTTGACCGCGGTGCCCACCAGCTCGTCGAGCGCCTGCCGGCTGCCCGCGTCCTCGTAGCGCGCGGCGGGGATGCGCACGTCGAGCTGCCGGTACAGCGCCTCCGTCAGGCTCGCGAGATCCCAGTCCTCGGGATGCGCGGTCTCGGCGGCGGAGGCGTCGAGGGTGGCGGTGACGACATCGTCGATCCACTCCGCGACCGTGTCCGCCTGGCTCTCGCCGTCGAGGATCTGGCGGCGCATGCCGTAGATGATCTCGCGCTGCTTGTTCATGACGTCGTCGTACTCGAGCAGGTGCTTGCGGATCTCGAAGTTGTGCGTCTCCACCCGCTTCTGCGCGGTGGCGATGGCGCGCGTCACGAGCTTGTGCTCGATGGGCTCGCCCTCCTCCATGCCGAGGCGCTCCATGATCTTCTGGATGCGCTGGGAGCCGAAGATGCGCAGGAGGTCGTCCTCCAGCGACAGGTAGAAGTGCGAGGAGCCCGGGTCCCCCTGGCGGCCGGAGCGACCACGGAGCTGGTTGTCGACGCGGCGGGACTCGTGGCGCTCGGTGCCCACGATGTGCAGGCCGCCGCGCTCCACCACGCGCACGTGCTCGGGCTCCGTGATCTTGCGCGCTTCGGCGAGGGCGGAGGCGCGCTGCTCGGGGCCGGCGGTGGCGGGGTCGAGGCCGCGCTTTCTCAGGATCTCCTTCGAGAGGAAGTCCGGGTTGCCGCCGAGCAGGATGTCGGTGCCGCGGCCCGCCATGTTGGTGGCGATGGTCACGGCGCCTTCGCGGCCGGCCTGCGCCACGATCTCGGCCTCGCGCTCGTGGTACTTGGCGTTGAGCACCTCGTGGCGCACGCCGCGCTTCTTGAGCAGCGTGGAGAGCGCCTCCGACTTCTCGATGGAGACGGTGCCCACCAGCACGGGCTGCCCCGTCTCGTTGCGCTTGATGATGTCGTCCACCACCGCGTTGAACTTCTCCCGCTCCGTCTTGTAGACGACGTCGGGGTGGTTGATGCGGATGAGGCGGGCGTTGGTGGGGATGACCGTCACTTCGAGCTTGTAGATCTTGCCGAACTCCTCCGCTTCCGTCTCCGCGGTGCCCGTCATGCCGGCGAGCTTGTCGTACATGCGGAAGTAGTTCTGGAAGGTGATGGTGGCGAGCGTCTGGTTCTCGCGCTCGATCTTGACGCCTTCCTTGGCCTCCACCGCCTGGTGCAGCCCGTCCGACCAGCGCCGGCCCGGCATGAGCCGCCCCGTGAACTCGTCGACGATGATGACCTGCCCGTCCTTCACCATGTACTCGACGTCGCGGCGATACAGCGAGTGCGCGCGCAGCCCCTGCTGGATGTGGTGGAGGGCGGTGATGTTGCTGGGGTCGTAGAGGTTGTCCACGCCGAGCAGCCGCTCGCAGGTGGCGATCCCCTGCTCCGTGAGCGACACCGCGCGCGACTTCTCGTCCACGATGAAATCGCCCGCCTTCACCTCTTCGATCTCCGACAGCTTGCCCTCGACGATGGTGGCGGCCCGCTTCAGCTTGGGAATGATCCGATCGATCTTGTAGTACAGATCGGTGGATTCATCCGCCTGCCCCGAGATGATCAACGGGGTGCGCGCCTCGTCCACGAGGATGGAGTCGACCTCGTCCACGATGGCATAGTGCAGCTCGCGCTGCACCAGCTCGTCCAGGGAGAAGCGCATGTTGTCGCGCAGGTAGTCGAAGCCGTACTCGTTGTTGGTGCCGTAGGTGATGTCGCACCGGTACGCCTCCCGCCGGTCGATGGGGCGCAGCGCCGTCATGCGGATGTCCGGCGTCGAGTAATGCGGGTCGTACTGGAAGGACGCCTCGTGCTGGATCACGCCCACCGTGAGCCCGAGCGACTCGTAGAGCGGGCCCATCCACTGCGCGTCGCGCTTGGCGAGGTAGTCGTTCACGGTGACCACGTGCACGCCCTTGCCCGTGAGCGCGTTGAGGTAGGCGGGCAGCGTGGCCACGAGGGTCTTGCCCTCGCCGGTGGCCATCTCGGCGATCTTGCCCTCGTGCAACACGATGCCGCCGATGAGCTGCACGTCGAAGTGCCGCATGCCCAGCACGCGGCGCGCCGCCTCGCGACACACCGCGAACGCCTCCTGCAGCAGGTCGTCCACCGTCTCCCCGGCGGCCAGGCGCGCGCGGAAGCTGTCGCTGCGCACCCGCAACTCCGCATCGCCGAGGGCCTGCATCTCGGCTTCCCGCGCGGTGATGGCCGCCACCGCCGGCATCATGCGCTTGACGTCGCGCTCGTGCTTGGTGCCGAAGATCTTCTTGAGGACGGCGTCGATCATTGCACGACCATTATATACACGGGCCCGTCAGCGTCCCCGGCGGGCGGCGAGGAGGGTACGCGCGTGGCCGCGCGCGGTGGCGGAGGCGGCGTCGCCGCCGAGCATGCGCGCCACCTCCGCGATGCGGTCGTCGCCCGTGAGCGCGCTGGCGGCCACCCGCGTGCGGCCGGCGCGCACGCTCTTGGCCACGCGCAGGTGATGGTCGGCGGCGGCGGCGATCGGCGCCAGGTGCGTCACGCAGAGGACCTGCCGGCCCTCCGCCGCCGCCGCCAGCGTCTGCGCCACCACCGTGGCCACCCGGCCCCCGATGCCGGCGTCGACCTCGTCGAAGATCATGGTGGGCACGCGGTCGGCCCTGGCGAGCACGGCCTTGAGGGCCAGCATCGTGCGGGACAGCTCGCCCCCCGAGGCCACGCGCGCGAGCGGCCGCACCTCTTCGCCGGGATTCGTCGACAGGCGAAACTCGACGCGGTCCACGCCGCGGGACGACATCGCCTCGACGGCGCCGGCGTCCAGCGCGATCTGGAACGTCGCCCGCTCCATGCCGAGCGCGCGCATCTGCGTTTCGACCTGCGCGGCCAGGCGCGAGGCGGCCGCCCGGCGCGTCGCGGAGAGCGACTCCGCCGCCGCCGCCAGCTCCGCCCGCACGTCGGCCAGCGCACGCTCCTGTCCGGCGACCACTTCCTCGTGGCGGGCGAGACCGTCCAGCTCATCCGCCGCCTCGCCGGCGAACCGGATCATCGCCTCCTCCGTGTCGCCATACTTGCGCTTCAGCCGCGCGAGCGCGTCGAGGCGGTCGTCGATCGCCTCCAGCCGGCCCGGCTCCGCCACCACGCCGGCGCGCAGCGCGCGGGCGGCGGCCACCGCGTCGTCCACGTGGGCGCGCGCGCCGTCGAGCGCATCGACGGGCACGGCGAAGGCGGGATCCATGCGGCCGAGGTCGGCGAGGATGCGGCAGGCGCGCGCCAGCCGCACCTGCGCCGACTGCGGGTCGTCGACGAGCAGCGTGGCCACTTCCTCCAGGCCGCTCATGAAGCGCTCGGCGTGCTGCACGCGCTTGCGCTCGACGCGCAGCTCGTCTTCCTCGCCCGCGCGCAGCCGCGCCGCCTGCAGCTCCGAGACCTGGAAGCGCAGGAGATCCTCGCGCTGCGCGCGATCGCGGGAGGCGGCGCGCGTGCGCTCGACCTCCGCGCTCGCCGCCCGGTATTTCGCGAAGAGCGTCCCCAGCCGGTCGGCGCCGTCCTCCGCATCGGCGAAGCGATCCAGCAAGGCGAGCTGCACGGACGTCTGCAAGAGCCGCTGGTGCTCGTGCTGCCCGTGCACTTCGACGAGCTCGTCACCGAGACGCTCGAGGAGTCCCACCGTGACCGGCGAGTCGTTGACGAACGCCCGGTGCCGCCCCGAGCGGCTGAGCTCGCGCCGGATCACGATCTCGCCGTCGTCGGCGGTGAGCCCGGCCTCGTCCAGCACGGCCGTCGCCGCCGCGTGCCGATCGATCGCAAAGACCGCTTCCACGGTGGCGCTGTCCGTGTCGGCGCGGATGACGTCACTCTGCGCGCGCGTCCCGCGCACCAGCAGCAGCGCGTCGATGAGGATCGACTTGCCGGCGCCCGTCTCCCCCGTCAGGACATTGAGCCCCGGCGTGAACGGCACCGTCACCGATTCGATGACGGCGAAGTTCTTGATCCGCAGCTCGCGCAGCATGGGGTGATGCTATGCCGCTCACAGGACGGCGATCAAGCGGTATCGCGCCGGGTACAGCGCCGTAGAAGGCGCCTTGACTTGGCAGGCCCTCGTGGGCCACATTCCCACCCGAGACCCGAGACCGCCGCGGGTCCAACACATGGCCGCATGGTGACGCGCTTCATCTCCCTCGCTCCCTTCGTCGCCGTCGCGGTGTGCCTTGCCGTGGGGCTCGTGACGGCGGCCGCGCTTGCCCCGCCCGCGATGGGTCAGGAGAACGTGCCCACCATCGGCATCCTCGTGACCCGGCCGAAGATCCCCGCCTTCGATGAGCTGCCGCGCAGGCTGGCGCAGCTCGGTCACGTGGCCGGCGGCACCGTCCGCCTCGAGTACCGGTACGCGGAAGGCCGAACGGAGCGACTCGCCCGGCTCGCCGCCGAGCTCGTCCGCCTCGACGTCGCCGTCATCGTGGCCATCGACACCCCCGCGGTGAGGGCCGCGAAGGAGGCGACGACGACGATTCCCATCGTGATGGCGGCCGGCGAGCCCGTCGGGACCGGATTGATCGACAGCCTCGCCCGGCCGGGCGGCAACATCACCGGCGTCTCCGGCACATCGGCCCAGATCACGGGAAAGGCGCTGTCGCTCTTTCGCGAGCTGCTGCCGCGCGCCACGCGCCTGGGGCTGGTGATCCATCGCACGGACCCGTTCACCCGGCCCTTCCGCGAGCAGACGCACGCGGCGGCGCGCAGGCTCGGCCTCGAGGTGCATGAGGAGATCGTGGACGGCCCGAAGGAGGTCCCCGCCGCCCTCGCGAGCGCGATACGAGCGCGGGTGGACGGTGTGTACGTCCAGGGGATCCTCGCCACCCGGGAGCTCGCGGCGCGGGCCCTGAGGGCCCGGCTGCCCGCGCTGTCGCATTCCGGTCAGTTCGCCGGATTGGGAGGCCTGATGGGGTACGGCGCCGACCCGTTGGAGCTGTACGGCGGCCTCGCCGTCTACGTCGACAAGATTCTCAAGGGCGCGAAGCCGGGGGACATGCCGGTGCAGGAGCCGCGCAACTTCATCCTGTCCGTCAATCTCAACACCGCGCGGGCGATCGGCCTCACGATTCCCCCCTCCGTGCTGCTCCAGGTGGACGACGCGATCGAGTGAGCTACCGCTCGCCCCATTTCAGCTTCGTCCGGAGCACCGAGAAGAAGTCGGTGCGCGGGAAGCGGACGAGGCGGACGCGCGAGGGCGCCTGCTCGACCTGGACGGTGTCGTGCTCGTTGAGGTTGACGCCGATCTGGCCGTCCACCGTCAGCATCACGTCCTGGTCGGTCTTGAGCGTGACCTCGATGCGCTGGTGGCCGGGAAGGACGATGGGCCGGTTGGTGAGCGTGTGGGAGGCAATGGGCACGATCACCACCGCATCCATGGTGGGGAACAGGATGGGCCCGCCCGCGGACAGACAGTAGGCGGTGGAGCCCGTGGGCGTGGAGATGATGAGGCCGTCCGCGCGATAGGCGGTGGCGTACTCGCCCTGCACGGACACTTCCAGGTTGATGATGCGGCTCATCGCCGACTTGGTGATGACCACGTCGTTGAGCGCCGCGTACTCGCCCACCGACTGCCCGCGGCGCATGACGCGGGCGGCGAGCATCATGCGCTCGTCGATCGCCATGCGGCCGCCGAGATAGTCGTCCACCGCCGCCACCGCCTCGTCGACCGTGGTGGCGGTGAGAAAGCCGAGCCCGCCCAGGTTGATCCCGAGCAGTGGCACGCCGAGGCCCCCCACCGCGCGCGCCATGGACAGCAGCGTGCCGTCGCCGCCGAGCACGATGATGAGGTCGGACTGGCCGGGCAGGTCCGACTTGCGCACCGCGGCCGCCGGCGCCGCCGGCACCAGCCCCGCGGTCTCTTTTTCGAGGCTGACGCTCAGCCCGCGGCTGGTGAGCCATTCCACCAGCCGCAGCAGGAGCGCGGGCGCCTCGCGCGCATCGGGCTTGGCCACGAGACCGACGCGCATCACGCAAGCGCCTCCACCGAGCGGTCGATCAGCGATTCGAGCTGCGGCACCGTCTTGCCGTGGGCGGACAGGTGCAGGAAGAACTCGCGATTGCCCTTGGCGCCCCGCAGGGGGGAGGCGCTCACGCCGAGGACGTGCCAGCCGCGGATCACGGCGTACCGGGCCAGCTTCTGCACGGCCTTGCGGTGCTGTGCGGGATCGCGCACCACCCCGCCCTTGCCGATGCCCTCGCGTCCCACCTCGAACTGCGGCTTCACCAGCGCGAGCACCTCGCCCCGCGGCGCGAGGACGCCGAAGATCGCGGGCAGCACCTTCTCCAGCGAGATGAACGCCACGTCCACCACCGCGAGCGACGGCGGATCGCCGAACACGCGCGGGTCGAGCGAGCGCGCGTTCGTCTGCTCCATCACCTCCACGCGGCGGTCCTTGCGCAGCTTGTCGTCGAGCTGCGCGGTGCCCACGTCCACCGCGTACACCTTCACCGCGCCGTTCTGCAGCAGGCAGTCGGTGAAGCCCCCCGTGGAGGCGCCCACGTCGATGCAGTAGCGGCCTTCGACCTTGACGCCGAAATGCGTGAGCGCGTGCGCCAGCTTCTCGCCGCCGCGGCTGACGTACAGTGAGCGGCCCTTGAGCTCCACGTCGCCGTCGGACGGCACCAGCGCGCCCGCCTTGTCGATCCGCTGGCCGTCCACCATGACCTCGCCCGCCATGATGAACCGGGCCGCCTTCTCGCGGCTGTCCACGAGCCCGCGGTCCACGAGCAGCCGGTCGATGCGCACCCGGGTGGGTGGCGCATCGGGCACGCTTACGGCCGGGCGCTTTGCCGGGGCCGCATCAGGAACACGAGCACCATGCCTGCCAGAAACCCGCCGATGTGAGCGAACCACGCGACGCCTCCACCTTCCCCGCGCCCCAGAGCGGCAGCGCTGGCTGTGAGGTAACCAGAGATGAGCTGCAAGACGATCCAGAAGCCCAGGACGACGACGGCTGGAATGTGAATGAACCGGAAGAAGAACCCGAACGTCACCAGCGTGAGGATGGTGGCGTAGGGAAACAGGAGCAGGTACGCTCCGAGCACGCCCGCCACGGCGCCGCTGGCGCCGATCATCGGAATCGCGGAGTGCGGATTCATGACCGTCTGTGCGAGGGCCGCGGCCAGGCCCGAGAGCAGGTAGAAGAGCAGGAAGCGGCCGTGGCCGAGCGTGTCCTCCACGTTGTTGCCGAAGATCCAGAGGTAGAGCATGTTGCCGCCCGCGTGCAACAGCCCGCCGTGCATGAACATCGAGGTGAAGACCGTCACGAACGGGGATGGGAACTGGCCGGGTACCGTACACGCGCCCGTGAGCCGGCACGGCACCGCCCCGAATTCCATGATGAAGGCCTGGGCGGCGCCGGCAGCCCCCGCGTCGGACTCGAGCGCCAGCGACATCTGATAGACGAACACGACCGCATTGAGCGCGATGAGCATCATGGTGACGAACGGCGTCGTCCGGCTCGGGATGTCGTCCTTGAGCGGGATCACGAGCCCGCCCCCGGGCGCAGGACGACCACGGTGGGCGTGCCGAGATAGCGCCCCGCCACGCGCGCGACGTCGTCGACCGTCACCGCCTGCAGGGCGCGCACGTAGCGATCCGCCCAGTCCCAGCCCGCCCCCACCACCTCGAAGAAGGCCAGGTACCACGCGTGGCGCGCGTTCGTGCGGCGGTCCATGGCCACGTTGCCCAGCAGGTACGCCCGCGCGCGCGCCACCTCGCGCTCGCTCGCGGGCTCCGCGCGCACCCGCGCGATCTCGTCGAGCACCCCGCTCACCGCCGTGGCGGCGTTGTCGGGCGCGGTGCCGAGATACGCGAGCAGGTAGCCCGGCCCCGTGCGGTAGCTGCTGAGGGCGCTCACCGAGTACGCGAGGCCGCGGCGCTCGCGCAGCTCGCGGAACAGCCGCCCCGACATGCCGCCGCCCAGCACGGCGGCGAGGACACGCACCGCCGCATAGTCGGGGTCGGTGCTGGAGGGACCGAGATAGGCCACGAGGACCTGCGCCTGCGCGGCGGGCGCCTCCAGGGTGCGCGGTTCCGTGCGCGGAGCCGGGGTCGTGACCGCCGGTACGGGGGGCGGCCCCGCGGCGCGCAGCTCGCCGAACAATCGTCCGGCGGCTGCCATCACCCGCCGTGAGGGCACGTGACCGCTCACCGCAAGCACGAGGCGCTCCGGCCGATAGAGCGCCGCGTGATGGGCCAGCAGCGCCTCACGCGTCAGGGCGCGCACGCTCTCGGCACGGCCGAGGCGGTGCAGCGCGTAGGGGTGAGGGCCATACAGGTCGGCCATCACCGCGTCCACGGCACGGGGAAAGGGCGTGTCCGCGCGCGTCTGGATCTGGCTGAGCACCAGCGCGCGCTCGGTGGCGATCTCGTGGGCGGGCAGCGTGGGCCGCAGCGCGACGTCGGCGATCTCCGCCAGCAACGCCTCCCAGTGGACCGCCAGCGCAGCGCCCCGGATCTCGGCTGTCTCCGCCTCACCGGAGGCCTCGAGCGTTCCACCGAGATCCTCCACCCGCTGCGCGATCTGCAGCGCGGTGCGGCGCGGGGTGCCGCGCACCATCACGCGCGCGAGCAGGTTGGTGATGCCGGCGTTGGCGGCCTTCTCGAAGAGGCTGCCGCCGCGCGCCTGCAGCGAGACGGCGACGACCTCCGACGACGGGTCCTCCCGTACCAGCACCGTCATGCCGCTTGCCAGCACGTGGCGCGCCACGGCGGGCGATGACGCGCCGGCCGCCGCCACCGGCCACACGCACGCGAGCGCGACGACGGCGGCGGTGACGCGGCTCAGCGTGCGGCTCCCGGCGGCACGAGGGCGTGGCGGACGTAGCGTTCCGGATCGAGGTAACGGCGCGCGGCGCCCCGGATCTCCTCCGCCGTCACCGCCCGCAGCCGTCGCACGTACGCGAGCTCGTCGGCGAGCGTCCACATCGTCTCGCCGCGCCCCAGCATCACCGCCCGCCCCTCCACCGTCTCCGCCGCGAAAGCCCGCTCCGCCTCCGCGCGCGTGATGGCGCGCCGGCGCTCGGCCTCGGTGACGCCGTCCTCCCGCACCCGCTGCAGCTCGCTGAGGACCGCCGACTCGGCCGCGGCGAGGTTTGACGGCTCCAGCTGGGCGGTGAGCAGGATCGCCCCCGCCCCTTCCATCGCGGCAAACCCGGTACGGACGGTGGACACGAGAGGCGTCCGCTCGCGCAGCGCCTGCACGAGCCGGGACGATCGCATGCGGCCCAGGATCGTCGCGAGCAGATCCACGGCCGGCGCGTCGGGGGCGGCCAGCCGCGGCGCCGGCCAGGCCATACCCAGGTAGGCGGACGCGCCGGGGCGCGCCAGCGTGTCCGAGTGCGAGCGCGGCGTCGCCGCCGCGGGCGGGGGGAGCCGGCGCAAGCCCGTACGCGGCAGGCGACCGAAGGTACGCCCAGCCGTGGCCACCATCTCGTCGGGATGCACGGCTCCCACGACGACGAGGGCGAACGACTCGGGCACGTAGTGACGCCGATAGAAGGCCGCCAGCGTCTCGCGAGCGAGCCCGCGCACGAGCTCCGGGGTGCCGATCACCTGGCGGCCGTACGGGTGCCCCGGAAACAGATCCGAGAAGAGCCGGCGGGAGAGCACGCGGGCGGGATTGTCGTCGTTGAGCCGCATCTCCTCGAGCACCACCTGCTTTTCCTGGTCGAGCAGCGCGGCATCGAGGGTGGCGTTGACGGCGACGTCGGCGAGCATCTCGATGCCCGCCACCGCGCTCGTCGCGGGCAGCAGCACGTGGTAATAGGTGTAGTCCCACGACGTGGCGGCATTGATACGGCCGCCGACGCCTTCGACATCACGGTCGACGAACCCCGGCGGCCGCGTCGCCGTGCCCTTGAAGAGCATGTGCTCCAGATAATGCGCGAGGCCCTGCTCGGAGCTCGTCTCGTCGCGCGCGCCGACACGCACCCAGAGCTGCAGGGCGACCACGTCGCTGCCGTGCTGCTCCTGCACGATGACGGGGACCCCGTTGGACAGCAGGGCGCGGACCGGCGCGGGAGCGGCAGCCGGAGGGGATGACGAGGGTCGGACCACGCTGCACGCGCTCGCGACGATCATCAGAAGGAGCGCAGGTGCCAGATGCGCCAGCAGGAACATAAGCGCAAAAATCTTATCACGCGCACCCTTGCCTTTCGGTCCTACCAACAGAAACGATCTGCGCCGGGGATCCTCCGGGCACATTGCCGCACCCGTGGCGGCCGCGCCTCCGGGCACTCCGCCCGCAGCAACAGTGTCTATCAGAACGCAAATGCCTTGAAATGAAGGCGGAAAATCTGTCGGTGCCCTGGCATCCCCCTTGCCTTATCAACGGCCCGGTGGTCAGCAGGGGCCGACAGCAGACGGTGAGCGGAGACGGCGACCGCGGCGGGCGAAGGCAGTGGGCAGTACGGGAACGGAGCAACGACGGCCGTAAACGGATCGAAACAGAAAGGGATACGGACACGATGAAGAAAGTGTTTGCGACGATCATGAGTGTGGCATTCCTCGCGTCGGTCGGGATCAGCGAAGCGCAGACGACGGCTTCCTGCCCGCCCGAGATAGCGCGCGCCAAGCAGATGCTCCAGCAGAGGGGCAGCACCTCTGCCGTGCAGACGCCGCAGGCTCCCCGCTCACTGGCAGGTGCCCGTGGCCAGGACGTGCAGGCCCCGCGCGGTCAGGATGTGCAGGCGCCCCGTGGTCAGGATGTTCAGGCGCCGCGTGGCCAGGATGTTCAGGCCCCGCGTGGTCAGGATGTGCAGGCGCCGCGTGGTCAGGATGT
>JBBDXO010000282.1:0-11498 GCA_040902295.1 Candidatus Rokuibacteriota bacterium | reverse complement strand
TGCGGTCGCCGAGGTAGATGTTGTCGCCCATGCCGATCTCGTCGCCGTAGTAGACGATGGGGCTGCCGGGCAGCGTGAAGAGCAGGCAGCTCAGCAGCTCGATGCGCCGCTGGTCGTTGTCCATGAGGGGCGCCAGGCGCCGGCGGATGCCGAGGTTCAGCTTCATGGCGGGATCGGTGGCGTAGGCGAAATACATGTAGTCGCGCTCTTCGTTGGTGACCATCTCCAGCGTCAGCTCGTCGTGGTTGCGCAGGAAGACGCACCACTGGCAGGTGGGCGGGATGGGCGGCATGTGCGTGAAGATGTCCGTCACGGGCAGGCGGTCGGCGCGCCGCACCGCCATGTACAGGCGCGGCATGAGCGGGAAGTTGAAGGCCATGTGGAACTCGTCACCGTCGCCGAAGTACGGGCGCACGTCCTCCGGCCACTGGTTGGCCTCGGCGAGCAGGACCTTGGAGCTGCCGTACTCGCGGTCGATGACCTGCCGCAGCTCCTTGAGGATCGTGTGCGTCTCGGGCAGGTTCTCGCAGCTCGTGCCCTCCCGCTCGATGAGGTACGGCACGGCGTCGCAGCGGAAGCCGTCCAGACCGCGGTCGAGCCAGAAGCGCATGACGTCGAGCATGGCCGCGATCACGGCGGGGTTGTCGTAGTTGAGATCGGGCTGGTGGCTGAAGAAGCGGTGCCAGTAGTACGCCTTGCGCACGGGATCCCACGACCAGTTCGACTTCTCGGTGTCGGTGAAGATGATGCGCGCGTCCGCGTAGCGGGTGTCGGTGTCGCTCCACACGTAGTACTCGCGGTAGGGCGAGTCGGGATCGGAGCGCGAGGCCTGGAACCACGGGTGCTGGTCGGAGGTGTGGTTCATCACGAGGTCGGCGATGACGCGCAGGTCGCGCTCGTGGGCGGCATCGAGGAACTTCTGGAAGTCCTCCACCGTCCCGTAGGCGGGGTGGATGCCGTAGAAATCCGCGATGTCGTAGCCGTCGTCGCGCAGGGGCGAAGGGTACATGGGCAGGATCCACAGGCAGTTCACGCCCAGCTCGCGGATGTAGTCGAGGCGGCCGGTGAGGCCGCGGAAATCGCCCACGCCGTCGCCGTCGCCGTCCGCGAAGGCTTTCACGTGGACCTCGTAGAAGACCGCGTCCTTGTACCAGGCCTCCATGCGCGCTCAGCGCCGCAGGGCGAAGATCTGCGCGGGCTCGGCCTGCGGGTCGAGCTTGACGTAGCCGCGAGGCCCGCGCCAGTCGTACACGACGTCCGTGAGCAGCTCGTGCATGCGATAGCTCGCGTCGGCATCGAGGCCGAGGGCGGCCAGCGGCACCTCCACGAGGCTGTCCTCGGGGGCGTGCGGGTTGAGGTTCACGGCCACGAACACGACGTCGTCGCCGGCGGCCTTCGAGTACCAGAGCACGTGCGGATTGTCGGCGGGGTGGAAGGTGAGGTTCGCGTAGAGCTGCAGGGCGCGATGCCCGCGGCGGATCCGGTTCAGCCGCGTGATGTAGGCCACGAGGTTGCCGGGCGCGTTCCAGTCGCGCGCCTTCACCTCGTACTTCTCGGAGTTCAGGTACTCCTCGGAGCCGGGGGCCGCGGGCACGTTCTCGCACAGCTCGTAGCCGCTGTAGATGCCGTACACGGAGGACAGGGTGGCCGCCATCACGAGCCGGAACTTGAAGGCGGGGGGGCCGCCGTGCTGCAGCGTCGCGTGCAGGATGTCGGGCGTGTTGGGCCACAGGTTGCCGCGGAAGTAGTCGGAGACGGGCGGGCGCGTGATCTCCTCGAAGTACTCGACGATCTCCGGCCTGGCGTTGCGCCACGTGAAGTACGTGTACGACTGCGTGAAGCCCGCCTTGGCGAGGACCTTCATCATCTTCGGGCGCGTGAAGGCCTCGGCGAGGAAGATCACCTCCGGATGCGCGCGCTGGATCTCGCGGATGACCCACTCCCAGAATGTCACGGGCTTCGTGTGGGGATTGTCCACGCGGAAGGTGGTGACGCCGTGGCCGATCCAGAACTCGAGCAGCCGCTTCATCTCGTCCCACAGGGGGCCGGGATCCTCGCCGTAGAAGTTCACGGGATACACGTCCTGGTACTTCTTGGGCGGGTTCTCCGCGTACTTGATGGAGCCGTCGGGCCGGTGGAAGAACCACTCCGGATGCTCGCGCACGTACGGGTGATCGGGCGAGCACTGGATCGCGAAGTCGAGGGCGACCTCCAGGCCCAGGCGCGCGGCCTCCTGCACGAAGGCCTTGAAGTCGTCGAGGGTGCCGAGGTCGGGATGCACCGCGTCGTGGCCGCCCTCCGGGCCGCCGATCGCCCACGGGCTGCCCGGCTCCCCCGGCTGCGCGGTGAGCGCGTTGTTGGGTCCCTTGCGGTGGGCGCGGCCCACCGGATGGATGGGCGGCAGGTACACCACGTCGAACCCCATCGCCGCCGCGCGCTCGAGCTGCGCCCAGGCGTCCTTGAAGGTGGCGTGGCGGCCGTCGCCGCGCGCGGAGCGGGGGAAGAACTCGTACCACGCCGCGAAGCGCGCGCGCTCGCGGTCGGCCACCACCTCCAGCTCGCGCTCGTAGCGGGTGGCCGTCTGCCGGTCGAGATGGCCATCCATCAGGGCGCCGAGGCGCTCCTCGCGGGCGAGGGCGACCGCGTCCGCCTGCGCGGGCGCGCGGCCGATGCGCGCCGCGTACTCGGTGAGGGCGGCGGCCTCCGCCCCCGTGGCCCGCCGCGCCGCCGCCTGCACGAGGGCGGCGCCTTCGCGCAGCTCGCTCGCCACGTCCTGGCCGGCAGCGGTGCGCTTGTCGAGATCCGCCTGCCACGTCCGGAAGGGATCGGCGAGCGCCTCGATCGTGTAGACGTAGCGCGCGTTGTCGTCGAGGGCGAAGGCGCCCGCCCACCGGTCGTTGTCCACGAAGCGCATGGGCGTCTGCCGCCACGCGCTCTCGTCGGCGCGCCGGAACTTCAGGAAGGCCGCGAGCACGTCGTGGCCCTCCTTGAAGATGTCGGCGGTGACCTCCAGCGTGGCGCCCTGCTCCCGTTTCACCGGATAGCGGCCGCCGTCCACGGCGGGCGCCACGTTCTCGATGACGACGGTGCGGCGCCTGGCGTCGTCGCCGCCGGGGGTGGTCCGGCCGGCGGCCGTCCCGGGGGCGGCGCGGCGCAGGGGGGACGGGCTCTTCTTCGCCATCACCGCCAGTGTTCCACGAGATAGGGCTTCTGTCGCTCGAACGCCGCCGCCACCGCCTCCAGCGCGGTGTCCGCGGCCCCCGCGCGCGCGCCCAGCGTGGCACTCACGAAGGCGGCCGTGCGCCCGAGGTAGATGGGCACGAGCGAGCGCAGCAGGTGATCGCGGTGCACGACGCCATAATGATGGCCGAGGGCGAAATCGTACACCACGCGCGCCCACAGGTCGTCGGGGAACACGACGCGCCGGGGGTCGGACACCTCGAGGCTGAGGACGCTGCCCAGCGTGTCGGGAGCGAGAATGAGCTCCCAGATCGAGGACAGGTCGCTGGCGCCGCGACGAAAGGCGTCCAGCATCCGCTCCACGTCGACGGTGCCGTCGCCGGGGGGGAGGGGCCGCGGCTCTCCATGGCACGGCAGCGGCTCGCTGCCGCGCACCTCCAGCCACAGGTCGCCGTGACGCTCCATCACGCTGAAGGCGGCCCCGAGCGTCTGCGCGACCATCGCCGGCAGATCGGCGGTGCGCGTGGCGGACTTCACCACGTACGCTCCCAGCCACGTCTCCCAGACCGAGAACCCGTCGGCGATGGCGGTGCCGGTGATCCAGAGGTCGCTGGCATCGCGGCCGGCCCAGTTCCACTTCGGATGCAGCAGCAGGTGCTCGACGAGCCGGCCGGAGAGCGCCTGCTGGCCGCCGAGCGGATGGTGCAGGCGGCGCCCGTACAGCGCGCGGACGAGCGGGCTCAGCAGCAGCCGCGTGATGGTGCCCTCGTAGCGATGGCGCGCGTAGACCGGCACCACGAAATCCGCCTTGTCCTCGAGGATCGGCTTCGCCAGGCGCGGGATCCACTCCGGCGTCGCCGACACGGCGTCGGCCTCGAGGAGGACGGCCACCCGCGCGCCCATCCGGTGCGCGGCCTGCAGGCCCGCGCGCAGGCCGGCGTCGCGGCCGGGCACGCCGTGAAAGGGCACGGTGACGCGCTCGCCGGCGGGGGCCTCGTGGTTGATGGTGAGCACGGGCAGGCCCGCCGTCGCCAGCGCCGCCTGCGTGCCGTCGGAGGAGCCCGCATCGCAGTTGACGAGGGCGGCCGTCAGCCCGGACAGGTGATCGGCGACCCCGCGCGCGGCGGCGGCGGCGATGGCGCCCGCGCTCGCCGCGTTGTTGTAGGTGAGCATCACGATGGCGACGTCGGCGGCGAGGCCGTCGGTGCCGGTGGTGGCGGCGGCGGCCGGCGGGGGGCTGTCGGACACGGGGACGGGCTGCGATCCGCCGGGATCGATCATTTCGTCAGATGGATGAGCAGGGCCATGTAATCGATGAGGTGACGGGTGATGAGGAACGAGCGGCGGACGTGCTCGCGGCCGGCGGCGCCCATGCGCGCGATGAGCTCGGGGTTGTTCAGCAGGTGGCGCAGGCGAAAGGCGGCGCCCTCCACGGAGTGCACGGTGTAGCCGGTGACGTCGTAGATGATCTGGTGCGACAGCCCGCCCGCGAAGCCGCCGATGACCGGCTTGCCCTTCCACATCGCTTCCGCCGCCCCCAGGCCGAAGTTCTCGCGCACCGACTTCTGCAGCACGATGGTGGCCGCCCGCTGCAGCGCGTTGATCTGCACGTGCGCGTCCGGCGGCAGCTCGCGAATGAGGATGTCGGGATCGTGGTGCGCGGCCTCGCGCAGCTCGGCGAGGACCGACACGCTCTCGGGCTCGCTGCCGCCCGTGCCCGCCAGCACGAGGCGCACGTTGTAGTGCTTCTTGACGAGCCGGTAGGCGTTGACGACCCCGAGGGGATCCTCGGCGGGCGTCAGGGGCGCGATCTGCACCAGCAGCGGCCGGTCCTGCTCGATGCCGAGCGAGCGCAGGATCGTGGTCACCTCGCGCGGCGGCAGCTCGCGGTTCTTCTCGGAGAGGGGGTCGATCGAGGGCAGGATGATGTAGCGCGGCACGGCGAGGCGGCGTGCGAAGCGCGGCAGCGAGAAGATGGCGGCGTCGTACCGGTTGACGAAGGGACGGAAGAAGGCCCACGCGCGGCGCTGGGGGCTGGAGACGTCGAAGTGGCAGCGCCATACCCACCGGCCGTGGCGGGGACGGTGCTCCACGAGGGTGGCCGGCTGCACGTCGTGCACGAGCACGAGGTCGGCGTCGAGGCGCAGCTTGCGGGCGTTGAGGCGGTTCATCTCGAGGAAATGGCCGAGGGCCTCCTCGTTCAGCACGCGCTCCTCGCCCTGCAGTGCTGCGTGCAGCCCGGTGGCCGTCGTGTAGAAGCCGGGATCGCCGCCCGTGATCTCCCACGCGGCGTCGATGCCGAGGTCGGTCATCATCGGCACCAGGGCCTGGAGGATCTCGGCGGCGCCCCCGCCGAAGCGGCCGCCGCTGAGGTGCAGCAGGCGGCGCCCCTGCAGCCGCCGGCTGAGGTTGTGGATGATGTCCACCACGCCCGGGGGCGCCACGCGGCGGTAGTCGTCGATCTTGATCATGCGCTGCCGCTCTCCAGGGCCGCGTCCACGAGCGACAGCACGCGGGCGCGCACGCGCTCGAGGCTGGTCATGTAGGTGTCGATGCGCTCGATGCGCTCGGCGAGGTCCGGCAGGCCGAGCGACGAGCGCGTCCACTCCGCGAAGTCGCCCGAGCGCCGGCCCAGGCGCGCGCGCGCCTCCACCATGTGGTAGTAGATCGCGCTCGAGTCCACCTCCGCCAGCCCCGCGCGGAACTCCGCGAGCGTGGTGGCGGGGACGGTGAGCTCCACCTCCACGATGTGCGACTGCTGGAAGAAGAAGGGCTCGCCGAACTCCACCCGCGGCACCGTCGACAGGTGCAGCACGTGGTCGGAGATGATCGACACCAGCTCCTCGCGCAGGTCCTCGAGGGTGCGGAACTCGAACGGATTCACGACCGCCAGCCGCTCCGCCAGCACCTGGTCGCGCACGTGGGTGGCCACCCACGCCGCGAAGTCGTTGCCGTAGGCCGTCGTCACGGGGCGGTGGCGCAGGAAGTAGCCGTGCGTGTGATAGAAGACGGAGCCGGCCGGGATCTCCTCGATGCGCTCGAGCAGCTCGCGCTCGTCGTCGGCCCGGAAGTCGAGCGCCTCCCGCAGCTCCACGCAGCCGATGAAGACGAAGGGCTGCATCAGCCCCCCTCGCTCTCGAGGAGCGCCACCGGGAAGCTCGCGAGCACGTCGGCGAGCGCCAGCGTGGCGCCGTACCGCCGCTCGCCGGTGAAGTCGTTGCGAAAGGCGGGCGCCACGCCGTCGGGCATCGTCACGCGCGTGTCCGCCCAGTATTCGGCGCCGAGGGGCAGGGCGTCGGTGCCGCGCCGGGCGAGCAGCCGCGGGACCACGGTGACCACGGCGGCGCCCGCGTGCACGCGCGCGAAGGCGCACACCTCGTCGGCATACGCCCCCGTCACCTCGAGGGCGCGGTACTCGCCCTGCTGGAAGAGGGCGGCGCGCGCGCGGCGCACGCCGAGGGCGCGCGCGGTGACGTACATCTTCACGCGGCCGTCCTCCTTCATCTTCACCAGCTCGTGGGCGAAGGCGGCGGCATCGGGCGCGGACGCGTGCGCCGCCGTGAGCTCGTCGAGGGTGCGGCGGCGCAGGGCCCAGTCCACCGGGCGCCGGTTGTCCGGATCCACGAGGCTGAGATCCCACAGCTCGGTGCCCTGGTAGAAGTCCGGCACGCCGGGGGCGGTGATCTTGACGAGCGTCTGCGCCAGCGAGTTGAAGGCGCCGAAGTGGGCGATGCGCTGCTGGAAGGCGGTGAAATCCTCGAGGAAGGCCCCGCTGCGCGCGGGATCGAGGATGGCCTCCACGAAGCGGCTCACCGCCTCGTTGTAGGGGCGGTTGGGGTTGATCCAGCTCGTGTGCGACTTCGCCTCGTGGACCGCCTTCATGACGTAGGCGTGCATCCGCTCGCGCGAGATCGGCCACGCGCCCACCAGCGTCTGGTAGATGAGGTACTCGGTGTTGGCGCCCGGCGTGGGCACGCGGTCGGCCACCGTCCGGTGCCGGCGGTTCAGCCGCTGCCACTCCAGCACGCGCCGCCGCCACGCGTGGGGGATCTCCGACAGCACGTTGATGCGCGCGCGCACGTCCTCGCTGCGCTTGGTGTCGTGGGTGGAGGTGGCGGTGAGCGCGTGCGGCGAGCGCGCGGCGCGGGCGGTGTTGCCGGCGTGGAACTCGGCCAGCGTGGTGCCGAAGCGGCTGGGGTCGCCGCCCACCTCGTTGAGGGAGAGCAGGCGGTTGAAGCGATAGAGCGCGGTGTCCTCGTAGCCCTTGGCCGTCACCGGCCCCGTGATCTGCTGAAAGCGCATCACGAAGTCGGTGCGCGCGCGGCGATCGGCCTCGTCCGCCCACTCCGGCATGCGCAGGGTGAGGAGGTCGCAGATCCAGTCGTACACGAGCGCGTTGGTGGCGGGGGTGCGGCGCTGGGCGGCCGCGCACGCGCGCACGAGATACTCCCGGTCGCTCGGCGTCACCGCCACCGCCGCCGCCCCCGCGCGGGCGGGCGCCGGGCTGAGATCGCCCGCGTACGTGCGGTACACGGGGAAGGCGGCGATCACTTCCCGCAGGGCGGCGGTGAGGCTGCGCAGGGTGAAGTCGCGCGAGGAGCGGTGCTTCTCGGAGATTCCGTGAAGGCGATGGGCGAGCATGTTCAGCTCGGAGGCCATCGAGGTCTCCATGATGAGCCGCTTGCACTCGTAGACGACTTCCGCGAAGGCGGGACGCTCCTTGATGAGCCGCGTGTATACCTGGTCCATCGCGCGCGCCTGGGTGCGGTCCACGAAGATGCCGTTGAGCAGGTTGATGAACTCGTAGCCGGTGGTGCCGTCCGTGGCCCACGTCTCCGGCAGCTGCTCGCCGGGGGCGAGGATCTTCTCCGCCACCACGTAGAAGTCGCCGCCGCACCCCTCCTGCAGCCGGTGCAGGTATTCCCCCGGCGCATAGAGGCCGTCGGGATGGTCGATGCGCAGCCCCGTGACCACGCCGTCCGCCACCAGGCGAAAGAGGTGGCGGTGGGTGGCCGCGAAGACCTCGGGGTCCTCCATGCGGATGGCGGCCAGCTCGTTGATGTCGAAGAAGCGCCGGTAGTTGATCTCCTCGCCCGCCACCCGCCAGAAGGCGAGGCGATAGGACTGCTCGCTGAGCAGGGCGTCGAGGAGATCGAAGGAGCGCGGATCACCCGCCACGCCGTTGAAGATGCGCACGTTGTCCTCGACGAACGCCCGCACGGCGGGCGAGGCGGCGAGGAGGGCGGCCAGGCTGTCGTGGCCGCTCTCGAGGTCGGCGTCCCGGGCGACGATGCGGTCGGGATCGCGCTCGGTGGCGCCGGGCATGGTGGCGAACCAGGTGACGAGCGACTTGAACCGGAGCGTCTCCTCCTCGCCGGCCTTCAGCTCCTCCATGCGATGGGTGAGGATGCGCGCGTACGAGCGCAGGGCGATGGGCAGCACGACGTCGTAGTAGTCGACGCGGAAGCGGCCGTCGCTCAGCCGCAGCTGCAGCTCGCCCCGGTCGAGGACGGCGCCGTACTGGTCGCCGAGGATCGGCAGCAGCACCTTGTCGTGCAGCTCGGTCTTCACCGGGTGCCAGTCGATGTCGAAGAAGGAGGCGTAGGCGGACGCGGGCCCCTTCTCCAGCACGTCCCGCCACCACGCGTTGTTGTTGCGCGCGATCCCCATGTGGTTGGGCACGACGTCGAGGAGCAGCCCCATGCCGCGCGCGCGCAGCCCCGTCGCCAGGCGCTCCAGCGCCGGCTCGCCCCCGATCTCCTCGCGCACGCGGTTGTGATCGGCCACGTCGTAGCCGTGGGAGCCCTTCGTGGCCGTCTCGAGAATCGGCGAGGTGTAGCAGTCCGAGATGCCGAGCGCCTCGAAGTAGTCGAGCAGCCCGGTGACCTGGTCCAGCGTGAGGTCGCGCCCGAGCTGGACGCGGTAGGTGGCGACGGGAATGCGCTTCATCGCGTCCCCTGCGTCACGCTGAAGCCGAGGGCCACGGCGAGGGGGGCCAGGACCTCGTGCGCCTCCGGGTGCGCCTGCCAGAGGACGAAGAAGCGGTTCTGCGCCGCCCATCGGCCGAAGCGCAGATCGCACCGGAGCGCCTCCGTCACCAGCGCCGTCGTGCGCGCCACGCGGGCCGCCGTCGGCTCCTCGGCCACCGCCTCCAGCGCGCGCATCACCGCCCGCACGGTGGGCGCCTTGGCGGGCAGCAGATCGAGGTCGAGGCCCAGCGCCTTTGCCTCGCCCAGAAGCTCGATCACCCGCTCCGGCAACCCCTCCGGCGGGCCGTCCGTCTCGAGCGCGGCCATCGCCTGCGCGACGTCCTGCTCCAGCACGTGGCGGGCCACCAGCGCCAGCGCGTCGGGGATCGGCGCATCCGCCACCCGCAGGTAGTGCATCAGCTTGCGGTTGTCCGCCCAGATGCGCCGGTAGGTCTCCTCGTGCCGGTCCAGCACGCCGCGGATGATGAGGGCGAGTACGCGGCGGCGCTCTTCGATGAAGAGGTCGGTGAGCGAGAAGCCCTCGCCGGGGAAGTGCTCGTCCAGACCCCGGACCATGTCGGCCAGCGTGTAGCGGCTGTACCGGCGCAGGAGGTCGCTCTTCATGCGGTCGTACACGGCGTGGTCGTCGTAGGCCCGGATGCCGCACGCGAAATCGTGACCGCCGAAGTGGAGCACCGCGTACATCGCCTCCCGCGCCTCGCCGGTGAGGCTCGAGCTCACGCGCACGTGGCCGATGCGCAACGCGGTGTCGCCGTACGCCTCCCGCGCCCCGTCGAGGCGCTGCACCCCGTAGGCGTATACGGGCAGGTCCTCGGGGTGCTCCTCGAAGAGGTCGGTGATCGCGTAGTGGGCCACCACCCGGCGCAGGTCCACCACCGCGGGCTTGATGAGCCGGCGGTAGACCGCCCCCCCGTCGCCGAGCTCGGGCACGTTGCTCGGCGCCGCCTGGAGCAGGCGGACGAAGTCGGGCTCCACGTGACCGCCGCCGAGGTCGCGCAGGTACTGCATGGCGATGGCGGCATAGCGGAGGATCTGCACGGGCTCGATCCCCGAGATCTCGTCGAAGAACCAGCCGCACGAGGTGTACATGAGCAGCCGGTTGCGCTGCATCTCCAGGAGCCGGCGCGCCTGCAGCTGCCCCTGGACGTCGAGCGGCCCCGTCTGGTGACGGGCGAGAAAGGCCTCCAGCCGCTCCGGGGTGCGCTCGCGCACGACGGTGGCGTAGTCGTCGCGCGCCTCCCACACGTCCTTGAAGAGCGCGCCCGCGCGCGCCACGTAGGCGGTGTCGATCTGCTCGCGCAGCCAGTCGAGCGCCTCGCGCAGCGGGCCCCGCCAGCTCTGCCGCCAGTCGCCGCGCACGCGGCAGCCGCAGTCGGCGCGCCACCGCTCGACGCCGTGCGCGCAGCTCCACGACGTGCGCTCGTGCACCTGCGCCTCCCAGCGCGGCGGGTGCGCGGCGAGGAAGGCGCCGTAGTTGGTGAGGCGCACGGAGGGGTCCGCCTCCAGGCGCTCGATGGCGGCCGCCAGCGCCATCTCGCCGAAGCGGCTGTGGTGGCCGTAGGACTCGCCGTCGGTGGCGCAGTGCACGAGCTGGACGTCGTCGCGCGTGGCCGAGAAGCCGTCGAGCAGCCGGCGCGCGAACTTCTCGCCGCTCTCCAGCAGCCCTTCGAAGGCGATGGCCCGAGAGATGGGCCCGTCGTAGAAGAAGAGCGCCATCGTGAGGCCGTGGGGGCCGCGCCAGAGATAGGGGCGGCTGGGATCGACGCGGTCGTGCACCTCGCTCCACTCGCCGCCGTCGACGGGTCGCACCCGCCACGCCTGCGCGGGGGCGAGGATGGTGAACGCGATGCCCGCCTCGGCCACGACCTCCAGCGTCTCCGTGTCCACCGCCGTCTCCGGCAGCCACATGCCTTCGGGGTCGCGGCCGAAGCGCGCGCGGAAGTCGTCGATGCCCCAGCGCACCTGCGTGACCTTGTCGCGCCGGCTGGCGAGCGGCATGATCATGTGGTTGTAGACCTGCGCGATGGCGTTGCCGTGGCCGTTGTGCGCCTCCACGCTGGCGCGGTCGGCCTCGATGATGCGCGCGTACACGGCGGGGGCGTGGCGCTCCAGCCAGGTGGCGAGCGTGGGCCCCACGTTGAACGAGATCTTCGCGTAGTTGTCGGCGACGTCGAGGATGCGGTTGTGGTCGTCCACCCGCCGCGCCGCCGTGTTGGGCGCGTAGCACTCCGCCGTGATGCGCTCGTTCCAGTCGTGGTACGGCGCCGCCGAGTCCTGGACCTCGACCGCTTCGAGCCACGGGTTCTCACGCGGCGGCTGGTAGAAATG
>JBBDXO010000281.1:2399-11549 GCA_040902295.1 Candidatus Rokuibacteriota bacterium | reverse complement strand
TTCAGCCGGGGATCGAGCGCGTCGCGCAGGCCGTCGCCGAAGAGGTTGAAGCCGAGGACCGTGACGAAGATGGCCAGGCCGGGGAAGAGCGACAGCCAGGGGTTGGCCTGGATGAAGGACACGTTGGCCTTGAGGTCCCACCCCCAGCTCGGCGTGGGGGGCTGGGTGCCGAGGCCGAGGAAGCTGAGGGTGGCCTCCACGATGATCGAGGTCGCGATGCCGAGCGTGGTGGTGACGATGATCGGCGCCAGGCAGTTGGGCAGGATGTGGCGGAAGAGGATCCAGGGGTCGCGCACGCCCAGCGCGCGGCACGCCTCGACGTACTCCTTCTCCTTGATGGACAGCACGCTGCCGCGCACGAGGCGGGCGTAGATCGGGATGCGCACGATGGCGATCGCCCCCGTGACCTTCATGGTGCCGATCAGCCCCGCCGTGGGCGTGAACATGATCATCAGGATGATGGCGAGCAGGTAGATGGGGAAGGCGAGGATCAGGTCCATCGCGCGCATGACGAGCGTGTCGACGCGCCCGCCGTAGTAGCCCGCGATCATGCCGGCGGGCACGCCGAGGAACAGGGCGAGCAGCACCGACGACACGCCCACCAGCAGCGAGATGCGCGTGCCGTGGATGACGCGGCTCAGCATGTCGCGGCCGAGCTGGTCGGTCCCCAGGGGATACTCCCAGCTCGGGTTCTCGAACGTGTGGGTCTGGTCGCTGGCGATGGGGCTGCGGGGCGCCAGCACGTCGGCGAACAGCGCGACCACGAGCAGGGTGGCCACGATGACGGCGCCGACGACCGCGGTGACGCTGCGCCGCAGCCGGCGCACCCCCTGCGCCAGCGGCGATTCCGGGCGCGCGACCGCGGCCGGCCACGCCGCGCCCGGGACGGCGGTGATGTCGGCCTCGTTCAGGCTGCCTCCGCGGATGGGCTTCATGGCCATTGGCGTCCTCAGGTGTACCGGATGCGGGGATCCAGGAACGTGTAGGTCAGGTCCACGAGGAGGTTCATCACGACGAAGGCGAACGCGGTGAGCAGGGCGAAGCCCTGCACCTGCTGGTAGTCGCGCGCGATGATGGCGTCGATGCCGAAGGTGCCGAGCCCCGGCATGGCGAACAGGGTCTCCACCACGATGGCCCCGCCGATGAGAAAGCCCACCTGCAGCCCCATCACGGTGATGGTGGGGATGAGCGCGTTCTTGAGCGCATGCTTGAAGACGATCGGCCGCTCGCTCAGGCCCTTGGCGCGCGCGGTGGTGACGTACTCGGTGCGGATGACCTCCAGCATGCTTGCCCGCAGCAGGCGCGTGAGGATGGCGGCCCGTCCCACGCCCAGCGCGATGGCGGGCAGCAGGACGTGCTGCACGTTGCCCAGCATGCCCGCCGCGCACACGATGGACGGGCACGTGCCGGGCAGGTAGACCCAGCCCGAGCTGGGCAGCAGCCCGCCGAGACCGATCGAGAACACGAGCAGGAGCAGGACCCCGATGAAGAACTCGGGGATGGAGACGCCGATCATGGCGGCCGTGGTCGCCGTGTAGTCGGCCCAGGTGTTGCGCCGCAGGGCACCGATGATGGCGGCGGGCACGGCGATGGCGAGGGCGATCCCCATCGAGAGCACGATCAGCTCGAGCGTCACCGGCAGCCGGACCAGCACGTCCTCGAGGACGGGGCGCCCCGTCATGTACGAGGCGCCCCAGTCGCCCTGGACGAGCTTGCCGAGCCAGATGAAGTACTGAAACAGGATGGGCTTGTCGAGGCCGTACGCCTCCCGGACCTTGATGGCGTCCTCCTCGGTGTAGGCGTCACCGAGGAGGGCCACCACTGGATCGCCGGGGATCGACCGCATCATCATGAACACCACGAGGGTGATCATGAGCACGGTCGGCACGATCTCGATCAGGCGCCGCAGAATATAGATGCGCATCGCGTGCTGCCGGCGGCTCTGCGCCTACTTGTCGAGCCAGACCGTGTTGTAGTGCACCTCGAATTCGGCGTTGTACGTGTAGCCCTTCATCCACGGCTGGGCGACCATGAAGAAGGGCGAGCCGGAGATGTTGTTCCAGTACATGTTCTCGACGAAGAACTCCTGGATCTCCTTGGCGATGGCCTTGCGCTTCGGCACGTCCATCTCCCGCGCGTAGCGCGCGTAGAGCTCGTCCACCCGCGTGTCGTTGTGGCGCGGGTGGCTCCACGTGGACGTGCTGTTGGACAGGTAGCCGTTGCTGTCGAGGGTGATCAGCGACAGGAGATCCTCGACGTACATGTCCCACGGCCCGTCGTTCAGGGTCGTGTTCATCCAGGACACCTTGTCGACGAGCCGGATGTTGGCGGTCACGCCGAGACGCGCCATCTGCTCCTTGATGACGGTGGCGATCACGCCGAACACGCTCTTCTCGGTGTCCGCCATCAGCTCGAAGGTGAGCGGCTTCGAGGGGCCGTACCCCAGCTCGCCCAGCATCGCCTTCGCCTTGGCGGGGTCGTAGGGGCACATGGAGTTGACGTCGACCGTGTCCAGGGTGCCGGGCGGGTTCATGCCGACCCACGGGGTCGCCTTCCCCCTGAAGGCGATCTTCACGATCTCCTTGCGGTCGATGCCGTAGCAGCCGATTGCCTTGCGCATCTTCACGTCGCCGAAGATCGGATGCGGCGCCCGCTCCTTGGACATCGGCTTGCCGTCCTTGGGGACGGTGACCTTCATCGCCGCCAGCATCGGCGTCGTTTCCTTGCCCGTCATGATGTTGGCGCTCGGCACCTGGGCCTTCAGCGTGTCCACGTGCTCGGGCGAGAACGACGCGATGAAGTCGACCTCGCCGGCCTTGAAGGCCGCCATCTCGGTGATGGGGTCCTTGATCGTGCGGATGATCACCTTGTCGAGGTACGGCTGGCCGGGCACGAAGTACTTGTCGAAGCGCTCCATGAGGAGGTGGCTGCCCTTGACCCACTCCACGAGCCGGAAGGGCCCGCAACTCACGACCGCGCCCGGCTTGCCCTGCTTGCGGTCTTCCAGCGTGAACTTCTGCGTCGCGGCGGGCGAGTAGAGCACCAGGCCCGTGCGATAGGCGGCGAGCATGTGCATCATGAACGCGTAGGGCTGCTTGAGGCGGATCTGCACGGCGGAGGGATCCAGCACCTCCACGCTGTGCACGGAGGCGAAGAAGGCCCGCATTCCCGACTTCGTGGCCGGGTCCATGAGGCGGTCGATGGTGAACTTCACGGCGGCGGCGTCCACCGGGGTGCCGTCGTGGAAGAGGACGTTCTTCTTGAGCTTGAACGTGTAGGTGAGGCCGTCGGGCGACATCTGCCACGACTCGGCCGCGTCGCCCACGAACTTGCCGTCGGGCGTGATGTTGACCAGCCCGCAGCCGACGTTCATGGCGACCCACATCATTTCGTACCCGGGCGCGGTGTGGAAATCGAGGTGGGCGATGTCGTTGCCGTACGAGACACGGAGCGTGCCGCCGCGCTTGGGCGACTGGGCCTCCGTGAGCAACGGGGCGGCGACGAGGGCTGCGGTGACGACCAGGACGAGCGTGACGAGACGGGCTGAGCGCATGTCGTTTCCCTCCGCGGTCAAGTTCGTTCGAGAGGAAACAGGGCCACTGCGATTTGGGGACTTTACAGCATTCTCATCCTGTCAACAACCGATTGTGGGGAGGGGGGTCAGGGGCGGGCGAACTCCTCGCGCAGGAGCCGCGCCGCCGCCACCATCGCCCGGAGCTTGCCGTCGGCGACGGCGCGGGGCAGGTACTTCATGCCGCAGTCGGGGGCGAGGATCACGTGCTCGGGGCGCACGTACGGCAGCGCCCGCTTGATGCGCGCGACGACCGTCTCGGGCGTCTCGACCGCCGGGTCCTTCAGGTCGAGGCAGCCCACCATGATCTGCTTGCCCCCGAGCGTGGCGAGCACGGAGCAGTCGAGGGCCGCCTGCGCGGTCTCGACCGAGACCTGGTTGACGGGGCAGCCGGCCAGCTCCGGCAGGAACGAGTACCCCGACGGCCGCTCGTGGATGATCGCGGCGTAGCCGAAGCAGATGTGGACGGCGGTGGTGCCGGCGACGCCTTCGAGGGCGCGGTTGAGCGCCGCGAGGCCGAACCGGCGCGCCTTGTCGGGCCGCGCCTGCATGTAGGGCTCGTCGACCTGCACGATGTCGGCGCCGGCCGCGAAGAGGTCGCGGATCTCCGCGTTCACCGCGACGGCGTAGTCCATCGCCGCCGCCTCCTCGCTCGGGTAGTGGTCGTTCTGCGCCTGCTGCGACATCGTGAACGGCCCCGGCACGGTCATCTTGATCGGCCGCGCCGTGTGCGCGCGCAGGAAGCGCACGTCCTCCACCGCCACCGGGTGCTTGCGACGGACGGCGCCGACGATGCGGGGGACGGGGTTGGGATGGCCCGAGCGATCGAGCGCCGTGCCGGGATTGTCGATGTCGACGCCCTCGAGCGCGGTGGCGAAGCGGTTGGAGTAGCTCTCGCGCCGGATCTCGCCGTCGGTGACGACGTCGAGCCCCGCCTCCTCCTGGGCCGCGATCGCCAGGCGCGTGGCGTCGTCCTGCGCCTCGGCCAGCCACGGCTCGGGCACGCGCCACAGCTCGCGGGCCCGCACGCGCGGCGGGAAGCGCCCGGCCAGGCGCGCGCGGTCGATCAGCCACTCCGGCTGCGGGTAGCTGCCGACGAGCGTGGTGGGAAAGAGCATCGGAGCCGGCAGCGTAGACGACGACATTTTGGGTGTCAATCGGCTGGCGTCAGCGGCGGCGTCAGCGCGCGAAGAGCAGGCAGGCGGCGCCGGCGCCCGCGAGCAGGGCGGCCGCGAGCCGGCGGCCGAGGTCCGCCTCGCCGAAGAGCGTGCGCCCGAGCAGCACCGCCACCACCGCCGAGAGCCGGCGGATGGCGTTGACGTAGGCGGCCGGCGCCATCGTCAGGGCCGAGGTCTGCATGCCGGTCCCGACGGCGCCGAGCAGGCCGTGCGTCACCACGGTGACGAGGTGCGCGGGCGAGGCGCTCGCGCGCAGGCCCCGCGGCGCGACGGCCAGCGCCAGCGCCGTGGTGAGGATGGCGGTGAGGCCGTGCGAGCACACGAGATAGGTCGGCGGGCCGAGCGCCAGGGCGCCCCAGCGGTCCACCGCGGCCAGGAACCCCAGCAGCACCGCGGCCCCCAGCGCGTCCAGCGCGTCCCGCCGCGCGAAGACCGCCCGGAGCGTGCCTGCGGCACCGCCGGCGAGGCTGGCGGTCCCCGCCACCGCGAGGGCAAGGCCGAGCCAGCCGAGGGGAGTGGGCAGCGTGCCCGAGAGCACGGCGTCCGGCAGCACCGTGAACACGGGGCTCAGCGCCAAGACGGGGCCGACGATCGAGATGTCGCCGCGGGCGCTCGCGCGCGCGAGCAGCGAGCCCATGCCGATCACGAGCACCGAGGAGGCGACGATGGCCGGCCATGCCGCGCGCGACCACGTGAACGGGTGGCCGGAGACGGCGAAGAACGCCAGCCACGCCAGCGTCGCCACCGTCTGGGTCCAGGCGACGATGACGAGAGGCGGGATGGCCTGCGCGCGCCCCTTCACCACGGCGAACTGGGCGCCCTGCGTGAGCGCCGCCCCCAGCGAGAGGAAAAACCAGCTCAGACGAGGCCGGCGGGGGACACGGAGCGTCCTGCCATCTCAGGTCTCCCCGGGGGCGCGAGTGACTGCGAGGTGGCCCAGATGATACGCGCGCGGCCTTGACAAGCGCGGGGGAAAAGCCAACAGTCTCGCTCCATGATCCAGGTTCGCCCCCTGGGACCGCAGATCGGCGCCGAGATCCACGGCGTCGACGTCAGGACGCTCGACGACGCGGGCTTCGCGGCCATCTACCGCGCGTGGCTGGCGCACAACGTGGTGGTCGTGCCCGGCCAGCAGCTCGAGATCGACGACTTCCTGCGCTACAGCCGGCGCTTCGGCGTCGTGCGCCCGCATCCGTCGAAGATGACGCGGCACCCGGAGTATCCGGAGATCACCGTGCTGGGCGTCAACAAGTTCGGGCCCGACGGGGCGCTCGACGAGGCGATCTACCGGCGCGGCGCCGAGGGCTGGCACACCGACGGCGCGTACGATGCGGAGCCGTTCAAGGCCACGCAGCTCTACGCGCTCGCGGTGCCGAGCACCGGCGGCGACACCCTGTTCGCCAGCATGTACGCGGCGTACGAGGCGCTGCCGCCGCCGCTGAAGGACCGCCTGCACGGCCGCGAGGGCGTCTTCACCTACGGCGGCCGGCGCAAGGCGACCGCGCTGCTCAACGCCGAGGACCGTGACTGGACGCCGGTCCGGCATCCGATCGTCCGCACGCATCCCGAGACCGGGCGCACGGCGCTCTACTTCGATCCGGGCAAGATTCTCCGGATCGACGGGCTCGCGGACGCGGAGAGCGACGCGCTGATCGACGAGCTGACCGCCCGCATGATCCGGCCCGAGGGGGAGTACCGCCACCGGTGGCGCAAGGGCGACGTCGTCATCTGGGACAACCGCTGCTCGTATCACAAGGCGGCGGGGGACTATCCCCCCGAGGAAGACCGCATCCACTGGCGCGTCTCGATCAAGGAGAAGTGATGCCCCCACGGCCATTGCCCACGCAGGAGGAGGTTCTCGGCTGGATCCGCGGCGAGCGCCGCAACTGGGGCCGCTGGGGCAAGGACGATCAGCGCGGCACCGTCAACCTGATCACCCCCGCCCGGCGCGCGGCGGCGGCGCGGCTCGTGACGAGCGGCCGCAGCGTGTCGCTGAGCCGCCCGTTCCCCACCTCGCCGGGCCTCAACAACGCACTGCCCGCGCAGCATTACATGAAGACGATGCGGCGCGGCACGGGCGGGTTCGCGGCGGACTACTACGGCATCTTCTATCACGGCGTCGCCTCCACCCACCTCGACGCGCTCTGCCACACGTGGGACGACGAGCAGGCGATGTGGAACGGACGGGATCCGAGGAAGGAGATCACCTTCGACGGCGCGACGTTCGGATCGGTCGAGCACTGGGCGGAGGGCATCATCACGCGCGGCGTGATGCTCGACGTGCCGCGCCACCGCGGGACGCCGTGCGTGACGCAGGAGGCGCCGGTGCACGGCTGGGAGCTGGAGGACATCCTGCGCGCGCGCAACATCACGCTCGAGCCCGGCGACGCCGTGTGCGTCCATGCGGGCCGCGAGCGGTGGCAGGCGCAGAACCCGAGCCGCGCGTACAGCGTGCCCTTCGGCCCGGGCCCGCTCGACCGTCCCGGGCTGCACATCTCGTGCTTGCCGTTCCTGCGCGACCACGACGTGAGCCTGCTCGTGTGGGACATGCTGGATGCGCTGCCCATCGGCTACGACGTGCCGTGGGCGGTGCACGCGTGTCTCTTCGCGTACGGCCTGCCCCTGCTGGACAACGCGCTGCTCGAGCCGCTCGCGGAAGCCTGCGCGGAAGAAGGGCGCGACGACTTCATGCTCGTCATCGCGCCGCTGCGGGTGATCGGCGGCACCGGGTCTCCCGCGAACCCGCTCGCCGTCTTCTGACGAGGCGCCTCGTGGTGGAGGTCGAAGAATGAAGACACGCCAGATCGGCCCGTGCTTTGCGGCCGAGGTGGACGGGATCGACCTCCGCGCGCCCCTCGGCCCCGAGGAGGTGGCGGCGATCCACGCCGGCATGGACGAGTTCGCGGTGCTCGTCTTCCCCGAGCAGGCGATCGACGACGCGCAGCAGCTGGCCTTCAGCCGCAGCCTGGGCGAGCTCGAACACGCGATCGGCACGAGCCTGCGCGCGCCGGACGAGTACCGCCTGCCCACCACCTTCGCCGACGTCTCCAACCTCGACCAGCATGACCAGGTGTTCGCCCGCGACGACCGGCGGCGGCTGTTCGCCATCGGCAACCGGCTCTGGCACTCCGACAGCTCGTTCAAGGCGATCCCGGCGAAATACTCGCTGCTGCACGCGCGCAGCATCCCGTCCCGGGGCGGCAACACGGAGTTCGCGGACATGCGCGCGGCGTACGACGCGCTGGACGCCGACACGAAGGCCGACGTCGCGGACCTGATCTGCGAGCACTCGCAGCTCTACTCGCGGCAACAGCTCGGCTTCACCGACTTCACCGACGAGGAGCGCGTCCGCTTCGCGCCCGTCCGCCAGCGCCTGGTGCGCACGCATCCGTCCACGGGGCGCCCGTCGCTCTACCTGTCCTCGCACGCGGGCTCCATCGTCGGCTGGCCGGTGCCGGAGGCCCGCGCGTTCCTGCGCGACCTCGTGGAGCACGCCACCCAGCGGTCGTTCGTGTACGCGCACCGCTGGCGGGTGGGCGACCTCGTGATGTGGGACAACCGCCGCACCATGCACCGCGCGCGGCCCTTTCCCGCGCACGAGCCGCGCGACATGCGCCGCACCACGCTCGTCGGCGAGCCCACGGTGAGTCAGGCGGCCGCGGCGGCCTCGTGATCCGAGCCGGCGTGGGCCCGAGCTCCCGCTCGCGCGCGCGCCTCAGGTCGCCGTGCGGAGGTGGCGCCAGACGTGCTCGCGGGTGAGCGGCATGTCGGTGATGTCGACGCCGAGCGCGTCCGCCACCGCGTTGGCGATGGCGGCCGGCGCGGGCAGGGTGCCGCCCTCGCCGGCGCCCTTGACGCCGAGGGGGTTGAGCGGCGAGGGCGTGACCACGTGATGGACCTCGAGGCGCGGAACGTCGTCCGCGCGTGGCAGGGCGTAGTCCATCAGCGTGCCCGTCAGGGGCTGCCCCGTGGGGTCGTACACGACCGCTTCCAGGAGGGCGTTGCCGATGCCGTGGGCGATGCCGCCGTGCACCTGCCCCTCGACCACCATCGGGTTGATCATCGTGCCGCAGTCGTCCACGGCGACATAGCGGAGAAGCCGCACCACTCCCGTCTCGGTGTCGACCTCGACGACGGCGGCGTGGGCGCCGCTCGAGTACGTCGACTGCGTGACGTGGACGTAGCCCGAGGCCTCGAGCCCCGGGGCCAGCGCGCCGGGTAGCGCGGAGCCGGGACGCGGCGCCGACGCGATGGCCGACACCTCGCCGAGCGTGAGCCCACGGTGGGGCGCGCCGCGCACGGCGATCCGCCCGTCCTCCAGCGTCAGGTCCTCGGGGGCGACCTCCAGGCGGCCGGCGGCGAAGGCCACCGCCTTCTTGCGCACCTCGGCCGCGGCGTGCG
>JBBDXO010000281.1:0-2389 GCA_040902295.1 Candidatus Rokuibacteriota bacterium | reverse complement strand
CGGCGCCTCCCAGCACGGCCACCCGGCTCGCGAAGGTGCCGACGCCGTACGGCAGGCCGTCGGTGTCGCCGGGGACCACGACCACCTGCTCGATGGGGACCGACAGGCCGTCGCCGACGATCTGGGCCAGGGTGGTCTCGTGGGCCTGGCCCTGGCTCGACCCTCCCGAGAACACGAAGACGCGGCCGTCGGCGTCCACCCGCACGCGCATGCCCTCGTACGGCCCCAGGCCGGTGTCCTCGACGAACACGGCGAGGCCCAGGCCGAGGCGGCGGCCGCGCGCGCGCGCCTGTTGCTGCTCGCCGGCGAACGTCGCCCAGCCCACCGCCTCCACGGCGCGCCGCAGGCACTCGGGGTAGTTGCCGCTGTCGTAGCGCCGGGGGCCGCCATCGCGCGAGACGATACCGACGTCGTAGGGGAACTCGTGGGGCTGGATGAGGTTGCGCTCCCGGATGGCCACCCGGTCGAGGCCGAGGCGCCGGGCCGCCAGGTCCATCATCCGCTCCATCACGAAGACCGCCTGCGGCCGCCCCGCGCCGCGCACCGGCGCGACTGGCACGCGATTGGTGTAGACCGCGGTGAACGTCACCTCGTAGTTCGGGACGCGATAGGGGCCGGGCACACTCACGGATGTGATGAGGGGCACGATGACGCCCCACGACACGAAGGCCCCGCTGTCGTGCACGAACGTGTCCCGCAGCGCCACGATGCGCCCCTCGCGCGTGAGGCCCAGCTCGACCTCGTGCCACTGGTCGCGCTCCTGGACGACGGCCACCATGTGTTCGCGGCGCGTCTCGATGAACCGCACCGGCCGGCCCAGCGCCCGGGCGAGGAAGGGCACCAGGATGTCCTCGCTGTACACGATCGCCTTCGGACCGAAGCCGCCGCCGATGTCCTGCGTGACGACGCGGACGGAATGCTCGGCCAGGCGGAGCATGCGCGCGAGCATCCGGCGGAGCATCTGCGGCGTCTGCGTGGTGGACCATACGGTGAGCTGGCCGAGGTCGCCGTCCCAGCGCGCGGTGATCCCGCGCGTCTCCATGGCCATCCCCGCGCCGCGGTGCAGGCGGAAGCGCTCGCGCAGCACCACCTCGGCGCCGGCCAGCGTGCCCGCGGGATCGCCGACGCGCTGGCTGAAGCGCGCGGCGACGTTGCCGCCGGGGTGCACGCGCGGGCCGTCGGGCCGCAGCGCGTCCTGCAGCGAGGCGACGGGCGGCTGCGGCTCGTATTCCACGCGCAGCGCCTCCAGGGCATCTTCGGCCTGCGCGGCGCTCTCGGCCACGACGAGCGCGACCGGCTGGCCCACGTACGAGACCACCTCCTGGGGCAGCAGCTCGGGGCAGGCGGGGTCGACCAGGCTCGGATGCGGGACCGCCAGCGGCAGGCGACCGAGCGCGGCCACCGCGGCGGGCAGCAGGACGTGGACGACCCCCGGGGACTGCCGCGCCCGCTCGGCGTCGATGGCGACGATGCGGGCGTGCGCGTGCGGGCTCCGGTAGACGGCGACGTGGAGCATGCCCGGCAGCGCGACGTCGGCAACGTAGCGGCCGCGCCCCGTGACCAGCCGCGCGTCCTCACGCCGGCGCACCCGCGCTCCGAACAGACGCTCGCCCATCCGCTCGTCTCCTCTCAGGCCGTGCCGCGCCAGCGCGGTGTGGGACGCGCTGGACGGAAGGCCGCATATGGACTAGACTTAGTCCACAATGGAAAAAGTCAATGTGCACGAGGCGAAGACGCATTTCTCGCGGCTCCTGGACCGGGCGCAGGAGGGGCAGGAGTTCGTGATTGCGAAGGCCGGCAGGCCGGTAGCCCGGCTCGGGCCGCTCGCGCCGCCGGGAAAGAAGCGCCGGCTGGGTCTGCTCGATGGCAAGTTCAGGATCCCCGACGACTTCAACGAGCCTTTGCCGGACGAGGTGGTCGCCGCGTTCGAAGGCCGCCGGCGGTGAGGGTCCTGCTCGATACCCACCTGCTGCTCTGGTCGATGGCGAGCTCGCATCGGCTGCCGAAGGGGGCGCGGTCCCTTATCCTCGATGCGGCGAACGAGGTGTTCTACAGTGCCGCCAGCGTGTGGGAAGTCGCCATCAAGAGCGCCCTGCGGCGCAGAGATTTCAAGGCCAACCCGACCGTGCTCGTGCGCGCTCTCGCGCAAAGCGGATTCTCCGAATTGCCGGTGACATCGGCGCATGCGGCACGCGTCGCCGGGTTGCCGGATCTTCACCGCGATCCATTCGACCGACTGCTGGTGGCGCAGTCGCTCGTCGAGCCGATGATGCTGCTCACGAATGATGCGGTACTGGTGCGCTACGGTCCGTTGGTGCAATTGATCTGACCTGGGCTAACGGTCCGGCAAACCGGCCGCCGACGACCCGGCCCGCTAGAGCCCGCTGAT
>JBBDXO010000280.1:0-1714 GCA_040902295.1 Candidatus Rokuibacteriota bacterium | reverse complement strand
CCCCCCCCCCGCTCCTCGATCCCGCCCACGGGGGTCCGCACCGTTACCCCCGAGGCGACCCGCCGCTACCGAATGCGCGTGGGTGGTGACGGGCCTCGCCAAGGTCTTGCCGCGCGGGCGGCTCTCTGGGGCGTTGGTGTGTGGGTAGACTTGGGGGGTGGAGATTCGGAGGCCGGAGGTGGGGGAGATGGAGGCGGTGATGCGGCTGGCGACCGGGGTGATCGGGCCGGAGCGGGCGGGGCCGTTCGTGCGGTCGCATGTGGAGCGGCATCACCTGCTCGTGGCGGAGGACGGGGCGGAGGTGCTCGGCTTCATTGCGTACCGGACGGACTGGTTTCAGTGCACGTTCGTGACGCTCGTGTCCGTCGATGCCGAGCACCGCCACCGCGGCATCGCGCGCGCCCTCTACCGCGCGGTGGAGGACATGTCGCCGAGCCCGCGCGTCTTTTCGTCCACCGAAGAGACCAACCCCGTGGCGATCAGGATGCACACGGCGCTCGGCTACGCGCCCTCCGGTCACATCGACAACCTGCCGCAGGGTTATCGCGAGCTGCTCTTCTACAAGCGCCTGGCACCATGACGGGCGGTGGCGCTCGCCTCCTGGAATTGTCGGAGCGACAGCGCAGCGGTACAGTGAACGCACGAGCCGACATCCGCAGGAGGTGGCCGTGAGCACGGTACGCGCCCCGTCGCCGAAGGACGAGCTCTTGAACCAGGCCGCACGCGAGTACAAGGCGTTTCACGAGGCCATTCAGGGTCTCAACGAGGAGCACATGACCGAGGTCTGGCTGGGCACGTGGTCCGTGAAGGACATCGTGGCCCACATCTCCGGGTGGCACCGGGAGATCGGGCCCGCCCTCGAGCGCCTCGCGCGGGGCGACAAGCCCGTGCCCGCCGGCGTGTCGTACGACGACGTCGACGCCTGGAACGAGAAGTTTGCCGCCGCGCGGCGCGAGGCCGAGGTCGCCGACGTCCTCCTCGAGTTTGACAAATCTCACGAATACTTTCTCCACACCGCGGCCGAGGTGCCCGAGGAGCGCTTCCAACCGGGCAAGACGGCGTGGAAGCTGGTCGATCAGAACAGCGCCCACCACTACCGCGAGCACGCCGAACAGGTCCGTGCCTGGCGGCAGACGAAAGGCGTGTAGCCCGCCGTCGGCGGCACCATCCTTGCTTCTCCGGAACCCGGAGGACTCCGTTCGTGCGCTGGCTCGCCCTTGCTCTTGCTGCCACCACGCTTGCCCCCGGTGAGCCCGTAGCCGTGTACGAGCTCAACTGGACCTCGTTTGCGCGTATCGGCCGCTTCGATGCGGGCGACATGCGCACGAATACGGGCGTCCTCGACGGCCGCGCCGTGGCGCGCCTGGAGCCATCGCCGGACTCTCCGGCGGTGATGCGGCTGGAGTTCGAGGGGCCGGATGGCCGGGGCGGAGGCTACGTGGGCCTCGCCGGCCCCATGGCGTTCGAGTTTCCGACGCGGATCGCGGTGGGCACCCCGCCCGCGGCGCCTCACCTGAGCGGGGGCACCTTCGAGTTCACGGGGGAGCGCGCCCGGCCGCGCGGGTTCGTGGTGTCCTACGTGGAGGGGTTCATCTGCCGGACGGAGCCGAAGGGATGCGGCGGGGTGGCCATGTGGGAGCGCCGCTTCGAAGGGCGCGCGGTGCGTCGCTAATGACTCTCGTGGAATGCGGTGACGGCGGGGGGGGGGGGGGGG
>JBBDXO010000279.1:0-11954 GCA_040902295.1 Candidatus Rokuibacteriota bacterium | reverse complement strand
TCGCCAGCGCACGCTCACGCTCGAAGGTGGGCGCCTCGTCAAGGACGAAGGCTAGGTGTTCGGCTTCCTGCTCGGTGAGGCCCTGCGCGACCTGCGCCGGGCCGGTCGCGTGGCGGTGAGCGCCATCCTCCTCATCACGCTGTCGCTGGCCGCCGTGGGCGGCTTCTGGCTGCTGTCGTCGAACTTCGGCGAGGCCGTCACGCGCTGGCGCGAGCGGGTGCGCATCATCGTCTATCTCAAGCGCGAGACCCCCGTCGCGGACCGCCCCGCCCTCCTCGACCGTGTCACCGCGCTCCCCGGTGTGGCGGCCGCGCGCTACATCGGCAAGGCGGAGGCCCTCGATACGCTGCGCGAGGTCCTCGGCAAGGACGCCAGCGTGGCCGACCAGCTGCCCGCCAATCCGTTGCCCGCCTCGCTCGAGGTCACGCCTTCCGCGGACGGGGCCACGCCGGAGGGCGCGCGCGCGCTGCTGGCGCGGCTGGCCACGCTGCCGGAGGCGGAGGAGGTCGGCGGCGGCCTGGACTGGATCGAGCGCCTCGCGCAGGGACAGCGCCTGCTGACGCTGTTCGGCCTCGGCATCGGGGGCGTGCTCGCGGTGGCGGCCATCCTCACCGTCACCACCGCCACCACGCTCGTGCTCCACGCGCGACGCGATGAGATGGAGATCATGCGGCTGGTGGGCGCCCCCGAGCACGTGGTGCGAATGCCGCTGCTGCTGCAGGGGATGATGCAGGGGCTCCTGGGGGCGATGGTCGCCATCTGGCTCCTCATCGCCTGCTACGCGATCGTCGGTCCTCGACTGGAGCCGCTCGTCCACGCGACCCTCGGCCTGCCGCGGCTGTCCTTCCTGCGCCCCGCCAACGTCATCGTCCTCATGCTGGCCGGCACGCTGCTCGGCGGGTTCGGTGGCCTGCTCGCGCGCGGCCGGCGAGAGCCGTGACGCGCGCCGCCCCCGCGAGGTCCGTGCTCGCCGGCCTCCTGGCGATGGCGCTCGTGTCGCCGGCGGCCGGGCAGCCGTCGCGCAAGAGCGACGATCCCATCCAGGCCGAGCAGCGCAAGCTGCAGCAGGCGGAGCGGCAGCTCCGGGAGGAGCAGCAGAAGGCGGCGGCGGCGCGCGCGCGGGAGACGTCCGTGCTGGCGGAGATCGAGGCGATCGAGCGGCGCCTGGCCGCCAAGCGCCGGCAGGTCGTCCAGCTCGACCGCCGCATCACCAGGGCCACCGCCGAGGCCACCACGGTGCGCGGCGAGATCCACCAGCTGGAGGGGCAGCGCTCAGGGCAGCAGGAGGCGCTGGCACGGCGGCTGCGCGCCATGTACAAGGTCCACGCCCAGGGCGGAGCGTTGCCCGTGCTGCTGAGCGGCGAGGATCCGCTGGCGCGCGCGGCGGCGGTGCGGCACCTCACGAGCCTGGCGGCGCTGGACGCCCGTCTCATTCAAGAGTATCGTGGGACGTCGGACAGGCTCGAAGACCGCAAGAGCCGGGAAGAGACCCGGCAGCGCGAGTTGGCGACCCTTCGCTCCGACGCGCAACGTGAACAAGCCGAGATTGACCGTGATGCCGCCAAGCGTCGGATTCTCCTCGCCAAGGTCCGTGACGAGCGGACGTATCACGAGCGGATGGTGGGCGAGCTCACCGAAGCCAGGAAGCGCCTCGAGGCGTTCATCCGCGATCTGCAGGCGCGCCAGCGGCGCCTCGCCAAGGTGCCGCCCTCCCGGAGCGCTCCGGAGGCTCCTGGCACCGGGTTCGCCGGCCTCCGGGGCCGCCTGCCCTGGCCGGCCGACGGCCGGGTGGTGGCCTCCTTCGGCGCCCGCGTGCACCCGCGCTTCGGCACCCGGACCTTTCGCAACGGCGTCGACATCGAGGCCGTGGAGGGCAAGGACGTGGCCGCCGTCTACGCCGGCCACGTCATCTACACCGGATGGTTCAAGGGGTACGGCAACCTGATCATCCTGGACCACGACCACGAGTACTACACGCTGTACGCGCACATCGCCGACATCCAGGTCAAGGAGGGCGAGGACGTGCAGCAGGGCCAGCGCATCGGAACGGTGGGGGACACGGGCTCCCTGGAAGGGCCCCGGCTGTACTTCGAGGTCCGCCACCAGGGCAAGCCGCAAAACCCCGAGCAATGGCTTCGCCAACGGGGATAACATCACAGTAGTGAGGTGAAGGCGCGTTATGGGGGACTCCATGAAGAAGGCGTTCGTGATCGGATCGCTCCTCGTCGTGCTCACGCTCTCGCTGGGCGGCTCGGTGGCCAGCAAGGGCACGGATTCCGGCGCGACGTACGAGCAGCTGCGGCTCTTCACCGAGGTGCTGTCGATCGTGCAGAACCAGTACGTCGACGAAGTGCCTCCCAAGGAGCTGATTTACAGCGCCATCAAGGGCACCCTGCGCGGCCTCGATCCGCACAGCTCGTTCCTGGACCCCGACAGCTACAAGGAGATGCAGGTGGAGACCTCCGGCAGCTTCGGAGGCCTGGGCATCGAGATCACCCTCAAGGACGACATCCTCACCGTGGTGTCGCCCATCGACGGCACCCCGGCGTACCGGGCGGGCCTGCAGACGGGCGACCGCATCGTGAAGATCGACGGCCTCGTCACCAAGGACATGCAGCTGCCCGACGCCGTCAAGCGGATGCGGGGCAAGCCCGGCTCGAAGGTCACCATCTCCGTCGTGCGTGAAGGGTGGGCGGAACCGAAGGACTTCGACATCGTGCGCGAGCAGATCCGCGTGCAGTCGGTGCGCTCGCACGACCTCGGCAACGGCGTCGCGTACATCCGGCTGCGCCAGTTCCAGGAGCAGAGCCCGCACGACATCGAGGCCGCGCTCGAGAAGTTCGAGAAGAACGGCATGAAGGCGCTCGTCCTCGACCTGCGCAACGATCCGGGCGGCCTGCTCACGGCGGCCGTCGAAGTGTCGGAGAAGTTCATCGACGACGGCCGCCTCGTGGTCTACACGGAAGGCCGCGTGCGCAACCAGAACATGCGCTTCTCGGCCCACGCCAAGAAGGGCTATACGAAGATGCCGATGGTCGTCCTCGTGAACCAGGGCAGCGCGTCCGCCTCGGAAATCGTGGCCGGCGCCCTCCAGGACTGGGGCCGCGCCATCGTGGTCGGCACGCAGACGTTCGGCAAGGGCTCCGTGCAGACGATCATTCCGCTCTCGGACGGCTCCGGGCTGCGCCTGACGACGGCGAAGTACTTCACGCCGAAGGGCCGCTCCATCCACGGCAAGGGCATCACGCCCGACATCATCGTCGAGATCCCGAAGGAGCCGGCGGGCAAGGAGCGGCCGCTGCCGTCGGCCGACCCCATGGAAGAGCTGAAGAAGGACGTGCAGGTGCAGCGTGCCCTCGACGTGGTGAAAGCCATGATCCTCGTGGAGCAAAAGCAGGGGTCGGGCGCCGCTCCGCAGGCGCAGGCGCCGGCGACATCGAAGACCCGGTAGGCACGTAGCTTCCGGCAAAGGCGATGGCAGGGCCGGGCGCGTCCCGGGAGCGCCCGGCCCCCATCGCCTTTGGTGTTTCCGGTGACGGGTGCACAGATAAGAGGCAGACGATGATCGTGCTCGGGATCGAGAGCTCGTGCGACGAGACCGCAGCCGCCGTGCTGGCGGACGGCCGCCGTGTGCTGTCCAACGTCGTCGCCTCCCAGGACGACGTGCACCGGCCCTACGGGGGCGTGGTGCCGGAGCTGGCATCGCGGCGCCACCTGGAGGTCATCGTGCCGGTGGTGGAGCGCGCCCTCGCGGAAGCGGGGGTCCGGCTCGGGGACCTCGACGGTATCGCCGTCACCCAGGGGCCCGGGCTCGTGGGCTCGCTGCTCGTCGGCACGTCGATGGCCAAGTCGCTCGCCTACGTCCAGGGCGTGCCGCTGGTGGGCGTCAACCATCTCGAGGGCCACATCTACGCCGCCTTTCTCACCGCTGAGCCGCCCGAGTTCCCGTTTCTGGCACTCGTCGTCTCCGGGGGCCACACCGCGCTCTACCATGCGCGGGCCCCGCGCGGGTACACGCTCGTGGGCCAGACGCGCGACGACGCCGCCGGCGAGGCCTTCGACAAGGTCGCCAAGCTGCTCGGCCTCGGCTTCCCGGGCGGCCCCATCGTGCAGCGGACGGCGGAGGGCGGCGATCCCACCGCCATCGCGTTCCCGCCCGTGAAGTTCACCGACGGCGCGCGGGATTTCTCGTTCAGCGGGGTGAAGACGGCCGTCTCCCTCTACGTCAAGCGGCACGCGCCGCTCTCGGGCCAGCAGGTCGCCGACGTCGCGGCCTCCTTCCAGGCGGCCGTGGTGCGCGCCCTCGTGCGCCGGACGATCGAGGCCGCCCGCGACCTCGGTGTGCGCCGCGTGGTGCTCACCGGCGGCGTGGCGGCCAACGGGCCGTTGCGCGCGGCGCTGGCCGCGGAGGCGGCCGCCCGCGGGCTCACGCTGCACGTGCCGCCGCCGCGGCTGTGCACCGACAACGCGGCCATGATCACGGCCGCCGGCAGCGACCGGCTCGCCGCCGGCGAACGCGCGCCCCTCACCATGAACGCGATCCCTGACCTGCCGCTGGCCTCATGAACTTCCAGGCGGTGCTGGCGGGGCTTCCGGATGCGGTGATCGCGGTCGACACGAACCTGCGTATCGTGTTCTGGAACTCCGCGGCGGAGACGCTCACGGAGCGCTCGGCGCGCCGTGCCGAGGCCCGGCTGCTCAAGGACGTCTTCCCCGCCGAGGCGTCGGTGGTGCGGCGGCTCGGGGAGACGCTGGCCACCGGCGAGAGCCGCTCCGAGGGCGAGGCGCTCATCGAGCGTCCCGACCGGCGCTCGATTCCCGTGAGTCTCATCACCGCGCCGCTCTTCGACCGCGCGGGACGGGTGGAGGCCGCAGTGGCCGTGCTGCGCGACCTCTCGCGCATCCGCCAGCTCGAGGCCGAAGTGCGCCGCGGCGAGACGCTCGCCGCCGCGGGCCGGATGGCGGTGGGCCTGGCCCACGAGATCCGCAATCCGCTCGGGGCCATCCGGGGCGCCGTGCAGCTGCTGTCGCGCGAGCTCGGCGCCGACTCGCGGCTTCAGGAATACACCACCGTGCTGCTCACCGAGGTGGACCGCGTCAACCGCATCATCGAGATGCTCCTCGACCTCGCGCGCCCGGCGGCCATCCGGCCCGTGCCGCTGAACCTCCACCAGCTGCTGGAGCGCGTGGCGCTGCTGAGCGAGGAGAGCGCGCGCGCCAGGGGCGTGACGCTCGTGCGCCGGTACGACCCCAGCATCCCGCCCATCCTCGGCGACGAGGACCGCCTCGTGCAGGTGTTCCACAACCTGGTGCGCAACGCGCTGGAGGCGATGACGGCGGGGGGGCAGCTCACGCTCACCACGAAGATCAGCCTCGACACGCTCTTCGGCAAGGTCGACCTCGGCAGCGGCCAGCGGCACATGGTGGAGGCCCAGGTGGGCGACGAGGGCGCGGGCATCCCCGAGGAGGTGCGGGCGAAGATCTTCGATCCCTTCTTCACCACGAAGGACCACGGCCTCGGCCTCGGCCTCGCCATCTGTCACCAGATCCTCGAGCAGCACCACGGCGGCATCCACCTCGAGAGCGAGCAGGGGCGCGGCACCGTGGTCACGTGCTTTCTGCCCGTGGCCCGGGCATGAGCAGCGCGCGCATCCTCATCGCCGATGACGAGGACAGCCTGCGCTGGGTGCTGGAGAAGGGGCTGCGCCAGGCCGGCTACGAGGTGACGTCCGTCAAGGACGGCGACAGCGCGGTGCGCGCCTTCAAGGAGACGCCCTTCGATCTCGTCTTCCTCGACGTCCGCATGCCGGGCATGGACGGCCTCACCGCCCTCGCAAAATTACGCGAGCTTCGCCCCGATGCCCACGTGGTGGTCATGACCGCGCACGGCACCATGGAGACGGCCATCCAGGCCATGCAGCGCGGCGCCTACGACTACCTGTCCAAGCCCTTCGACCTCGACGAGGTGCTGCTCCTCGCCGAGCGGGCGCTGGCGGCGGGCCGCCTCACGCAGGAAGTGGCCCGGCTGCGCAGCGGGCTGCTGGAAGTGTGGGAGTTCGGCGCCCTCATCGGCCGGCACCCGCGCATGCAGGACGTGTACAAGACGATCGGCCGCATCGCCGCCACCGACGTCACCGTGCTCCTGCGCGGCGAGTCGGGCACGGGCAAGGAGGTGGTGGCGCGCGCCCTCCATCACTACAGCCGGCGCGCGGGACGGCCCTTCGTGGCGGTGTCCGGCGCCGCCATTCCGGCCACGCTGCTGGAGTCCGAGCTGTTCGGCCACGAGCGCGGCGCCTTCACCGACGCCAAGGAGCGCAAGCTCGGCCGGATGGAGCTCGCCCACGGCGGCACCCTCTTCCTCGACGAGATCGGCGACATGCCGGTGGAGCTGCAGACCAAGCTGCTGCGCGCGCTGCAGGAACGCACCATCGAGCGGGTGGGCGGTCACGAGTCTATCCGGGTGGACGTGCGGGTGCTCGCCGCCACCAACCGCGACCTCGAGACGCACATGCGCGACGGCCGCTTCCGCGAGGATCTCTTCTACCGCCTCAACGTGGTCACCCTCAACCTGCCGCCCCTGCGCGAGCGGCGGCGCGACATCCCGCTCCTCGTGGAGCACTTCCTCGCCAAGTACGCGGAGTCGCTCGGCGAGCGCGGCGTCGCTCCCGACGCGCTCGACCGCCTCGTCGGCCACGAGTGGCCCGGCAACGTGCGCGAGCTGGAGAACGTCGTCCAGCGCGCGATGGTGATGGCGACGAGCGGCGTCATCCTGCCCGAGCACCTGCCCATCGGCCCCGTGTCGGCGGCGGCCTCGGTGGCCATCGACTCCTCGCTGGAGGAGGTCATCGAGCGCAAGCTCATCGAGTGCGTGCGCGGGCTGCGCGAGCACGCCAGCGCCAACCTGTACGACCTCATGATCGGCCTCGTGGAAAAGCCGCTCCTGCGCGCGGTGCTGCGCGAGACGGGCGGCAACCAGGTGCGCGCCGCCCAGATCCTGGGCATCAACCGCAACACGCTGCGCAAGAAGCTCACGGAGCACGGGATCGATCCCGAAGGCCTGGAGTAGCCCCGGGTGCTCCGTGCCTGGGTCATGCGGGCCTTCTCGCGTGCCGTCCTCGCCGTGTTCTATCGCCGTGTGGAGATCATCGGCGCCGAGCACGTGCCCGCCGCCGGCCCCCTCCTCGTGGCCGCCAACCACCAGAACGGGCTCGTCGATCCCATGCTGCTGCTGGCGGCGGTGCGCCGGCCGCTCGTGCCGCTCGCCAAGGCGACGCTCTTCCGCCACCCGGTGGTGGCGCCCTTCCTGTGGCTGGCGGGGGCCATTCCGGTGCACCGGCGCGAGGATGCTTCCGACACCGCGGGGCTGAGCCCTGCTCAGCGCAACACCGATCTCTTCGCGCGCTCCATCGCCGCCCTGCGCGGGGGCCGCTCCATCGGCATCTTCCCCGAGGGAAAGAGCCAGCCCGAGCCGGTGCTGCTGCCCCTGCGCACCGGGGCCGCGCGGCTGCTCCTCGCCGCGGAGACGGCGGCCGGCGGCGCCGTCGGCGTCACGCTGCTGCCCGTGGGGCTGATCTTCCACGAGCCCGGCGTGTTTCGCGGCGGCCGCGCGGTGGTGTGGATCGGGCCCCCCGTGCCCACGGCGGACTGCGTGGCCGTCTATCGCGCGGAGCCCGAAACAGCCGTGCGCCGGCTCACGGACCGGCTGGCGGTGGCGCTGCGGGAGCGGATGGTGGAGGCGGACGACCGCGTGACGCTGCGCCTGGCGCGCGTGGTGGAGGCCGCCTGGCACGAGGAAGCGCCCGGCGAGGAAGCGGCAGGCGCGCGCGCGGAGTTCACGCAGCGCGTGCTGCGCGCCTATCGCTACCTGCGCACGGTGGACGCGGCGCGCGTCGAGCGCTTTCGGCGGGAGGTGGAGCGCTACGCCAAGGACCGGGAGCTGGCCGGCCTGAGCGAGCGTCACCTGTCGCAGCGCTATACGGCGGCCACGGCCTGGCGCTACGCGGCGCGGGAAGGGTTCTCGCTGCTCGTGGGCTTTCCGTTCGCGATCGTGGGCGGCCTCATCCACGCCCTCCCCTACAAGGCCACCGCGCTCGCGGTGCGGGCGGCGGGGCCGGACGCCGACGAGCAGGCCACCTACAGCATTGCGGCGGCCATGATCCTCTTTCCACTCGCGTGGGCCCCGGAGGCGTGGCTCGTCCGGCACTTCCTGGGTCCGGTGGGGCTGGCCGTGTTCCTCGCCGCGCTCGTGCCGAGCGCCTTCTTCGCATTCACGTGGCGCGAGCGCCTGCAGCGTGTCGGACGCGAGGCCCAGGCGCTCGCGCGGCTGCTGGGCCACGGCGATCTCGCCCGGCGCTTCGTGCGCCGGCGCCGCGCGCTCCTCGACGAGATGGAGGCGCTCGCGCGCCTCGTGCCGGAGGAGGTCATGACGGCCGGTAGATCTCCCCGCCCGTCTTCCTGAACTCCTCCGCCTTCTCGCGCAGCCCCTGGGCGATGGCGATGGTCTCCGCCGCCACGCCTTCCTTCGCCGCGTACTCGCGCACGTCCTGCGTGATCTTCATCGAGCAGAACTTGGGGCCGCACATGGAGCAGAAGTGGGCGACCTTGGCGCCCTCGGCGGGCAGCGTCTCGTCGTGGAACTCGCGCGCCGTGTCGGGGTCCATCGAGAGGTTGAACTGGTCCTCCCAGCGGAAGTCGAAGCGCGCCTTCGACAGCGCGTCGTCCCAGTCGCGGGCGCCGGGGTGGCCCTTGGCGAGGTCGGCGGCGTGGGCGGCGATCTTGTAGGCGATGACGCCGTCCTTGACGTCCTTGCGGTTGGGCAGGCCCAGGTGCTCCTTGGGCGTCACGTAGCACAGCATGGCGGTGCCGAACCAGCCGATCATGGCGGCGCCGATGGCGGAGGTGATGTGGTCGTAGCCGGGCGCCACGTCCGTGGTGAGCGGCCCCAGCGTGTAGAAGGGCGCCTCGTGGCAGACGGCGAGCTGCCGGTCCATGTTCTCCTTGATGAGGTGCATGGGCACGTGGCCGGGGCCCTCGATCATCGTCTGCACGTCGTACTCCCACGCGATCTTCGTCAGCTCGCCCAGCGTATCCAGCTCCGCGAACTGCGCCTCGTCGTTCGCATCCGCGTTGCACCCCGGCCGCAAGCCGTCGCCAAGCGAGAAGGCAATATCGTAGGCGGCCATGATCTCGCAGATCTCGCGGAAGTGCGTGTAGAGGAAGGACTCCGTGTGATGCGACAGGCACCACTTGGCCATGATGGAGCCGCCGCGCGACACGATGCCGGTGAGGCGCTTGGCGGTGAGCGGCACGTAACGCAGGAGCACGCCGGCGTGGATGGTGAAGTAGTCGACGCCCTGCTCCGCCTGCTCGATGAGCGTGTCGCGGTACAGCTCCCACGTGAGGTCTTCCGCCTTGCCGCCCACCTTCTCGAGCGCCTGGTAGATGGGCACGGTGCCGATGGGCACGGCGGAGTTGCGCAGGATCCACTCGCGCGTCTCGTGGATGTTCTTGCCGGTGGAGAGGTCCATCACCGTGTCGGCGCCCCAGCGGGTGGCCCACGTGAGCTTGTCCACTTCCTCCTCGATGGAGGAGGCGACGGCGGAGTTGCCGATGTTGGCGTTGATCTTCACCAGGAAGCGGCGGCCGATGATCATCGGCTCCGACTCCGGGTGGTTGACGTTGCTGGGGATGATGGCGCGCCCGCGCGCGACCTCGTCGCGCACGAGCGTGGCCTCCACGCCCTCCCGCAGCGCGATGAACTCCATCTCGGGCGTGATGTCGCCGCGCCGCGCGTAGTGCATCTGCGTCACGCATTTCCCGGCGCGCGCGCGCAGGGGCGGCCGCACGCTCGCGAAGCGCACCCCGCCGAGCGCGGGGTCGTCTTCACGCTGCCGCCGGTAGAGCGACGTGGGGCCGGCAAGCTGCTCGACGTCGCCGCGCTCCATGATCCACGGCAGGCGCAGCGGCGGCAGGCCCCGCTTGATGTCCGTGTGCGCGTCGGCGTCGGTGTAGGGGCCGCTGGTGTCGTACAGGCGCAACGGCGGCTCGCCGCCGGAGAGCGTGATCTCGCGCATGGGCACGCGCAGGTCGGGACGGGAGCCGGGAAGATAGATCTTGCGGGACGCGGACATTACGGCCTCCCTTCGCTGGTATTACCCAGTTCAGGTTCATGCGGTCGGCGGCGGCTGCCACCCTCTCAGCCCGGTTCCCCGAGCTCCCGCGTTCACGGCGTTGGTCGTCGCTCGTACCTTACGCCCTGCCGCCCACGCGGGCAAGGGCCGATCGACGCGCGATCAGGGCAGCAGATCGTCGACGTGGATCGCCGAGGACGGCGCCGCGAGCGGCGTGACGCGGGCTTCACGGGCGAGCGTCGTGATGCGTGCATACTCCCACCGTCGCCGGGTGGTGGCGACGGGCTCGCGATGCACCTCGAGGACGCCGGCCACGAGGTTCACGATCCAGTACTCGGCGATGCCACCGGCCGCGTAGATGCTCGCCTTGATCCGGCGGTCCAGCCGCAGGCTCGTCTGCGCCACTTCCACGATGAGGGCCGCCTGGCTGGGATGCGCGTCGCGGTAGTCGCGGAAGGACCCCCGAACGACCGACACGTCGGGCTCCGGCTCCGAGAAGTCCCCGAGCACGAGGGGGGCGCCGATGCGGACGTGCCAGCCCTGCCCGAACGCCGCGCGCAACGCGTCCGCCACGGCATGGACCGCCGTCTCGTGCGGGCTGTGCTTGGGTTCCGCCACGACGAGACGTCCGGCGAGCAGCTCGATGGGGTCATCTTCCCCGAGGATTCCGGACTCGATCATCCGGTCGTACACCGCGCGGGGCATCCGCCAAGTGCAGAGGGGCGCGGCGCCGCCTGTCGTCCTCATGTGCGCAGCGTAGCCGCGCGCCGATGCCCGGTCAATGTCAGCGCCCGGAGACGGTCCGGTCACCCGCTGTCGACAGCGCGGGCGGCGCCGCAGCGCTTGCAGTAGGCGGCATCCGCGTCGTGCTCGGCGTTGCCGCACGCGCCGCACCGCATGGTTTGCGCCGCCAGCCGCCCGGCCTGGGCCAGCTCGACGGACACGATGCCGGTGGGCACGGCGATGATGCTGTAGCCGAGCAGCATGGCGACGGCGGCGAGGGCCTTGCCGGCGAGCGTTCTCGGCACGATGTCGCCGTAGCCCACCGTCGTGATCGTGACCACCGCCCAGTACATCGCGGTCGGGATGCTCGTGAACCCGCTCGCCTCCCCCTCGATGAGGTACATGAGGGTGCCGATGATCAGCACGAGGGTGAGGACGCCGCCGAAGAACACGATGATCTTGCGCCGGCTCCCACGCAGCGCCGTCAGCAGCACCTCCGCCTCGCCCAGGTAGCGCACGAGCTTGAGGATGCGGAAGACACGGAGCAGGCGGATGGCGCGGATGACGATCAGGGCCTGGGTCTCGGGCGCGACCAGCCCCACGTAGCTGGGGAGGATGGCGAGCAGGTCGACGATGCCGAAGAAGCTCCTGGCGTAGCGGCCCGCGTGGCGCGCGGAGACGAGGCGCAGGACGTACTCCACCGAGAACAGCACCGTGAAGGCCCATTCCGTCGCGCGCAGGGTGCGCCCCCACTCCGCGCGCACCTCGGGGATGCTCTCCAGCAGGACGGCCGCGACGCTGACGAGGATGGCGACGAGCAGGATCTCGTCGAAGAGGCGGCCCGCCGGCGTCTCGGCCTCGAAGATGATCTCGTAGAGGCGGTCGCGCCAGCGGGCCCGGCGCTCCGCGGCGGACGATGGTGGGGGCGGCGAAGGCGTCACAGTGCGGCACTCTCGACTGCCGCCCCCGCGTTGTCAAGGCTACGACCGGCCTCTCGCGCCGCATGCTGGCATCGCCCTTGCGGCGGCCGAGGGGCGACACCAGCACGAAGGAGGACACGCATCGTCACGCGTGACGACTGAGGCGCCTCCCCCCCAGTTC
>JBBDXO010000278.1:10983-12104 GCA_040902295.1 Candidatus Rokuibacteriota bacterium | reverse complement strand
TCGCGGACGGACTGCAGGTGGTTGGTGGCGGGGTCGTAGGCGTACGTCGTCGTCTGGCCGAGCGCGTCCGTCTCCGAGAGGGTGAAGCCGCCGGCGTTGAAGCGGTACGTCGTCGCGTGGCCCCGCGGATCGGTCACCGTGGTGCTGGCCGGCGGTGGCGGCGTGGTGACGCCGAAGGCGAAGCGCGGGGTGGCAGGCGGGGGCTGGAAGAGCAGCGGAGGGCGCTGCATGCCCGGAGGTGCCTGGAGGCGGCGAATGGTGAGCGGGCGCGTGCGCCAGGACGCGTGTGCGTACGCCGGCGGCGTGTCGCTGCTCGAGGCGTGCCGGCTGCGCACGCGTGGCGCCGGCGCCGGCAGCGCCATCGCGGACACCGATTGGGCGGGCGCGGGCACGACGTAGTCGAAGCGCCACACGCCGCCGTCGGCCTGCGTCTGGCGGACCACACGGCCCGCCACGTCGTATTCGTTCGACAGGTAGGTGATGCCGCGCGCATCCGTGATGGTCAGGATGCGGTGGCCGGCATCGTAGGTGTATCGCGTGACCCCGCTCGCGGCGTCCGTCACGGTCTCGAGGCGGCCATCCGCGTCGTAGGTGTAGCGCACCACCCGGTTGAGGGGGTCGGTGATCGACGTGATGCGCTCGTCGGCATCGTAGGCAAAGGCCATCGCGCGGCCCGCGGGCTCGACGATCTGGGTGATGCGGCGCACGAAGAGGCCGCCCGCGCGCCTGATGGTGAGCGTGTTGCCGTTGCGGTCGGTGATCGACGCCAGCGCGGCGGCCAGGAAGCCCTCGATGCGCTCGTAGCGATGGACGGTGCCGTCCTTGTAGCGGACCTGGAAGTTGAAGTCGCCGGGCAGGGCGGTCACGATGGCGCCGCGCAGGAACGGCTCGCCCGTGTTCCGCCATTCAGAGCCGGCCTGCGTGAGCAGGTAGGTGCTCTGATCGGCCAGGATGAGCGTGAGGCTGGGCCCCTGGCCGCGGAGCGCGATGGTGCTGTCGTAGATGCCGAGGTTCCAGCCGATGCCGAAGAGGCCGCGGGCGGCGCCCTCGCTGCGGTAGGTGCGCTGGATGGTGATGGGGATGCGCGCGGGCAGGGCGAGGTCCGTCTTGTCGACGACGAA
>JBBDXO010000278.1:9373-10883 GCA_040902295.1 Candidatus Rokuibacteriota bacterium | reverse complement strand
CCGATGATCCGCGTTCCCGCGGGAACGGTCACCACGAGGCCGGGGATGCGCGGGGTGGTGCCGCGGACCTCGTGGGTGACGAAGCCGGCGCCGTCCAGCGGCAGGTCGATCGGATTGCCGTTGTCGAGGATGGGCAGGTAGACGATGAACGGCAGGCGCGTGGGGCCGCTCGGGTGGACGTCGACCTGCACCTCGACGACGGGGAACTGCGCCTGGGGAGTCCCCGCCGTGCGGCCGTCGAGCACCAGCATGTTCGGCCCCGTGGCGGGCGACAGGACGACGAAGTTGCCGGCGGCGTCGGTCACGTTGAACCCGGTGCCGAGGGCGACGGTGACACCGGGGATCGGGCGCGCAATGGACTCCGCCGTCATGACCCTGCCCGTGACCGCCAGCGTGCCCGGCGCAAGCACCTCGAGGGCGATGCTGGCAGTTCGCACCACCGTGCGGCCGTCGACCTGCGCCTCGCCGAGGACCGTGAACGGATAGATTCCCGGCGCCGTCGTGCCCGTCACGCCGAGCGCCAGCGACGTGGCGGCGCCCGGCGCCACGAACGCGGAGCCGAAGCGGGGCGTGATCCCAGGGGCCGCCGGCGACACGACCAGCGTGGCGAGGCTCGTGAACGCTCCGTCGCCGGCCACCGAGATCGTGACGGCGGCCCCGTCACCCGCGATCGCCCGCACCGTAGCCGGCGTCGCCGTGATCGTGAAGTCCCCCGTGGCCGTGACGGTGAACGGATGCGCGGCCGTCCCGCGGGACCCCGTCACGGCGAGCGGCCCCGTGGCCGCCCCGATGGGGACGGTCGTCGTGATCGTCGTGGGCGTCAGCGTGCGCACGACCGCCGCCACGCCGCCGAAGGTCACGCCGGCGTCGGGCTCGAAGTTGCGGCCGGTGATGGTCACGAAGGCGCCGATGGAGCCGCTCGCCGGCGTCACGGTGGTGATGGCGGGGCCGAAGAGCACGGTGAACGTCTGCGTCGCCGGCGTCGGGTCCTCGTTGCCTGCCAAATCTCGCGACCTGGCCTCGAACGTATGCGTGCCTTCGGTGAGGCCGGTCAGCGTCACGCTCGTCGCGGACGCAAACGCGCTGAAGGCGCCGCCGTCCAGCCGCCAGGCGAACACGAGGCCGCCGGCCGGCGTCAGGTTGTCGTGGCCGGCGAGGGCGAAGGTGGCGGTGGGATCGTCGGTCCCGCCGCCCGTGACCTGCGTCTGCGGCGGCGTGTTGTCCACGATCACGGCCCGGCTGATGGCGTGCGTGTTGCCGGCGTGATCGACGGCATCGGCCGTCAGCGTCTGGCCGCCGTCCGCGCTCGTGGTCGAGTCCCACGACGCGGTCGCCGTCACGGAAGGGGCGGGCGGCGGGGGCGCGAGCATGGCGGCGAGGGATTGGTCGGCGGCGCGCAGCGTCACACCGGCGATGGCGCCCTCGCCGTCGCTCGCCTGTGCCTGCACGGCGATGGTCTGGCGCACGTACGCGCCCGCGGGCGGGGCCTGGAAGGTCGCGCCGGGAGGAA
>JBBDXO010000278.1:0-9273 GCA_040902295.1 Candidatus Rokuibacteriota bacterium | reverse complement strand
GGCGGCGCGCGGAAGCGGAGCAGCCGGCCGGATCTGCCGTCGGCCACGTACAGCGCGCCGTCGGGCCCGAACGCCAGGCCGCGCGGATCGGACAGGCGGGCGGCAAAGTCGGTGATGCCGCCGCCGGGGTGCACCTTGCCGATGGCGCGGTGCGCGCGGTCCTCCTCGATCGTCAGGTGCTTCGACGTCACGTACACGGCGGCGAGCGCATCGACCGCCAGTGCCATCGGCTGCCGCAGCCCGGCGGCGACCCATGCGACGGGCGCGCCCAGGGTGCCGTCGGCGAGCACGGCGTAGCGCAGCAGCGTCCCCGCGGGCGGGCGCCGGCGCACTAGGCCCCGGCTGGCGGCGAGCAGATGGCCGTTGACCCGCGCCAGCCCCTCCACGTGGTCGATCCCGGTGGCGACCACGGCGGCGGCGCCATCGACGGCGATACGCACGATGCCGCCGCCGTGCTCGTGAGGGGGACGCCCGGATTCGTGCACGCGATCGACGCTGACGTAGAACGCGCCGTCGCCCGCGGCGACGATCCAGCGCGGCTTCTTCAGGCCCTGCGCGATCACGGTGAGCGCGCCCGCCTCGAGGCGGCGGATGCGCCCCGCGTGCTCCTCCACGACGAGCAGACGCTCCTGCGCGTCGAGGGCCAGGCCCGCCGGGCGATCCAGGTTCGCCGCGGCCACGGTGAGCGCGCCGCCGGCGTCGAGGCGATAGACGAGGCCGGCCCCGCGGTCGGAGACGTAGCGGACGCCGTCCGCGGTGACCGCAACCCCGACCAGCTCGTGGCGGCCGTCGAGGATGGTGTCGACGGGCGCGAGCGCGGTGATCGGCGGCTCGGCGAGGACGGGCGAGACCAGCAGCGACGTCGCGGCGAGCGCGGCCAGCGCCAGCGTCCACCGGCGGGTCATCGCGTCGTTCCTTCCGGTGGCGCCGCGTACGGTGTCTTGAAAGGCGCGGCACGGAGGCGGTCCATCTCCTCGCGGTTGAGCGGGCGCGTGCCGTCGAGCGTCTGCGCCTGCACCGGGCGGCCGCCCTCGTCCACGATGCGGTCCCACCGAAAGTCGGCGGGCTGCTTGAACTCCTCGAGCTTGGGATGCTCGCGGCTCGTGAAGGCGCCGAGGCCGAGGGCGCGGGGGCTGGCGTGGCAGCTCTCGCACGTCCGCGCCTGCCTGACCACCGTGTGGGGCACGATCGGGTTGTGGGCGAAGCCGAGCTTCTTGAAGTCGTACTCGAGCACGCCCGCCGGGTTCACGTAGCTGAAGAGCGGCTGGGCGCGGGAGACGAACGGCACCACCTTGCCGCGCCAGTTGAGACCCAGCACCGGCTCGGGGTCGGCGAAGCGCACGCCGGGGGTGAGGCGGAACCACCCCTGCTTGGAATGCTCGCTCGCCAGATTATCGAAGGACACGTTGACGGGGTCGGTGTAGGCGGAATAATCCATCTTGATGTGGCAGCCGTAGCAGGTGGGCGCCCACGCGGTGTGGCAGGTGAAGCACTCCGTCTTCTTCAGGTGCGCCGCCTCGTGGCCCGGCGGCTGCACGGGCAGCGTGGCGAGCTGCGGGACGACGTGCGTCTTCCCCGTGAGCTTGCCGACGAGCGTCACGAGGCCGGTGAGGTTCGGGGCGGCGGCCACGAAGACGTTGCGCAGCTTGCGGCCCTGCGCGGTGATGCCGGTGGCCAGCGTGTCGGGCGTGCCGTGACAGGACTCGCAGCGGACCTCGACCTCGTAGTGCCGCTTGGCGTAGATCTGGCCGTCGCCGTGCATCTCGCGCTCCGTGTGGCAGTCGATGCAGGCCATGCCGCGCGTGAAGTGGACGTCCGCCGTCTGCTGCGTGTAGGAGTGGCCGTGCAGCAGGTCCTGGTCGTAGGTGAAGGTCTGCCGCCCTTCGGCGGGCGCTTCCATCAGGCCGCGGAAATTCATGGCCGCGCGCGAGCCGCCGTTGTGGCAGGTGGCGCACTGGGTGACGGGCACCGCCTTCGTCAGCACGTGACGCAGGGGCCGGCCGCTCTTGTGGCGGGGCATCGCGGCATCGCCGCCGGCGGACTTGCCGTCCTCGCCATAGGTCATGTGGCAGGCGGCGCAGCCGGTGCCGCGGAAGTTGCCCTTGATCGACTTCGCCTGCGTCCACAGATGGCAGGACGTGCATTCCTTGCGCAGGAGATCGAAGAAGACGTTGCCGCTCTCCTTGAACGTGGGGAGCGGATCGAGCCGGGCGACGGCGCCGGTGGGGAGGGGATGGCCCTTGGGCAGCGTCACCCCCGGCGTGGTGGGCTCGGGCGCCATCGAGAACGTCACGCCCTCGCGCGTGGCCTGCAGGCCGTTGGGGAAGAGCGAGCCGCTCTGGGTGCCGGAGCGGTGGGCCATGATCGACGACTTCACCTTTTTCGTGATCGCCGCGTGGCAGGCGCCGCACGTCTGCTCGGCGACGCGGAGATCGCCGGGATTGGCGTACATGCCGGCGTGGGCCCGGTCGGGCGTGGTGGCGGCGGTATCACCCCGATGGCAGGTCGTGCAGGTGAGCGTCTTCTTCGGGTGCGCGTCCTCGATCCCGCGGTGGCAGAGCGCGCACTGCTGGACGGGCGGTGGAGCCGCCTCCGCGACGCCGATCGCGAGCATCAATCCCACGAGGGTGATGAACCGCACGCGCTATCGGGCGGCGACCACGATCTCGCGGCCCGATCGCGTGATGTAGGTCAGCTCCGCGACGCCACCGGAGCGGGCGGAGACGCGGACGGCCTCGACCTCTTCGCCGTGGACGAACACGGGCCCGGAGCCGGCGGCGCTGAGCGTGAAGGTGACGGAGACGCTGATGACGCTCGGACGGTTCGTGGGCACCGTCACGCTGGCGCTGGCCGTCGACGACGCCAGGCTGCCCACCAGCGTGGCGGTGGTCGAGGTGGCGCCGCCCGTCTGGCCCACGACGCGCACGCTGACGGCGGTGCCCGGCGGCACGTTGGCGCCCGCGATGGCGACGGGCACCGGATTCGTCGTCGTCGCCGGCAGGACGATGTCCGGCATCGCGTACGAGGCGGCGGGCGCGGGCGGGGCGCTGAGCCCGCCCACGGACACGATGGTGAGCGCCGGCGCCTCGGGCAGCGTCACGCTCGCCGGCAGCGCCGCCGAGGGCGGCACGGTGTTGTAGTTGATCGCCGCGCCGTGAGAGACGGCTTCGATGCGCACGCGTCCGACGCCGCCCGCGCCGCCCTGGGCAATGCCCGGGATGGAGCCCGCCGCGCCGCCGCGGACGTCGATGGAGCCGCCCGTGCCCGACGTGCTGCTCGCGATCAGGCGCACGGCCCCGCCGCTGCCGCCGCCCCCGGGCCCGAACGCGCCGCCGCCGTTGCCGCCGCGCGCGACGATGGCGCCCGTGAAATGGATGTTGGCGGACGTGGCGATCACGAGCGCGCCCCCGCCTCCGCCGCCGCCGGCGCCGGTCGATCCGAACGCCGCGCCCCCGCCCGCGCCGCCGGAGCCGCCGATCATCGGCAGCAACGCCTCCGTGCCGTAGATCGCGCCGCCGGCGCCGCCGCCGGAGGAGGCGTTCAGGCCCGCGGCCCCGAAGCCCCCGCCGCCGCCGGCTCCCTGCGCGGTGCTGTGGCCGCCGCCGGGGCCGAGGCCGCTGCCGCCCACGGTGCTGGCGACGCCAATGGCTCCCGCCCCGCCATCGAAGCCGCCCGGGCCGCGCGCGCCCGCGGTGGGGGCGAACGACGTCCCGCTCACGATGCCGTTGACGCCCGGCCCGCCGCTGACGTCGAGCACCCCGGCGATCGTGACGTTGCCGCTCGCCAGCAGCGTGACGGGGGCGCTGGTGGTGGTGAAGCGCACGGTGACGCCAACGGGGATGGTGATCGTCGTGAAGTTGAACACGCCGGACGGCGGCGGCGTCAGCGTGATGCTCGACGCGGGCGCGAAGGCGCCGTCGGCGCCGGTGCTGGCATGGCCGCTCGACGGCCACAGGCCGAGGCAGGCGATGATCGCGGACGACACGAGCCGGCGCATGAATGACCTCCTTGACCGCTGCTCAGGGAATGGAGAAGAGGTTGCCGCCGGTGCCCTCGGCGGTCGACACGCCGACGGGCGTGGTCACGCGGACCACGCGCAGGCCCGGCACGGCGTCGGGGGCCACCGCGACCTCGACGATCGCCTCGGTGCCTTCGGCGTTCACGACGAAGTGGGTCGCCGTCACCTGCGGATCGCTGGCGCCATCGCGATAGAACGCGATGTCGGTCACGTCGGTCAGCCCGGCGCCCGTGATCGTCACGTCGAGCCCGTCGCTTCCGGGCGGAGCGCCGAGGGGAGCGACCGCCGTCACCACCGGCGCCAGCGACACGGAGACGGCACGGCCGACGGCGTAGGTGTCGGACAGCGCCGCCAGGCGCACGCTGACGGGCGGCGCCGTGCCGAAGGCGGATCCGGCGCCGCCCACCGTCACGGTGACGGAGGCGGTCACGCTGTCGTGGATGGACAGCGCGGGCGCCCGCACCGCGACCGTCACCGCGCGTGAGGCGACGAACAGCGGCTGGGGCGGCACGATGGTCACCAGCGACGAGGCGGTCACGGTGCTGTCGTCGCCATGCATGGCCGTGACCGTGACGACGGCGGGGAACGGCAGCGCCGGCGGCGCGGTGTACAGGCCCGCGCTGGAGATGGTGCCCGTGGACGACTCACCGCCGGGCACGCCGTTGACGAGCCAGCGGGCGGTCGTGACCGGCGCGCCGCCTTCCGTCGCCGTGAACGCGCGCGTGGCCCCGAGCGGAATCGTCAGCCCGGCAGGCGCGATCGCCATGGCGCCCACCACGCGAAAGACAGTCGCGGACGTTGCGGACCCCGCGGGCGTCGTCACGCTGATCGCGCCCGTGGTGGCGCCCGGCGGCACCGTGACGACGAGGCGATTGGCCGCCGCCGCCGTGACCGGCGCCGCCGCGCCGTTGAAGGCGACGGTGTTCTGGGCCGCCGTGGCGCTGAAGCCCTTGCCGAAGATCTGCACGGTGGCGCCGACGGCGCCCGCGGACGGTGCGAACAGCGAGATGGCGACCGATCCCGGCGGCGGGTCGATGCGCTCGATGCGCAGGATGTTGCCGACCGCGTCGTAGGTGTAGGTCGCGGCCTGGCCCTGCTGGTCGACCACGGCGACGAGACGGTGGAGCGCGTCGTACACGTAGTGGATGGCCGGCGGCTGGGCGAGCGCGCAGGCGGCCGGTGCGATGACACCGAGGACGGCGGCGACGAGCGGCAGCAGGCGCGGCATCGTGCGCCTGGCTCGTGCACATCGCGCGCCGCGCTCGCGTGCCGGTCAACCGCTCGACAACACGGCGCTTCACGCGCGCCGCGGGCCGCCGGGGTGCACGCGCGGCCGTGGGCACTGCCCTGCGTGCTGGGCACCGCCGCCCGCGAACAGACTGTGACGGAGGCGAGCGCCCGGCGTCGTACAATCGACGGTAATGTCGGGCTTCGACGAGGTCAACTACTACTTCCGCCAGGCGGCCCGGGTGATGGAGCTGTCGCCCGCGGTCGAGAAGATGCTGGTCACGCCCTTCCGCGAGGTGAAGGTGGACGTGTCCATCACGATGGACAACGGCGACCTCGGCACCTTCATCGGCTATCGCGTGCAGCACGACAAGAGCCGCGGGCCCATGAAGGGCGGCCTGCGCTTTCATCCCACCGTCGATCTCGACGAGGCCCTCGGCCTCGCTTCCCTCATGACGTGGAAGACGGCGGTGGTGAACCTGCCCTACGGCGGCGCCAAGGGCGGCATCGCCGTCGATCCCGCCAAGCTGTCGCCGCGCGAGCTGGAGCGGCTCACGCGCCGCTTCGTGCAGCAGATCCACGACATCATCGGCCCCCACACCGACATTCCGGCGCCGGACATGAACACCAACGCGCAGGTGATGGCGTGGATCATGGACGAGTACTCGAGGATCCACGGCTTCTCGCCCGCCGTCGTCACGGGCAAGCCCGTCGACCTCTTCGGCTCGCGCGGGCGTGAGGAGGCCACCGGCCGCGGCGTCGTCTTCGCGCTCGAGGAGTACCTGAAAGACTCGGGCACGGGTGAAGTGCGCGGCAAGACGTTCGCCGTGCAGGGCTTCGGCAACGTCGGCTCCTGGGCCTCCCGCTTCCTGCACGAGCGCGGCGGCCGCGTGGTGGCCGTGTCCGACGCCCGCGGCGGCGTGCGCGATCCCGGCGGGCTCGACATCCCCAAGCTCATCGACCACGTGAAGGCGACGAAGTCGGTGGCCGGCTTTCCCGGCAGCGACGCCATCAGCAACGAGGACCTGCTGCTTTCCGACGTCGACGTGCTGATGCCGGCCGCCCTCGGCGGGGTCATCACGGAGGCCAACGCCAACGCGGTGCGGGCGCGCGTGGTGCTGGAGGCGGCCAACGCGCCCACCACGCCGAAGGCGGACGAGATGCTGACCGCGCGCGGCGTGATGGTGCTGCCCGACATCTACGTCAACGCGGGCGGGGTGACCGTCTCCTACTTCGAGTGGGCGCAGAACATCCAGCAGTTCTCGTGGGAGGAAGACAAGATCAACGCCGAGCTGGCGCGCCACATGCGCGAGGCCTACGCCACGCTCGCGCGCGTGGTGCGCGAGCGCAAGGTGTCCTTCCGCACGGCGGCCTTCATCGTGGCCATCGGGCGCGTGGGACGGGCCACCGTCCTGAGAGGAGTGTGATCGTGGCCTCGGCCGATCTCCTGAAGCTGATCCGCACCATGCTCGGCGCCGGCCTCACCTACGAGGAGGCGGACCAGATCGCCAAGGCCACCGTGCCCGTGCGGGCGGAGGCGGGCTCGCTCATCTTCGGCGAGGGCGAAAGCCCCGAAGGGCTGATGCTGCTCGCGAGCGGAACGGTGGAGGTCCTGCGCACGACCTACACCGGCCGCATGCAGAGCGTGGCCGTCGTGGAGGCGCCCACCGTGCTCGGGGAGATGAGCCTGCTGCTGGAGCGCGAGCACACGGCCACCGTGCGGGCGCAGACGGACTGCGAGCTGCACCACCTCACGAAGACGCAGTTCTCACGCCTGCTGCAGTCCGACAGCCTGGCCGCCTACAAGCTCATCGCCACCATCGCCACCGTGCTCGCGCACCGGCTACAGCGCATGGGCGACAAGGTGCTCGAGCTGTCGGCCGCCGCGAGCGCGCCCGCGGCCGCGCCCGTCGAGGAGCTGGCCGCCTTCAAGCAGAAGCTGTTCTCCGAATGGAGCTTCTGATCGCGCTGGACCTGTACTCGGAGCTGCGCGCGGTCGCCGGTGCGCTCGAGGGCGGCTCCATTCCGTACGCGCTCGCGGGCGGCCTCGCGGTGTCGATCTACACCGTTCCGCGCGCCACGGAAGATATCGATCTCGTCCTGGATCCCGCCGATGTCGAGCGGGCGATCCCCCTGCTGACACCCCTGGGCTTTCGGAGGGCGGGCGCTGTCATGCGCGTCGCCGGCGGCCGGCTCGGTATTCAGCGGCTGACAAAGATCGAGGGTGCCGACGCGCTGCCCCTCGATCTCCTCCTGCCCGCCGACCCGGTACTGCTCACGATCCTCAACGAGCGTTCGGCCATCACTGTGGAAGGGTGGCCGCTATGGATCGTTTCGGTGCGCGGGCTGCGCGCGCTCAAAGAGCTGCGTGGGTCGGCCCGAGATCGTGCCGACCTCGAGGCGCTGGGGCCGGACACGCCATGACCCGCGATGTGGCGGCGGCACTTCGGACAGTGGCCGAGCTCCGCCGATTGTGCCTGCGTCTGCCGCATGTCGCCACTCCGGCCGAGACGATGCGGCGTCGCCGGTTCGACGAGCTCGTCGAGGCGCCCGCGGGCGCCGTATCCAGCGACGCCGACGCGATTGCAGAAGGCTGGGGCCGCTGGTGGCGCGAGGGACGGTACGGCGCCATCGTGGTGATGAGCGGCGGTATGCGCGCGGAGCTGGTCGACTCGGATGTGCGGCTGGCTTCATGGCTCACGGCGGCGTTCGCGGCACAGGAAGAGGGCCGGTCACTGCCTCACTGACGCGGGCGCCCGCGCAGGGCGCGTAGCTTCCGCGTGACCAGCTCGGGCTGGTGCCACGCGGCCCTCGCCAGGCCGAGCACGCGACGGACGGGGCCGGCCCTGATCACGCGCACGGCGGCCACCGGGTAGGACTTCACGAGATAGGCCTGCGCCAGCCAGTCCTTCTCGTCGGCGATGGGGTGGACGCGCTTGCGATAGACGGCGAACCGGTCGTCCCTCAGCACTTCGTCCCATCGCTCGTCGGCGCTCAGGAAGTCCGCCAGGATCGTGCCCGTCACCAGGGGCAGGTCGTCGACGACCATCAGGCCGCCGACCTTCAGCGCCTCCGCGGTGTAGAACCAGTCCAGGAACGGCGCGGGGAAGGCGTGCGCGCCGTCGATGAGGACGAGGTCGAGCGGGGGGAGAGCGGCCGACGGCAGGTAGTGCTGCGAGCCCGCGCAGACCGCCTGCAGGGGGCCGGTGTCGATGCCGACCTTTTCGCAGTACGTCCGGATGGCGTCGAGCTCGTTGCCGTAGGGCGTGATGCTGATGTGGCGCGCGACGCCGCGGCGCAGGAAGAGGATCGTGCTGAGGCCGGCGCCCGTCTCCAGCGTCACGGACTGCGGCGTGAGCTGGGCGTCGAGGAAGCGGGCCAGCCGCAGGCTGATGCCCCAGGTGGCGAGGCCGCCGTGCACGATGGGGGGGCGATCGACGACGTCCTCGAGCGAGATCATGCAGTCAGCGCATACTACCGTGCGCCATCGTCATCTGCCGAGCGAATGAGCAGCGCGCCCGCGCTGCCCGCTTCGGCGGCAGCCGCCCGCGCCCCCGCCGAGCGATAACTGCGTGCGAAGTCTGGGATGACGGTGCGGCACGGCGCTTGCTGCCACGTACGGCGTGCACGACAACGGCGGCAACGACGGTGACGGCGGAGCGGGCGCGGCGCAATTGCGGCTGCTCGCCCACGCCGTCGCCGACACCGTGCCGTCCATCGTGCAGCAGCTCATGGCCACGGGCTCCCGGCGCATCCACCGCGACACGATGACCCTGCTCGAGCGTCCCCTCATCGTGCACGTGCTCGCCCTGACGGGCGGCAACCAGCTCCGCGCCGCGCGCATCCTGGGCCTCAACCGCAACACCCTGCGCAAGCGCTGCCGCGAGCTTCACTTGACGCTGCCGCGCGGCTCGCGGCTGGCAACCACGCCGCCCGCAGCGCGCTGAGGAGCGCACTGGGGTCAGGCTGTGACTTCTCAACATCTGGGGCGGCGGCTCACCCGCGATCCGGCACATGTATAGAAGTCA
>JBBDXO010000277.1:0-1773 GCA_040902295.1 Candidatus Rokuibacteriota bacterium | reverse complement strand
CGGCGCGGCAACATCCTCGCCGGCCTGGCGGTAGCGGAGCACATCGCCGAGCACCGGCTGCTGCCGGTCGCCGGCGCGCTGCCCCGCATCCGTGAGGAGCTGGCGCGCTTCAGGAGCGGCGAAGGGCGGTAGCCCGGGTTGCTGAGGCGAGGCGGGCGGGGGTGGGTGGCGACGTCAGAACTGCACGGGTGTGGGGGGCATCGTGCCGCTGGCGTAGAGGGCGGGCAGGTCGGGGGACGCGTTCTCCCACACGAGCAGCATCGACCGCTTCGGGGAGAATCCGCGGTGCCGGATGTCGGCCGGCATCGCCGCCACGTCGCCCGCCTTCATGACCACGCGCGCCCGCACGGCCCCGGTGTCGCGGTCCTCCACCTCCCAGTGGATCTCGTCCGAGAGCTGCACGAACCACTCCACGCGGTCGTTGCCGTGGATCACGGGCAGGATGTACTCCTCCGTCGTCGGACAGTAGAGGCTCGCCTTGCACACGGAGACGACCGAGGGGTTCCACGTCACGTCCGAGCGCGACAGGTACGCGAACAGGTTGAACGCCACCACCTCGCCCTCGAAGCCCGGCTCCGCCTGCACCTCCGGCGCGTCCTGCGGCACGTCCGCGAAGTGCCGGTTGATCGAAAAGCCGCTGTCGTCGCTGCGGGGCGGCTCGTCGCCCGGACAGCCGATCATGCGCCGGGCCGTCACCCGGTGCCGCGTGATCGCCTCCTTGTTGCTGCCGTTCTTCGGCCCGAAGGCGCTGCCCGTCTCCGCCGGGCTGGCGAAGGGGTCGAAGGTCGCGTTCGTCCAGTCCTCCAGCATCGCCTCGAACACCCGCTGGATGAGCGGGGTCGCGAAGTTCTCCGAGTGGTCCAGCCCCGCCTGGCGGTAGTGCGCGTTGAACCGGCCCGCGTACAGGTCCACGGTGCCGTAGTGGTTCACGGTCCCCACCACACCGTCGAAGTTCACGGTGCCGTAGAAGAACCCCCACGCGATGTCGCGCTGCAGCGCGCGCAGGAACGCCTCCACGGACAGCGCGTGGCGGCCCTTGGGCCACGCCACGTGCGCGAAGTACTCGTCCCGCTCGAACCGGAACGATCCCAGCGTGAACGTCCGGTAGCCGTGACGGTTGGGCTCGATGCTGCCGATCTCGGGCATGCTCGGCGTCGTCATGTCGGCGTCCTCCCTCACGACCGCCGCTGGGGGCCGGTCTGGCAGATCTCCGCCCAGCGCTCCACCGTGTCCCGTCCCGCCAGGGTCTGCAGCAGGATCACGGCGGGGCGATCGGCCCGGAACTGGTAGGCCGCCCCCACCGGCAGCAGCGTCATGTGGCCGCGCCGCGCCCGCACCGTGCCCATCGTCTTGCCCGCCGGCGGCCCCGCCAGCGGCACGGAGCCCTTCGTTCCCGCCGCCACGACGGCGGGATCGGCGAGCTTCAGCAGCCGGATCTCCACCTCGCCGTCCATCACCAGCGCGAACTCGTCGTGCCCCGGCGCGCGCCAGTCCGACACGCCCTCGGCCCGGATGGCCTCGATCACGTACTCGATGTTCCTGCCGACGGCGACCTTCTCGTAGGGCCCGGCCTTCGACGCCACCGCGAAGATGTTGGAGAAGACGTAATTCTTCGGGTCATCGTTGATGACGTCGACGCCGCCCGTGTCCCACCGATCGAGCGAGCCGAACCTCGTTACCAGCCGGCTATCAGTCATGAGAGGGGCCTCCCTGGGTCGCTGACCTGGATTATTCGTGAGGCGCGGGTGGGCGGGTGTCGGGGTGCGAGGACCC
>JBBDXO010000276.1:0-12209 GCA_040902295.1 Candidatus Rokuibacteriota bacterium | reverse complement strand
CCCCCCCCCCGCTCCTCGATCCGCCGACGTGCGTTCGCACGTACAGGGTCCTCGCACCCCGAAGGTAATCCCCGCTCGTGAATTATCCGCGCTAGAAGGCGTCCGGCGCCGAAGCGATGCGGTCGAGATCAGCCCGTGTGTACGACCCAAGAGACCGGAAGTCGAGGTCGGTGTAGTTCTTGATCCACCGCAGCGCGACCTTGAGGGCCTTGCGATAGCGCTCCGCCGCCGCGGCGTCGCCCTTGAGCGCGCTGATGATGTCCTCCGTCTCGCTCTGGAGCATGCGTTTCACTATCGCGAAATCGTGGACCGCCGCGGGCCCGTCGGTGGTGCGCGCCCCGTGGCGGATGCGCTGGGCGATCTGCGCCACGGACATGCGGCCGGTGGCCAGGTCTTCCATCAGGGCCGGGTGGATGCCCGGCTTGCCGGCGAGGCTGTCGATGCCCTTGGCGCCGCGGCCGTTGAGCCAGCCCTCGACGTACTCGACCACCATGCGCGCGTTGCGGCGGGTGCCTTCGACGGTGATGGGGCCCGCGGGCACCTCGATGCGCACCGGGTAACTGGCGGGGTCGGCCATCGTCGGCGTGGGCTTCCAGCCGGAGGCGATGAGCGTCTTGAAGGGGTCGGCGGCGGTCTTCATGTGGAAGATGTGGGCGACCCAGCCCCGGATGAAGCCCTGCTCGGCCTCCCATTGCTTGTCGCCGCGGATGGCCTCCGCCGCCACGCGGTTGACCTCGGGATCGTTGCTCGGCAGCGCGGTGGCCATGCCGCCGATGGGCACGGCGCCGTGCTTGAGGCAGATGGCGACGAGGCGGCGGAAGATGTCGGACAGGAACGGGGTCGTCTTGATGTCCACGCCGAAGCGGTCCGGCCACACGGATGTCGGATCGGCCATCACGTACTCGAAGATGGAGGCCTTGAGGTCCCAGCGCGCCGCGTTGAGGCCGGCCGCGTAGGGGCCGAGCGCCCACAGCATCTCTTCCATCTGGTAGACGCACGGCAGCGACTCCACCAGGATGATGCCGCGGATGACGGCGTCCTTCAGGAAGGGCAGCGCCTGCCGGGCGGCGTCGAACAGCTCGCGGTAGAAGCGCGCCTCGTCCGCCGTCTCCAGCTTGGGCAGGTAGAAGTAGATGCCCTGGCCGCGGCCCGCCTGCGCGCGCCCGGCGTAGAACAGCGTGAGCGCGGTGCCGAGGATGGCGGCGTTGACGGGCGTGCCGTCGATGGTGACGTCGGGCTCATCGAGGTGCAGGCCGCGCTCGCGGTGCATGAAGAAGGGCAGCTCGCCCTCGGCGATCCTGTATTCCTTCTTGCGGACGGGATCGGTGAAGCGCAGCTCGCGGTTCACCGCCGCCAGGCGATTGTGCGCGGCGGAGACGGTGTCGATGAGCCGGTGCCCGCCGGAGTCCTCGTCGTCGTCCAGGTCGCCCTCGGCGCGCTCGCCCTCCGGCCCCGGATTGAGCGCGTTGATGAACATCGACGTGATGGAGCACGGCCCCGAGATCTCGATGCCCGGCTTTTGCAGATCCGCGGGCACCGGCTCCACCGTCCACGCTGACGTCGTCGCCTCGCTCGGGGGCAGGGGGCCGGGCGCTCGGCCGTGCTTCAGCGCATCCTCCAGCAGCCGCGCGCGCGCGGCCCGCAGCGCCTGCGCGCGGGTGTGCAGGCGGTCGTGCAGCGTGGTGAGGAACCGGGTGAAGTCGGGCGTGAAGAGCTCGGCTCCGCCCTCGACGGGGGCGAAGTGGAGTCGTGAGGTCGGTGTCATGGAGCACGGTCTCCTTGCGGGTCTTGGAAACGGCCACTTTTCGCATGGCGGCGCACGAGGTGTCAATGGCAGAATGCCACATCCCGACTCGTGAGAGGTCATCGATGGCGACTGTTCTCTTCGTCGTGAAAGCCACCATCACCACAGAGCGCGAAGCCGAGTTCAACCGCTGGTACAACGAGGAGCATTGCCCGCAGTTCCTGCGCTACCCCGGCGCCGTGAGCGCGCGCCGGTACAAGGCGATCATGGGCGAGGACACCTACCAGTACATGGCCGTGTACGAGGTGCAGAACGAGGCGACCTTCCACGCCCTCATGGCCTCCAGCCACTTCACGGAGCTGAAGGCGGAGTACGACAAGCACTTCGCCGGCGTGAGCGATCGCGCGCGCTTCGCCTACACGCAGGTGTGGCCGTAGCGGTGGCGGCGCCGCGCCGCTTCCGGGGCATGGGCCACGGGCGCAAGACCCGCCGCGCCCTCGAGCGCGGGGGCGCGGGGCCGGCGCAGCGCCTCAACCGCACGCTGGGCGAATGGGAGGGCGTGCGCATCACGCCCATGTTCGGCCGCTGGGGCTACTTCACGGGCGACCGGCTCTTCGCCTGCTTTCCCCTGCGCGTCAAGGAGCACGACCTGTGGATCCGCCTGTCGCCCGCCGACCAGCGGCAGGCGCTCAAGGACGAGAGCGTGCGCCCCCACCGCCGCTTTGCGCGGCGGGGTTGGATCGAGCTGAGCATCGAGACGGACGGCGACGTGGTGCGCGCCCTGCGGTGGCTGCGCCGCGCCTACCGCGACTCCGGGGCCGCCACGGACGACGAGGACGCCGATGACTGACACCGATCTCAGGGGCTGAGCGTGGGCGCCGTCCTCGAGCTCGCGGAGCGGTTCTGGAGCGGTGCCGTCACCGGGCGCGACCTGCTGCGGCCCACCGGGCAGGCCGAGGAGATCGCGCCCGGTGTGTTCTTTCTCCACGCCTTCGCCAACGTCACCGCCCTGCGCACGGAAGCCGGGCTCGTCCTCGTCGACACCGGCAACTACGCGGCGCGCGCCAAGACGTTCGAGGCGGTGCGGGGCTGGGAGGCGGCCCCCCTGGCGGCCGCCGTCTACACGCACGGCCATGTCGACCACGCGTGCGGCCTGCCGCCCTTTCTTGCCGAAGCCGCCGCCCGCGGCTGGCGCCGGCCGCAGATCGTCGCCCATCGCAATGTGCCCCTGCGCTTCGCGCGCTACCGCGCCACCAACGGCTTCAACGCCACCATCAACGCGCGCCAGTTCGGGATCCCGCCGAGCTGGCCCACCGACTACGACGAGCCCGACACCGTCTACGACACCACGCACCGCCTCGAGATCGGATCCACCGTGCTCGAGCTGCACCACGCGCGCGGGGAGACGGACGACCACACGTGGCTCTGGCACCCGGCCCGGCGCATCGTCTTCACCGGCGACCAGTTCTTCTGGGTGGCGCCCAACGCCGGCAACCCTCAGAAAGTCCAGCGCTACGCCGCGGACTGGGCCGTGTCGCTGCGCGCGATGAGCGCCTGCGGCGCCGAGATGCTCGTGCCCGGTCACGGCGTGCCCGTGGTGGGCGCCGCCCGCGTCCGCCAGGCCCTCGACGAGACGGCGGAGTGGCTGGAGACGCTCGTGCGCGACACGCTGCTGCGCATGAACGCCGGCATGACGCTGGAGACGATCCTCGCCGAAGTGAGGCCGCCCGCCCATCTCGCCGGCCGGCCGTACTTACAAGCGGTGTACGACGAGCCCGAGTTCGTCGTGCGCAACATCTGGCGGCTGTACGGCGGCTGGTGGGACGGCATCCCCTCGCACGTCAAGCCCGCCCCGCAGGCCGCGCTCGGCCGTGAAGTCGCGGCACTCGCGGGCGGCGTGGCCGCCCTCGTCGCCCGCGCCCGCGCGCTCGCGGCCGCCGGCGACCTCGCGCTCGCCTGCCACCTGATCGACTGGGCCACCGCCGCCGCCCCCGACGACACGGACGCGCACGCCGCCCGCGCCGCCATCTACGAGCAGCGCGCCGCCGCCTCGAATGCCCTCATGACCCGCGGCATCTTCGCCGCCGCCGCCCGCGACTCGAGCGCGATCCAACAGAAGCCCGCCGACGCCGGCTGATTCATGAGCACGGCTCGCGCTCCCGGCGGGTGGCGTCGGGGTCGCTCCCGCCCGCCCGGGCGGAGTGGGACCCCTTCGTCCTGTCCGCAGCGCCAAGCGCTGCGATCAGGCGAACGGGTGACGGAGTCCGGCCGGGCGGGGGCCACCCCGGCGACAGGACCCGCCGGCGGCGCGAGTCGCGCGCGTGAATCAGCCGCCTACGCGGCGTTCCGCGCCGAGGCTTCGATGCGGTCGATGTTGATGAGGGGCACGAGCAGCCACGTGAGCGCGGTCATGGCGGAGGCGATCAGGACCAGGTTGCGGAAGCCGACGTAGTCGTAGAGGTGGCCGCCCGTCCACTGCGACCCCTGCTGGCCCAGGTTGAAGACCGACATGAGGAGCGCGAAGAAGGTGCCTTCCACGTGGCGAGGACACGCCTTGGCGGCGAGGTCGAGGAAGGCGAGGGTGGTCAGCATGTACAGGAAGCCGTAGGTGATGTCGATGAGAATGCCGGACACGGGACCGCGGTAGAGGAGGTAGATCAGCGTGCCGAGCATCCCGAGCCCGATGGACAGGTTGACGATGCGGCGCAGGCTCATCAGGCGTGACAGGGGCGCGTAGATGGCGGCGCCCGCCACGGAGCCCAGCGAGCCGAGGGCGGTGAGGGTGCCGATGAACTGCTGGCTGAACTTCAGGTCGTCCACCTGGTAGAAGACGAAGGCGGGCCCGAAGGATGGGCTGAACGTCCAGAAGAAGATGAAGCCCGCCACCAGCCACACCTCGCGGGAGGCGAGGGCGGCGCGCACGGCGCGCGCCTGCTCGCGCAGGGCGTTCCAGTCCGCGCGCGCGGCCGGCTCGTCGATGAAGCGGAGCGCCATCACCAGCGACACCAGCGGAAAGCACGCGGCCACGAGGAAGGTGGCCGTCAGGTTGCGATGCTCGGCGAGGTAGCCGCCGCCGACGCCCACCAACATGGCGGCCCCGTAGATGGCGGCCCACTGCACGGACTGGAAGGCGCCCGTGAGGTTGCGCGGCCGGCCGTTCTCCACCATCAGCGCATCCGTCATGACGTCCGTGAAGGCGAGGCCGAGACCCATGGCGGTCACGAGGGTGACGAGCGTCCAGTAGGAGGTGCTGCCGCCGAAGGCGACCCCGAAGCCCGCGAGGGCGGCGAGGCCGGAGCCGAGGACGAAATACCCGGTGCGGCGGCGGCCGAAGAGGGGCACGAAGTCCGAGAGGAGGCCGTACACCGGCTTGAGCAGCCAGGGCGTGGTGCTGATGACGAAGAAGGTGGCCACCTGGCCCGCCGACATCCCCGTGTCCTTGAAGATCATGGTGATGGTCTGGTTGGGCAGCGACCACATGCCCTGCGCGAAGTAGACGACACCGAAGAGGACGGCGAGGCGCCGCGTCTCCGGCGTGGTGAAGGGATTCAATCGCGCCACGATGGCGGGCACGCGACATCATAGTCTAGAATTCCGGCATGCACTCCGTGTGTCCCCACGACTGCCCCTCCTGCTGCAGCCTCGAGGTGAGCGTGACGGGCGGCCGCATCACCGCCGTCACGGGCGATGCCGCGCACCCGTTCACCCAGGGCGTGATCTGCGGCAAGGTGCGCGAGTACGCCGAGCGCGTGCATTCGCCCCTGCGCGTGAGGACGCCGCTGCGACGCGTGGGCGCCAAGGGCGCGGGGGAGTTCGCCCCCCTGTCGTGGGAGGAGGCGATCGCGGAGATCGCCGAGCGGTGGCGGGGCGTCATCGGCGCCCACGGCGGCGAGGCGCTGCTGCCGTTTTCGTATGCCGGCTCCATGGGGCAGGTGCAGTTCTACGCGGGCCACCCGCTCTTCCACGCGCTCGGCGCCAGCCGGCTCGACCGCTCCATCTGCGTGTCGACGGCGTACGCGGGCTGGCGGGCGACGCTGGGCGTCGTGACCGGCAACGACTCCGAGCAGATGGTGGGCGCCGACCTCGTCGTGCTGTGGGGGATCAACGCCGCCTATTCGACCATCAACGTGATGACGCTCGTGAAGCAGGCCCGCGCGCGCGGCGCCCACGTGGTCGTGATCGACCCCTACCGCACGCCCACCGCGCAGCAGGCGGACGAGCACCTCATGGTGCGGCCCGGCACGGACGCGGCGCTGGCCCTCGCCATCATGCACGTGCTGGTGACGGAGGGGCTCGTCGATCGCGGATACATCGAGCGCGCGACGCTGGGCTACGACCGGCTTGCCGAGCACGTGAAGGCGTACGCGCCGGAGACGGTGGCGCCTATCGCGGGGATACCGGCGGAGGCCATCGTGCGGCTCGCGCGCCGCTACGGCTCCACCGCGCGGTCGTTCATCCGCATCGGCATCGGGCTGTCCCGTCACGACAACGGGGGCATGACGTGCCGCACCCTCGCCTGTCTGCCCGCCCTCACCGGCGCCTACGCCGACGCGCACGGCGGCGCGCTGCTGTCGTCGGGTGGCGCCTTCGGCTTCGACGTCTCGGCGGCCGAGCGTCCCGACCTCATGCCCGCGCGCACGCCGCGCATCGTCAACATGATCCAGCTCGGGCGCGCCCTCACCGATCCCGACCTCGCGCCGCCGGTGAAGGCGCTGTACGTCTACAGCGCCAATCCCGCCGCCGTGTGCCCGGACCAGGACCGCGTGCTGCGCGGTCTCGCCCGCGAGGATCTCTTCACCGTCGTGCACGAGCAGGTGCTCACGGACACCGCGCACTACGCCGACATCGTGCTGCCCGCCACCACGTCGATGGAGCACCGCGACCTCTACCGCTCCTACGGCCAGTTCTACGTGCAGCTCGCGCAGCCGGTGCTGCCGCCCCAGGGGGAGGCCAAGTCCAACTGGGAGGTGTTCGCGCTGCTGGCGCGCGCGGTCGGGGAACCCCGGGCGATGGCGCACTATGCCGCGGGTGACGAGGCGGTCATCCGGAGCATGCTGGCGCGCGGCGATGACTCCGTGCGCGCCATCACGTACGAGCAGCTCGCGGCCGACGGCTCCGCGCGGCTGAACCTGCCCCGGCCCTACCGGCCCTTCGCCCACGGCGCGCCCACGCCGTCAGGGAAGGTCGAGCTCTACTCGGAGACCATGGCGCGCGCGGGACTGCCCGCGCTGCCGGCGTACGTGCCGCTGGGGGAGGGGCCGGACAACACCGGCATGGTCGCGCGTTACCCGCTGCAGTGCATCGTGCCGCCCAACCGGTTCTTCCTCAACTCGTCCTTCAGCCAGTCCGAGCTGTTGCGCCGGCGCCAGAAGACGCCCACCGTCATGCTCGCGCCTGCCGACGCCGCCGCCCGGGGCATCGTCGAGGGCGACGAGGTGACGGTGGAGAGCGCGCGCGGCATCGCGCGCTTCACGGCCACGCTCACCGAGGCCACGCGCCCCGGCGTGGTCGTGATCGAGGGGCTCTGGTGGCACCGCTTCCATCCCGGCCACCGCAACGTCAACACGCTCACGAGCGACCGCACCACCGACATGGGCGGCGGCCCCGCCTTCCACTCCAACCTCGTCGAGGTGCGCCGGTGACACCCGTCATCGAGGATTCCGCTAGCGGGCGGGGGCGGGGACGGGCGCGCGGGCGGGGAGGACGGGGACGGGGGTGGGGGTGGCGCCGTCGCCGCGCTCGCCGGTCATGCGCAGGAGCACGGGGAGGACGATGAGGGACGCCACGAGGCTGGCGGTGGTGCCGAGGGTGAGCAGCAGCCCGAGGCTGTAGATGCCCCGGTGCGCGGCGATGAGGAGGGTGCCGAAGCCGACGATGGTGGTGAGACCGCTCACGAACACGGCCATGATCGTGGAGCGGGCGATGAGCGGGCCGGAGGAGTCGCGTCCCTCCCGGAAGCGCATCACGAGGTTGAGGCCGTACTCGGCGGCGGCGCCGAGGATCAGGGGCAGGGCGAACACGTTGCCCAGGTTGAACTTGACGCCGAACACGTACATCAGGCCCGCCGTCCACACCATGCCGAGCGCCAGCGGCAGCAGCGCGAGCGCCGTGTCCCGCACGTGGCGCAGCATCAGGAACGTGATCGTGCTCACGAGCAGCACGGCGTACACCGTGCCCTGCATGTACGCCCGCTCCATGAGGCGGATCGCCTCGTAGGTGATGATGGGCGTGCCGGTGACCTCGGGATCGACCGAGCGCAGCTCGTTCACGAACTTCTCGGCGCCGTCCCGGTCCCAGATGTTCACGGCGGGGTGGATCTGGAGCAGCAGGCGCCCGCTGTCGCTGATGAACTTGCGCCTGATCTCCTCCGGCACGTCGTCCATCCCCACCCGCCGCGGCGACAGGTTGCCCTGCAGGCGGTGGAAGCTGGTGCGGAAGTCGCCGTACACCTGGCGCTGCAGCAGCTCGAGAGCGGGGACGCTGATCCGGCGGCCCGTCTGCCGCAGCTTGATGATGAGCCCGGCGATCTCGTCGCGCTGGGCCCGCAGATCGCGCTGCATGGTGCCGGCGGGCGCCTCGCCGGCGGCGATGTCGAAGCGCCGGCGCAGCGTCTCCAGCGCCGTGATGAGCCGGTCCACGTCCACGCGAAGGGACCGGGAAATCTGCACGGGGGCCACGATGGGCGCGAAGGTGGCGATGATCTTCTGCTTGTCCTCCTGGTCATCGGGAATGAGCAGGAGGGCGGAGTCCACCTCGGAGACGCTGGGGAGCGCGCGGAAGGCCGCCTGCTTGCGCCGCAGCTCCTCCACCGATGAGGCGCTCGACAGCGCCGCCAATCCCGAGCGTCCGGAGGTGGCCAGGATCTTCATCTCCCACTCCACCGACTCCGTGCCTTCCGCCTGCAGATTGAGCAGGTTGTAGTCGAACTCCACCGAGCCGAGACTCCACAGCGAGGCGGCCGTTACCACGGCGGCGGTGGCGAGGACGGTCTTCGGGTACCCGGTGAGGCGGTCGACGAACGGCACGTGGATGCGCTCGAGGCGGATCGCGCGCGGCACGGCGCCCGCCGGGCGCGTGGCGTGGCGCCGGTCGATGAGGACGATGGCGGCGGGAAAGACGGTCACCATCGAGACCCACGAGAGGAGGATGGCGGTGCCCGCGATGAAGCCCAGCTCCTGCAGGCCGCGAAAGTCGGTGAGCATGAGCACGTAAAAGGTGGCGGCGGCGGTGACGGCGCTGAGGAGGATGCCGGGGCCGCTGCGCGCGGCCGTGATCTGCAGCGCTTCGCCGAGGTTGCGGCCGAGAAAGAGCTCCTCTTCGTAGCGGAAGAGGAAGTACACGCCGTAGTCGATGCCGATGCCGATCACGATGGAGATGAAGACCACCGAGAACAGCGACAGGTGGCCGACGACGAGGGTGGCGGCGCCGATCGCCCAGCACAGGCTCAGGGAGAGGACGAACAGGAGCAGCACGGGCTTGCCCACGCGCAGGAAGGCGATGACGAGCAGCAGCAGGGTGAACGCGAAGGCCGCGAGCGCGCCCATCTCGCTGTCGCGGAAGGCGGCCGTCATCTCGTCGTTGGACAGCGCCGGCTTGCCCGTCACGCCCACGTTCACGCTCGGGAACTCGCTCTTCAGGGAGGCGATGACCGCGCGCACGCCTTCGATGGCGGCCTGGTCGCCCGTGAAGCTGCCGCTCTTCGACTCCGGCTCGGCGAGGATGAAGAGGAGCCGCTGGTCGTCGGAGAGAAAATAGCCGGCGCTGTCGGCGTCGGCAGCGCCCACCGCGAAGAGGCTGGAGAAGGGCGACCGGTAGGGCGCGACGCGGTCGAGGCGGGCGGAGATCTGCCGCACGAGGTCGGACACGAAGCGCAGGTCGAGCGCGCCCTTGGGGTCGGTACCGAGCCCGAGGTCGAGAAAGCCCCCCACGAACGCGTTCGCGATCTGGGTGGCCACGCCGTCCACGAGCTGGTCCAGCGTGGGCCGGGCGGCGAACGTCTCCAGAAACTCCTGGTAGTCGAAGACGCGGTCGCGGATCTCGGTGAGGCGCTCCGTGGACAGGTACAGGAGCGCACGGTCCTCGAACTGCTTGGGATCGATCCGGAAGGCGAGGCGCTTGAGCGGCACCTGCTGGCTCTTCAGCTCGTGGGTGAGCCGGTTGGCGTAGACGGTCGCTTCCGGCAACGACGGCGCTTCCACGACGATGGCGAGGTCGTCCAGCTCGCCGAACTCGCGCTCGTACTCCGTGTAGCGCTCGATGTAGGGCTTGCCCGCGGGCAACAGCGCCCGCGTGGAGGTGGCGAACGTCAGCGACTGGAAGGCGTAGGCCACGGAGAGCACGGCCAGGGCCACCGCCACGAGCAGGGTCAGGGAGGGACGCGCGCAGGAGATGCGCACGACCCGGCGCAGGAGGCGCCCGGTCCGTGACGTCGACGCCAAGCTACTCTTCGCCGGCGATGAACCGTTCGAGACGCTGGCGGGCGAGGTCGTCGGCCCACTGCTCCGGCGGCGACTTCATGAGGTACGCCGACGGCGCCAGCAGGGCGCCCTTGAGGCCGCGGTCGAGCGCGATCTTGCAGGCGCGGATGGCATCGATGACGACGCCGGCGGAGTTGGGCGAATCCCACACTTCGAGCTTCAGCTCCACGTTGATGGGCTGATCGCCGAAGCCGCGGCCCTCGAGCCGGATGTGCGCCCACTTGCGGTCTTCCAGCCACGGTACGTAGTCGCTGGGGCCGATGTGGACGGACTCCGCGGGCAGGTCGTGGCCGAGCTGCGAGCGCACGGCGTCGGTCTTCGAGATCTTCTTCGACACGAGCCGGTCGCGCTCCAGCATGTTGTAGAAGTCGGTGTTGCCGCCGAAGTTGAGCTGGCTCGTCCGCTCCAGCTTCACGCCGCGGTCCATGAAGAGCCGGGTGAGGACGCGGTGCACGATGGTGGCGCCCACCTGCGACTTCACGTCGTCGCCCACCACGGGCAGGCCGCGCTCCTCGAAGCGCCGCCGCCAGTACGCCTCGCGCGCGATGAAGACGGGAATGCAGTTCACGAAGGCGCACCCGGCGTCGAGGATCTGCTCGACGTACCACTTGGTGGCCATCTCGCTGCCCACGGGCAGGTAGTTGACGACGACGTTGGTGCCCGTCTCCTTCAGGATGTTGGTGATGTCGGCGGTGGCGCCGGGGGCCTTGGTGATCATCTGCGACAGGTAGGTGCCGAGGCCGTCGTGGGTCATGCCGCGCTGCACGGGCACCCCGAGGTGCGGAACCTCGGCGAAGCGCACGGTGTTGTTCGGCGGCTGCCAGATGGCCTCCGACAGGTCGCGCCCCACCTTGCGCTCGTCGATGTCGAAGGCCGCGGAGAACTCGATGTCGCCCACGTGGTAGCCGCCGAGGCGCGCGTGCATGAGGCCCGGAATGAAGTCCTGCTCGGAGGCCTTGCGATAGTAGTGGACACCCTGGACGAGCGACGACGCGCAGTTGCCGACGCCGATGATGGCGACTCGAACGGATCCCACGGGCAGCCTCCCCTGGCTTGCGGCGATCGTTTGACCCGCGGATTCAGCGGGGACGAAGATGGGTGCCAGTGTAGCACGGCGTTGTATGATTCCCGCTGATCCGGGACGGTCGAGGAGGGCGATATCGTGAGCGAGGCGGAGCTGGCGGTGGTGGGGTCGGTGGGGGGGGGGGGGGGGGCCGCGCTCGACGTGGAGGGGGCGCGCCGGACCTACCGGGAGCAGAACGAGTTGATCGTCCTCGAGCGCTGGCTGCCCGCCGCCCTCGTGGACCGGATGGTCGAGGAAGTGGAACGGATGCGTCCCGCCCTCCACCGCAACTACATCCCCAGGCACAAGAAGGGCGGCAGCGTCAGCTACTACACGCTGCGGGAGCAGGCGCCCACCATCATCGCGCTCTACCGGGCGCCCGCCTTCATCACGTTTCTCAGCGAGATCACGGGCCAGCCGCTGCAGCCGTGCCCGCAGTCGGACCCGCACTCGTGCGCGCTCTACTTCTACACGGAGCCCGGCGACCACATCGGCTTCCACTTCGACACCTCGTACTACAAGGGCTCGCGCTACACGGTGCTCATCGGCCTCATCGAGCGCTCGTCGAGCCGGCTCGTGTGCCAGCTCTTCAAGGGCGACCCCGGCGGCCGCCCGCTCGTGGAGCTGCGCCTGGCCACGCACCCGGGCACGCTCGTCGCCTTCAACGGCGACAAGCTGTGGCACGCCATCACGCCGCTGGGCGAGGGCGAGGAGCGCGTGAGCCTCACCCTCGAGTACGTCACCAACCCGGCCATGAGCCCGGTCAAGCGCCTGTACTCCAACCTCAAGGACGCCTTCGCCTACTTCGGCGTCCGCCAGGTCTTCGGCGGCGCCCGCCCTACCGCCGCTGAGCCCTAGCAGGCTGCGGAGAAACGCGCAGGATGCTCCCCCCTGCGGGGATCACGAGGCGTGACAAAAATGCCCA
>JBBDXO010000275.1:10161-12415 GCA_040902295.1 Candidatus Rokuibacteriota bacterium | reverse complement strand
GCCCCAGGATGGACTCGGCTATGATGCGCGCCGAGAGCGGCGCCTGGGCGAGCCCGTGGCCGTTCCAGCCTGCGCACACGAGCTGGCGACGGCGGCCGCCGGGCACCGCGCCCACGAGCGGCAGGCCGTCGCGCGTGAACGCCATGATCCCCGCCCACGTCGACGTCACCGGCAGCGCCGCGAAGCGCGGCAGATGACGCCTGACGAAGTCGCGCTGGGCGGCGAAGATCCGCTCCGACACGCACGTATCGTCGTCCACGCCGCACTCGTGGGCGGGCTCTTCCGCCCATCGGCAGCCGCCGAAGAGCAGCTCGCCCGTCGGCGGCTGGCGCCAGTACTCGAACCCGTGATGTGCGTAGTAGACGACGTGCTCGCCGCGCGAGGTCGTCAGCCGGACGGTCTTCTCCGGCTGCCAGTCACCCATGTCGGAGTCGTGCGACACGATACGCGTGCCCGGCCGGAGCTCGCTGAGCAGCTTCGGGCGCAGTGCCCCCGCCAACCCTCGTCGCGGCGCGTACCGGGCGCCGGCAGCCCGGGTGCTATACTTCCTCGTGGGCCCCTCCCACGCTGCGTCGGAGGACGGTTGCGCGCATGATCCGGGGTCACAGCAAATAAAGGACGCCCGCCTGCCGTCTAAACTCGTGATGAAGCGACTCGTTTCCGTCATTCTCGTCGCCCTGCTGGCAGGCCTTGGCGTCTGGGGCTATTTCTACGCCCAGAGCGGGGGCAACGCGCCCAAGTACCGCACGGCCCGCGTCGAGCGCGGCTCCGTCACCGCGGCGGTGTCGGCCTCGGGCAACCTCGCCGCCGTCACCACCGTGCAGGTGGGCAGCCAGGTGTCCGGCCAGGTGAAGGAGCTCTTCGCCGACTTCAACTCCCTCGTCAAGCGCAACCAGATCATCGCGCGCATCGATCCGGCCATCTTCGAGGCGAAGGTCAACCAGGCGCGCGCCGACGTCGACTCCGCGCAGGCGGCCGTCCTCAACCAGTCGGCCCAGGTGGAGCGAGCCCGGGCCGACGTCGAGAACGCCCGCGCGGCGCTCGCCGAGGCGCGCGCACAAACGGCGAAGTCGCAGGTGGCGGTCGCGGAGGCCGCGCGCGATCTCGAGCGCAAGATGGAGCTCTTCCGGCGCGACCTCATCTCGAAGAGTGAGCGTGACACCAGCCAGGCCGCCCAGGACTCGGCGGCGGCACAGGTGGATTCCTCCCGCGCCAAGGAGCAGGCGCTCGCCGCCGCCATTCTGTCGGCCGCGGCCCAGCTGCGGGTGACGGACGCGATGCTTCAGGCCGCCCGCGCCAACGTCAAGCACAAGCAGGCGGCCCTGCAGCAGGCCCAGGTGGACCTCGACCACACCACGATTCGGGCGCCCGTGAACGGCGTCGTGGTCGCGCGCTCGGTCGACGTGGGGCAGACGGTCGCCGCCAGCCTGCAGGCGCCGGTACTGTTCACGATCGCGCAGGACCTCACGAAGATGCAGGTGGAGACGAGCGTGGACGAGGCCGACATCGGTCGCATCACGCTCGACGATCGCGCCTCCTTCACCGTCGACGCCTTCCCCGGCCAGGGCTTCACGGGGACCGTGAGGCAGATCCGCAAGGCCGCGCTCGTGGTCCAGAACGTCGTCACCTACACGGTCGTCATCGGCGTGGACAATCCGGGGGGCCGCCTGCTGCCCGGCATGACGGCCAACGTGAAGATGATCGTGGCCGAGAAGCCGAGCGTCCTCAAGGTGCCGAATGCGGCGCTGCGCTTCCGCCTCGCGGGGGCCGACGGTGCACCGGCGGCCGCGCCGCGCGGTCAGCCCGCCGCCGGGGCGGCGCGGGGTGGCGACGGCCGCGGCGGTGGCGCGGGACGGCCCACGCCCGAGGACATCCGCGATCGGCTCGTGACGGGCCTCACGCTGACCGCCGAGCAGCAGGCGAAGCTCGATCCCATCCTGGAAGAGTCCCGGCAGCAGATGCAGACCCTGGGCGCCGCGCCCGAGGCCGAGCGCGGCGAGCGGGCGGCGCGCATCCGCGAGGCCTCGCGCGCCCGTATCCGCGCGCTGCTCACGCCCGAGCAGCAGCAGCGCTACGACCGGATCGCCGCGGAGCGCAGCGTGGCCACGCCGGGCCGCGTCTACGTGGTCGACGCGGAAGGCAAGGCCGCCGCCGTGAGCCTGACCCTCGGCATCAGCGACGGCACGGCCACCGAGGTGCTCCGGGGCAACCTCGTCGAGGGCCAGGAGGTCGTCGTCGGCCTCGCGAGCGGCGG
>JBBDXO010000275.1:0-10151 GCA_040902295.1 Candidatus Rokuibacteriota bacterium | reverse complement strand
CCGGCGGCAGGTCGCCCGCCGCCGGCGGCTCGCCTCGTCTGCGGCTGTAGCCGTGGCGCCCATCATCCAGACGGACGGGCTGGCCAAGGATTACCACCTCGGCCCGCACACGGTGCATGCACTGAGAGCGGTCTCCGTCGACATCACCCCCGGCGACTTCGTGGCGGTAATGGGCCCCTCGGGCTCCGGCAAGTCGACCTTCATGAACCTGCTGGGCTGCCTCGACAGGCCCACCGCCGGCCGCTACGTGCTCGACGGCGAAGACGTCGCAGGGTTGTCGCGCGATGCCCTCGCCCGCATCCGCAGCCGCAAGATCGGCTTCGTCTTCCAGCAGTTCAACCTGCTCGCGCGCACGAGCGCGGTGGAGAACGTCGGCCTGCCCCTGCTCTACTCCGGCGTGTCCGTGCGCGAGCGCCACGCCCGCGCGCGCGCCCGGCTCGCCGCGGTGGGGCTGGCGGAGCGCGAAGACCACCATCCCAGCCAGCTCTCGGGCGGGCAGCAGCAGCGCGTGGCCATCGCGCGCGCGCTCGTCAACGATCCCGCCATGGTGCTCGCCGACGAGCCCACCGGCAACCTCGACACGCGCACGAGCATCGAGATCCTCGCCCTGCTGCAGCGGCTCAACCGCGCGGGGCTCACCATCGTGCTCGTGACGCACGAGCCGGACATCGCAGCCTACGCGAGCCGGGTCCTGCTCTTCCGTGACGGCCGCCTGCGCAGCGACGAGCGCACGGCGGCGCCCGAGGACGCGGCGGCGGCGCTCCAGGCGCTGCCCGAGGAGGCGCTTGCGTGACCATCCTCCAGTCGATTCGCATCGCCGTGCGCTCCCTGCGCGTCAACATGATGCGCAGCATGCTCACGATGCTCGGCATCATCATCGGCGTGGGGGCGGTGATCACCATGGTCTCGGTGGGAGCGGGGGCGCAGGCGCGCGTGGCCGAGCAGATCCAGAGCCTGGGCTCCAACCTCATCATCGTGCTCTCCGGCTCCAGCACCTCCGGCGGCTCGCGGCTCGGCCAGGGCACGCAGCAGAGGATCACCATGGACGACGCGTTCGCCATCGCGCGCGAGGTGGAGGCCGTGCAGGTGGCGGCACCCTCCTCGCGGGGCTCGGCGCAGGTCGTGTACGGCAACCTCAACTGGGCCACCGGCGTGCAGGGCGTCACCCCGGATTACCTGGAAGCGCGCGACTGGCCGCTCGTCGACGGCCGGTCGCTCACCCCCGAAGACCTCGACGGCGCCACGAAGGTCCTGCTGCTGGGACAGACCACGGCGGTCAACCTCTTCGGCGACAGCGATCCCATCGGACAGATCATCCGTGTGAAGAACGTCCCCTTCACCGTGGTCGGCCTGCTCGCGCGCAAGGGGCAGAACTCCTGGGGGCAGGACCAGGACGACATCATCCTGATCCCGCTCACCACGGCCAAGCAGAAGGTCCTCGGCGCCAGCCGTTCCAACCCGCGCGCGGTGGGCTCGATCTCGATCAAGATCCGTCCCGACGAGGACATGGTGGAGGCGGAGTCGCAGATCCGCTCGCTCCTGCGCCAGCGCCATCGGCTGCAGCCGCTGGAGGACGACGATTTCTTCCTGCGCAACCTCTCCGAGATGCTGCAGACGCAGGAGGAGTCCTCGAAGGTGATGACGTACCTGCTGGCGGCCATCGCCTCCGTGTCGCTGCTCGTGGGAGGCATCGGCATCATGAACATCATGCTGGTGTCGGTGACGGAGCGCACCCGGGAGATCGGCCTGCGCATGGCGGTGGGCGCGCGCGGGCGTGACATCCTCGCCCAGTTCCTGGTGGAGGCGGTGACGCTGTCGCTCATCGGCGGCCTCATCGGCATCGCGCTGGGACTCGGCGGCTCCAGGGCGATCAGCTACTTCGCCGAGTGGCGCACCGTGGTGGCGCCGCAGTCCATCGCGGTCGCCTTCTTCTTCGCCGCCGCCATCGGCATCTTCTTCGGCTTCTACCCCGCCCGCAAAGCGTCCCGGCTCGATCCCATCGAGGCGCTCCGGTACGAATAGCGCCCCGCCGGCGCGCCCGACGGGTGGGCGTTGTCGTGCCCGTTCGGTCTGTTATGGTTACGGCGATGGCCCGGCCGCGCAAGAAGCCGATGAGGCCGCCGCCGCGGGCGGCGGCGCGCACGACCCTGTCGGAGGCGGAGCGGCGGTTGCTCGCGCTCGCGCAGACTCTCGGCGCCGCCGCCGACGATCCGGACGTCCTGTCCGCCGCGCTGCGAATCCTGACCTCCCAGTATTCGGCGGCGGCGGCGTTGCCGCGCGCGATGTGCGGCGCGTGGCTGGGCAGCCGCAAGGACAAGACGGCGGCCCTCGCGCTGGCGTGGGCACGGGAGCAGGTCCGCCTGTCGCTGCGCGATGTCCTCGAGCGCGCGCCCGCCCGGGGGGCGCTGGCGATGGACGCCGACACGCTGGCGTGGCTGCTGCTGGCCGCCTGCGAAGCGCTCGCCTACGAGCCCGACTCGGCCGTCGCCGACCGGGTGCGCGTGCTGTTCGAGATCACCGGGGCCGCGGCTCCGGCCGTGCCGTCTTCGGCGCCCGCCTGACGCCTTCGAGGGCGAGCACGGCCACGGCAGCGAGCATGGTCATGCCGTTGAGCGTGACGGAGGCGCGGTGGGCGCGGGCGAACGCGGTGTCGTCGCGGGCGCGGCGCGCGGCCTCCGCCCGCGGCGTGAGCACCGTGGCCGCCCATGCCAGCATGCCCATCATCGCCGCGCACAGCACGACCCCGGCCAGCGGGCGCAGGCGGCCCCCCCGCCCGCCCACCGCCTGCGCCGCGTACGCGACGAGGGCGACGGCGCAGAGACCGAGGCCGGTGATGTAGTAGCGCGGGAGCACGGCGGCGACGACCTGCCCCGCCGCCGTCCGCTCCATCATGGCGAAGGCGAGCGGGGCCACCCCGAACGAGAAGAAGGCCATGATGCCGAGCCAGCCCGCGACACACGCGACGGCGAGCACCGTCATGGCGGCGGCGTCCGCCACCGGATCGCGGGCGGTCCAGGGAGCACGTCGAGGCCCCCCATGCCCGCGAACCTCTCGAGCATGGCGGTGTCCGGAAAGTCGGCAAAGCCCAGCATGAGGTCCGTCGCTCCCGCCTCCGCGTACATGGCGATGCGCTCGGCGATCGTCTCCGCGTCGCCGATGAGCGCCCCCGCCACCAGCGGGTGATCGGGGGCAATGCCGCGCGCGGCACAGAAGGCGCGCACGGCCGTGTCCACCCCCGCACGCGAGGGCGTGATGACGACGTCGAGCTCGATCGACCGCCGCAGGCTGTCGGCGCCGCGTCCGTGACGCGCGAGCTGCCCGCGGACGCGCTGCCACGCGGCCGCGAACGCCGGCGGGCTGAGGAACGACGCTTCCCAGCCGTCCGCGCACCGCGCCACCATGTCCGTCGCGCGCTCGCCCATCGCCGCGATCCACAGTGGCGGTCCCGGCCGCTGCACGGGCGCCGGCGCCAGCCGGGCGCCGGCGAGCCGGTATCTCGGGCCGTCATGGTCCACCGCCTCGCCCGTCCACAGGCGGCGCAGGAGGGCCACGGTCTCTTCGAGGACGGCGATGCGCGCGCCCGCCCGCGGATACTCGATGCCGTGCGAGGCCCACCACGCCGCCGTCGTCGCGTCTTCCGCGCCCACGGCGAGCCGCACGTCGAGGCGGCCCCCGCAGAGATGGTCGACGGTGACGGCACGCTTGGCGAGCCACGACGGATGGTGCGCGGCGGGATCGAAGGCGTACGTGACGGCGGGACCGATCCGCGCCGCCCGCGTGCCGGCGGCCAGCGCTCCGAGCATCGTCCAGCCGTCGTGCGTCCACGGCCACAGGCCGTCGCCGTAGGTGATGCGCGCGTAGCCGAGCTCGTCGGCACGGCTCCAGTACCGGCGCAGCGCCGCCACGTCGGTTCCCCAGGTCTGCACGCCGACGCCGATCACGCGCCCGAGCATTCCGCACGCGCGGCCGGGGTGTCAAGCGGCGCCGTGCGTTGACACCATCCGGCGCCCCCGATAGAGTCGCCGCGATGGCCGTCCGCCTCGTCGCCGCCCTCCTCGTCACGCTGCTGTCGCCCGCGGTCGCCGGCGCGCAGCCCGCGGTCGACAGCGCGCGCGCGCTGGTGGCGCGCTACCACGAGGATCCCGTCGCCATCGACCGGGCGCGCGACGCCCTCGAAGCGGCACTGCAGCGCGACCGGCAGGTGGACACGATGGTGATGCTCTCCTACGTGCACTTCCTGTACGGCGACGTCCGTGCCACCGCCACCGGCGACAAGCTCGCCGCCTACGACCGCGGGCGGGAGCTGGGGCGCCGCGCGGTGGAGCTGGCGCCGAAGAGCCACGACGCGCACCTCTGGTACGCCATCAACACCGGGCGCTGGGGGCAGACGAAGGGCATCATGCGCTCGCTCTTTCTGCTGCCCACCGTCCGCGAGGAGATCGACATCGTGCTCGCGCTGAACCCGCGCTCGGTGCGCGGGCACGCGCTCGCCGGCAACGTGCTCCTGGAGCTGCCCGGCCTCGTGGGCGGTGACCGCGCGAAGGCGGAGGAGCACTTCCGGCGGGCGCTGGAGGCCGACCCCAGGTTCACCGTGGCCCGCGTGGACCTCGCGCGCGCGCTCATCGCGGGTGGTCGCTACGAGGAAGCGCGACGCGAGCTGCAGCGCGTGATCGCCGAGCGCGCCCCCACCCTGGTCGCCGACTGGACCGTGAAGGACCTGCCACGCGCGCGCGCGCTGCTCGCCTCCATCCAGGACAAGCCGTAAGGATCGCGGCGGTCATCCGGCGCCTGCGCCGGACGGCGCCGCGCTGGAACGCCACCGCGCTCGCGCTCATCGCCGACCAGAGCGGCGACCCCTTCCGCGTGCTCATCGCGTGCCTGCTCTCGCTGCGCACGCAGGACTCCACCACCGGCCCCGCCGCCGAGCGCCTCTTCGCGGTGGCCGCCACGCCGCCGACGCTGCTGGCGCTGCCCGCCCGGACCATCGAGAGGCTGATCTACCCGGTCGGCTTCTACCGGACGAAGGCGCGCGTGCTCCGCGGCGTCAGCCGCGACCTCATCGAGCGCTTCGGCGGACGCGTGCCCGACGACATCGACGCGCTGCTGAGCCTCAAGGGGGTCGGCCGCAAGACGGCGAACCTGGTGGTGACGATGGGCTACGGCAAGCCCGGCATCTGCGTGGACACGCACGTCCATCGCATCTCCAACCGCCTCGGCTACGTGCGCACGACGACGCCGGAGCAGACGGAGATGGCGCTGCGCGCCACCCTCCCCCGCCGCTTCTGGATCGGCTACAACGACCTCCTCGTCTCCTTCGGCCAGAACATCTGCACCCCCCTCTCTCCCAGGTGCTCCCAATGCCCCGTCACAGATCTCTGCCCCCGCGTCGGCGTGACGTCCTCCCGGTAGGTCGGCGTAGCGCGCGCGCCGCGCTCGCGCTACGCCGCCGGGCCGCGACGCAACCGGCGGAGGACGGCGAGGTTGCGCAGGTCGGCGTGGGGCTCGGGCTCTTTGGGCGTCTCCAGCACCTTCGGCACGCGGGCGAAGCGGGGGTCGTTCAGCAGGAGGCGGAAGGGGTGGAGGCCGAGGAAGCCCTGGCCGATGTTCTCGTGGCGGTCGAGACCGGAGCCGAGGGGGGCCTTGGCGTCGTTGAGGTGGAAGGCGAGCACGCGGCGCAGCCCCACCGCCTCTTCGCACTCGGCGATCGCGCGCTCGTAGCCGGCGGCGCGCCGGATGTCGTAGCCGGCGGCGAAGAGATGGCAGGTGTCGATGCAGACGCCGAGACGCTCGGGCCGCGCCGAGCGTTGCAGGAGCGCGCCCAGCTCTCCGAACGTCCGGCCCACCGTGTGGCCGCCGCCGGCCGTGTTCTCCAGCGCGACCTTCACGCGATAGCCCGCCGTCCGCGTCAGGACCTCGTCCAGGGCCGAGGTCACGCAGGCCAGCCCCGCCTCCAGGCCGCTGCCCAGGTGCGAGCCGGGATGGATGACCACGCAGGAGAGGCCGAGCGCCTCCGCCCGCTCCAGCTCATCGGCGAAGGCGTCCACCGCCTGGCGCAACGCCACGGGGACGGGGCTGCACAGGTTGATGAGATAGCTGGAGTGCGCGAAGACGGCCTTCATGCCGGTGGCGCGGCGCGCGCGGCGGAAGGCGCGCACCTGCGCCTCCTCCATCGGAGGCGCCGACCACTGCCGCTGGTTCTTGAGGAAGATCTGCACGGCGGCGCATCCCACGGCGGCGCCCCGCTCGAGCGCGAGGTGCAGGCCGCCCGCGATCGACATGTGGGCGCCGAGGGCGTCGCGCGGGGGCGCTCCGGGGGTCACGGGCGCGGAGCGTATCACGTTGCGGAGACGGCGGCGGGGACGGCATAATGAGAACCGATCAGTATCCGATCTGCACCGGCCGGTTTTCCCGCGCTCTCGCGGGCAGGAGGCACCATGGAGCCGCGCGCCATCGAGTCCACCATGACCACCACCTTCGAGTACGACTACGCCGCCACCGAGCTGGACATCCGGCGCCTCTACGAGAAGGCCAAGCGCGACCAGTGGAACGCCTCCCGCGACATCGACTGGACGGCGGCGGGCTCGCCGGACGGCCGCGTCATCGCCGACGAGCTCATCGACATCTACGGCTCCCCCCTCTGGGAGCGGCTGTCGGAGTCCGACCGCATCCTGCTCAACCGCCGCATCGCGGCGTGGCGGCTGTCGGTGCTCATGTACGGCGAGCAGGGCGCCATGCTCGCGTGCAGCCAGCTCGTGGACGTGGTGGAAGGCGTCGACAACAAGTTCTTCCAGGCCACCCAGGTGGTGGACGAGGCGCGCCACAACGAGGTGCTCGACCGCTATCTCACCGTGCGCCTCGACAACCTGCGCTACCCCATGCCCGTCAACGAGCGTGACCTCTTCGACTCCATCCTCACGGAGAGCCGCTGGTACCTCAAGACGATCGCGCTCCAGCTCGTCGCGGAGACCTTCGCCGTCTCGCTCTTCAAGATGATGGGCGAGAGCGCGACCGATCCCGTGCTCGGCGAGATGTGCCGCCGCGTGCTGCAGGACGAGTCGCGCCACATGGGCTTCGGCATGCTCGCGCTGCCCAAGGTGGTGGCGGAGGCCTCGGACTCGGAGCGGCGCGAGCTGGAGGACTACACCTGCTTTGCGCTCGAGAAGACGCTGACGGGCTTCTTTCCGCTCGAGGCGTACCAGGACATGGGCTTCGGCGCCTCCGAGATGGCCGAGATCCGACGCTACCGCCGCGCGACGGCCGCCTCCAACGACTACGCGCCCTTTCGCAAGTACTTCCGCAAGGACATGCACAGCTCGATGGTCGCCAACCTCGCGCGCATCGGCCTGCTCACGGAGCGCGTGCGGCCGCGCCTGGAGAAGCTCGGGATCACCCTGCCGCAGGCCTGACGGGGGCGACGAGCGCCTCCAGCCGCCGGCGCCGGTACTCCCACACCGCGCGCAGCTGTCGGCGCACCACGAGCGCGTGCGCGGCGACCCCCAGCGGGCCCATCGGCAGCCGGTACGTCACGCGATCCTCCACCCACGTGCCCCCGTCCTCTTCGAGGAAGCGGTGGCGATGCTCCCAGCGCGCGTACGGCCCCCGCACCTGCACGTCGACGAACCGGTAGGGCGGATCGTACTCGCGGATGAGCGCGCGCCACGTCAAGGGCACCACCAGCCACGACAGGCGAAACTCCAGCACGGCGCCCGCCGCCATCACGACGTCCGGCGTGAGGAGACGCACGCACATCGCGGGAGGCGTGAGCAGCTCGAGGTGGCGCGGGTCGGCGAAGAAGGCGAACACGTGGGGACGGGACGTCGCGAGCCACACGCGGGATTCCAGGACGTGGTCGGCCATGAGGCGCAGGCTATGATAGGCAGGTGCCCGCACCCAGTCAAACGCGCGCCTACGTCGCGCTCTTCCTCATCGCGACGCTGTGGGGCACGTTTCCGGCCACCGCGAAGCTGGCCCTCGACGCCTTCCCGCCCGTCTTCCTCACCGCCGTCCGCTGCACGATCGCCTCCGCCTTCCTCGTGGTGCTCCTCGTGCGCTCGGGGGCGGACACGGTGCGCGAGCTCGGGGCGGGCTCGATCCGGTCGTTCTTCATCCTCGGCTTCACCGGCCTCGTCATCTCCACGCAGATCTCGTACTTCGGCATCTACCACACGACGGCGGCCAACGCGGCCATCCTGCAGACCACCGGGCCCGTCCTCGTCGCCGTGGCCGCCCGCCTCTACCTGGCCGAGCGGCTGCGGCCGCTGCAGAAGGCGGGCGCCGCGCTCTCCGTGCTCGGAGTGCTCGTCGTCGTCACGAGCGGCCGCCTGTGGTCGCTGCGCGTGGAGCATCTGCGCCTCGGCGACTTCCTCACGATCTTCGCGCTGTGCGGCTGGGCGGCGTACACGGTGTACGGCAAGCACGTGCTGCTCACCCACTCCCCCGCCCTCACCACCACCGCCGCCTATCTCTGCGGGACGGCCATGATCGTGCCGCTGGCGGCGGTGACGGCGCCGCTCTTTCCCGCCCCCGCGCTCGGCGCGGGCCTGGCGTGGGCCGTCGTCGTCTACCAGGCGCTTCTCGGCGCCGTCGCCCATATCTGGTGGTACCGCGCGGTGCAGGTGGTCGGCCCCAGCCGCTCGGCGGTGTTCATGAACGTCACGCCCATCGTGGGGGTCGTGCTGGCGGCGGTGCTGCTGGCCGAGCCCATCGGGCCGTGGCAGGTGGCGGGGGCGGCGCTCGTGCTGGCGGGCGTGGCGCTCACCACGCGCGGCGGAGGGGGCGCGAGGGGCGAGGCGGCGGCGCCCGACCCCTCGCGGCGGATCACCCCAGCTTCTTGACCTCGGCGAGCACCTTGTCGGGGTCGGGCAGCTCGCCCTTGCCGTAGCGCTCGACCATCTTCACGATGCCGTTCTTGTCGATGATGAAGGTGGCACGGTTGTTGGCGTTCCAGTCCGCCCAGTACACGCCGTAGTCACGCGCGACCGTGCGGTGCACGTCGGAGAGCAGCGGGTAGTTGCTGATGCCGACCGACTTCGCCCAGTTCTCGTGGCTGAAGGGGCTGTCGGTGGAGATACCCAGCACCTGGGTATTGACCGCCTCGAAGTCGCTCACGCGCTTGTCGAAGGCGGGCATGCACTTGCTTCAGCCGGGGGTCCAGTCGAGCGGATAGAACAGCAGCACCACGTTCTTGCCCTTGTAGTCGTGCAGGCTGACTTCCTTGAGCCCGATGCTCTTGAGGGTGAAATCGGGCGCGCGGTCGCCGGTGTTGAGCGTCTTGGTGTCCGTCACTCGGCGGTTCCTCCTTTGACGATTCTGCGTCGGATGGGCGCCATGATAGCACCGGGGTGTCCGGCCCTCACGGGCGGCTTGCGCGCGCCCGCCCACAGCGTGTGGCGCCGGCTCTCGAGGGCCGCCACGGGCAGGCCGAGATAGGCGGCGGCGGTCGTCACCTGCCCGCTCTCCCAGAGCGCCTGGAAGCGCGTCGAGAAGTGCGCGTCGCGCAGGGCGTGATGGTCCATGAGCACGCGGCAGCCGGTGGCATCGACGATCCGCTTGAGGTGATCGATGCCACGGTCGATGGCGGCGGCCCCGAGATCGCGCTCCAGGTACGACGGCGGGCCCGAGAGGTACAGCACGGTGGGCCGCTGGTGCACGAGGTAGGCGACCGTCACCGGCGACATCGGCCCCTGCACGTCGGAGGCGAACACGAAGCGGGTGCGCTCGGCGGGATCCACCACCGTGAGCGCCACCACGTAGCCGTAGGACGTCCCCTCCACGCCGTGCGGCAGCGGCGAGGACACGTGCAGCTCGAGGGCGGGCTCGCGCAGCGTGAAGCCGTCCGCCGCCTTCACCCGCGCGTGCGCCTGCAGCGCCTTCCACAGCTCGCCCGCCCGCTTGGCCTGCAGCCCCGCCACCATCCGCCGCGGATCCTTGGCCAGCACGGTGCGCCCCGCGTACGACGCCGGATCCGACCGGAAGTGATCCTCGTGGTAATGGCTCACGAAGATGAACTGCGCCCGCGCCGCGTACGCCGAGATCCGGTCATTGGCCCGCCGCAACGCCTCCCACTCCTCATCCGCCGGCGGCAGGCCGTAGCGCAGGGGCGCCAGCGTCGCCCCCGGATCAATCAGCACCGACGTCCCCCCCACCTCCAC
>JBBDXO010000274.1:5743-12424 GCA_040902295.1 Candidatus Rokuibacteriota bacterium | reverse complement strand
CCGAGCTGGCCAAGACCCTGGCCGAGATCACCTCGCGCCCGCTCATCCGCCTGCAATGCTACGAAGGGCTCGACGAGGGCAAGGCCCTCTACGAGTGGAAGTACGCCAAGCAGCTCCTCTACACGCAGCTGCTGCGCGAGCGCATCGGCGAGCTGATCGCGGACGCGCCCTCGCTGCCGGATGCGGTGGCGAAGATCTCCGGCCAGGACGACGCGTTCTTCTCGTACCGGTTCCTGTCGCCGCGCCCGCTGCTGGCGGCCATCCAGGCCGACGCCCCCGTGGTGCTGCTCATCGACGAGATCGACAAGGCGGAGCCGGAGTTCGAGGCCTTCCTGCTCGAGGTGCTCTCGGACTTCCAGGTCTCCGTGCCCGAGCTGGGGACGATCAAGGCCAAGCACATCCCCCTCGTCGTGCTCACCTCCAACAACGCGCGCGAGCTGTCGGACGGCCTCAAGCGGCGCTGCCTGCACCTCTTCATCGACTTCCCGGCGCCCGCCGACGAGCTGGCCATCATCCGCCTCAAGGTGCCCGAGATCCCCGAGCGTCTGGCGCAGGCGGTGGTGGGCGCCGTGCAGAAGATCCGCGCCCTCGACCTGCGCAAGCCGCCGTCGGTGTCGGAGTCGCTCGACTGGGCGCGCTCGCTCGTCATCCTCAACGCCAGGGAGCTGGATCCCGCGCTCGTGGAATCCACGCTGACCATGCTCGTGAAGTACGAAAAGGATCTCGAGCGCGTGAAGGGCGCCCTCGACAAGGTCCTGGCCACGCCCTAGATGGACCAGCGGATCCTGGAGTTCATCGGCGACCTGCGGCGGGCGGAGATCCGCATCTCGCCCTCGGAGGCCCTCGACGCGCTCTCCGCGAGCGCCGAGGTCGGCCTCACCGACCGCGAGACCTTCAAGTCGACGCTGGCCGCCACCCTCGTGAAGGAGTCGCGCGACCTGCCCACCTTCGACCGCCTCTTCAACCTGTACTTCCTCGACCTGGAAGCGCTCGGCGAGGGGCTGCAGAAGGCGCTGGGGCCGGAAGACCCGAAGGTGAAGGAGCTGCTCGACCGCATGCTGGGCGAGGAGGACATGGAGCTGGACGACCTCACCGAGCTGCTGATGCGCGGGCAGGGCAGCGAGATGGAGATGGCCATCCGCTCCGGCGGCCAGAACGCCGGCCTCGAGCGCCTCATGTACTTCCTGCAGGTCGGCTATTTCTCGCGCAAGATCTCCGACCGCTTCGACTGGTCGATGATCGAGCGCGACATCGAGCGCATCCTGCAGATGCTCGAGGCCAAGGGGCTGGATCCGGGGCAGCTCGCGCGCATCCGCAATTACCTGGAGCTGCGCCTGGAGGCCTTCAACCGCATGATCCGCCAGCACGTGGAGCGCGAGCTGGAGCGCCGCGCCTACCGCCAGGGCGAGAAGCTGACGCGCGAGGTGCTCGCGGACAAGCCCCTCTTCGCCCTCACCCCGGACGAGGTGGCGCAGATGCGCACGGTGGTGGCGCGCCTGGCGCGGCGGATCAAGGACGCGCTCGCCCTCCGCCAGCGCGTGGAGCAGCGGGGCCGCCTCGACTCGCGCAAGACGATCCGCAAGAGTCTCCAGTACGGCGGCATCCCGATGGAGGTCTTTCTCAAGCGGCGGCACCGCGAGAAGCCCAAGCTCATCACCATCTGCGACGTGTCGGACTCGGTGCGCAACGCCTCGCGCTTCATGCTCCAGCTCGTGTGGAGCCTCCAGGAGTGCTTCAGCCGCGTGCGCTCGTACGCGTTCGTCTCGGAGATCGCCGAAGTCACGCAGGCGTTCAACGCCAATCCCGTCGAGCGCGCCATCGAATGGGCGCTCAAGGGCGCGCCCATCGACTATCACTGCCGGTCGGACTTCGGCTACGCCTTCAGCCGCTTCGCGAACACGGAGCTGGAGTCGCTCGACCGCAAGACGACGATCATGATCCTCGGCGACGCCCGCAACAACTACAACGACCCGCAGGCGTGGGCGCTGCGCATGATCCGCGAGCGCGTGAAGGGCATCATCTGGCTGAACCCCGAAGGGCAGTGGGGCTGGGGCATCGGCGACAGCGTGATGCCGGTGTACGCGCCCGCCTGCGACCTCGTCCGCGAGTGCCGCACCATCGGCCAGCTCGGCGAGGTGGTCGACAATCTCGTGCACCACTGGTGGCGCCGCGGCCACTGATGGCGTCGCGCTTGCACGCCTGCGGGCGTATGTCGCGCCTGCTCGCGCTGCCCGTGCTCACCGTCGCCGGGGTGGTGATGGCGCCCCCCCCGCCCGCCGCGCAGCACGAGTGCATCATCCTCGACGATGTCGCGAAGGCCACCGTGGGACAGTTCCCGTCAGGCTGGAAGCCACGCAAGGACGAGGGCACGGAGATCTACACGGTGCAGGAGGAGAACGGCCTGCGCTTTCTGCGCGCCGTGTCCCGGGGCGACGGCATCCAGGCGGCGCGCGAGACCGACGCGTGGGACCTGGCGGCGTACCCGGTGCTGGCGTGGTCGTGGCGCCCGCGGGAGTTCCCCCGGGGCGCCGACGAGAAAGCCGGCAAGAACGACAGCGCGCTGGCCGTGTACATGCTGGTGCCCCACTCGCAGGTGCGCGGGCCGAAGGCTGTCAAGTACATCTGGAGTGAGCGCGTGCCCGCGGGCACCGAGCTGGCCTCGAACGGCGACCTCACCCGGGTGCGCGTGCTGCGGAGCGGGACGGCCGGTCTGAACACGTGGACCGACGAGCGCGTGAACGTGCTCGCCGACTATCGCCGGCGCTTCGGCGAACCAGGCACGCCCAGGCCGGCGGGTATCGCCGTGCTCACCGACTCCGACGACACGAAGTCTTCGGCGTCCGGCGACTACGCGAACGTCCGCGCCTGCCGCGGGTAGCCGCGCGCGTTACTCGATCACCTCGTCTGCGGTCATGCGGCAAGCGCACGGGCGCGGCTGCGTGCGGTCAAGAACGATCGCGACGCTCAGCGACGCAGGCGTTCGAGCGAGCGGCGGAATGTCTCACAGGGGTCGTCGTCGTCCATCCTCGGCGTGAACCAGGTGTAGTCGAAAGGCAGCGAGGTGGCGCCGAAGCGCGGCGCGTAGTCGTTCGGGGTCGTCGCGTTCGGCTGCACTTCGACGAAGGCAACCGTGGCAGAGGTGGCGGCCGGCACCCGCGCGCGGAGGTACACCGGCACGCCGCGATCATGGCGGACGTGGCCGGTGCCGGCGATGAGGACGGTGCCGTCGCCACCGGCGGCCAGCATCGTCTCGGCCATGTGCGCGTCGCGGGCTCGCTGAGCGGCGGTCATGTTGGTGACCATCCGATCGTCGGCGTGGCCGCAGTGGGCATCGCGGATCTCGGCGGCCATCGCGGCCTGCGCTCCCTCCGGCAGCGCGCGATCGAGGGCGTGGGAGGTCACGAGCGACGGCGGCAGCGCCGACGGGTTGCCGCGGGCGACGGCGGCAATGGTGGCGGCGGGGAGGTTGGCGGCCAGGATCGGGAGCCCGGCGTCGAGGGCGGCGCGGGCGACGGGCTCGTAGAGGGACCAGGGCGGCCAACCGGAGCGCTTCCAGTCCACCGCGTCGCCGAGGGCGGCGGCGTCGCGCGGCGAGGCAGCCAGGTATCGCGCGAGGGCGGGGGCCTGGGTGGTGTCCAGCATCTCGAAGGCGACGGCGGGGCGGCGGCCGGCGGCGGCGAGGGCGCGGACGAGCGCGGCCTGCAGCCGATGATGATCGGGGTTGTCGTGCTTTTCGCCGAGCAGCACGAAGCGCGCCGAGGCCAGGCGGGAGGGCAGCGCGCCCGCGTCGATGAAGCGGGCGGCGGCCACGTCCCACACGCGGCCGGTGAGCGGGTGATCCCGCCCGAGCGGCGCCCGCCATGCCGGCATGGCGGGCGCACACGCGGTGAGCGCAAGCAGGAGCGCGAGCCATGCGGGGCGCACGCGGCCAGCATACCGCGCGCGCTGTGTTAGCCTCTGCCCATGTCCCCGGCCGAGCTCGACGCGGACGCCATCGAGGATCTCTTCGCGCGCGGCGTGACGGACGGGCTGCCCGTGGTGCCGCCCACGCCCGCGCGGGTCCGCCGTGCCGTCGACGCCTCGGGCCGGGACGGCGACGCGCTCGTCGCGCTGGTGCCGCCGAACTACGGCAAGGCCACCGTCGAGAAGATCGCCATCAACGCCGTGATGGCGGGGTGCCGTGCCGAGTACCTGCCCGCCGTCATCGCGGCGGTGGAAGCGGTGTGCGACGAAGCGTTCGACCTCCACGGGGTGTCGGCCACGACGAACTCGCCGGCGCCGCTGCTCATCCTCAACGGCCCCGTGCGCGGAGCGCTCGACGTCAATTGCGGGGCGGGCGTGTTCGGCCCCGGCTGGCGCGCGAACGCGACGATCGGCCGTGCCCTCCGCCTCGTGTGCGTCAACGTCGGCGGCGCGGTGCCGGGCGTGGTGAGCATGTCGACGCTGGCCCACCCGGGCAAGTACACGTACTGCATCGGCGAGCACGAGGAAGCGAGCCCGTGGGAGTCGCTGGCGGTCGAGCACGGCTTCGCGCCCGGCGACAGCACGGTGGCCGCGCTCGCGGCCGACGCGCCCCTCGGCGTCTACGAGCACACCGGCCGCCGCGCGCGCGACATCCTCGCCACCGTGGCCGCCAGCATGGCGGTCATCTCGCACCACAAGATGACGCACTGGGGCGATACCGTCCTCGTGCTGGGTCCCGAGCACGCGGCGGCCATCGCCGCCGACGGCTGGTCGAAGGCGGACGTGCGCGCGTTCCTCTTCGAGCGCCTGCGCAAGCCGGTGCGCGAGCTGGTGCCGGGCCGCGACGGCGGCGAGGGCCTGCCGGAGCACGTCCTGCGCAAGTTCGCCCACCCCGGCGAGGACGACACGCTCATCCCGAAGTTCCGCGGCGCCGACAACATCAAGATCGTGGTGGCGGGCGGCACCGCGGGACGCTTCTCCGCCATCGTGCCCGGCTGGACGTTTCCGAAGAGCTCACGCCTGGTGTTCCGGAAGATCACCCCCTGACGTGTAGAAGGAGAACCGCCATGTCCGACTATCTCGATCCCACCGCGTCCGTGGCCGTGGAGCGCAAGACGGCGCCGCGCCCGGCGAGCCTCGACGGCAAGGTCATCACGCTGCTCGACATCTCGAAGGCCAAGGGCGATCACCTGCTCGACCGGCTGGAGGAGCTGCTGAAGGAGCGCGCCCGGCCGAAGGCCGTCGTGCGCAGGAAGAAGCCGACCTTCGCGCGCCCGGCCCCGGACGCCCTCCGGCAGGAGATCCTCGACGGCAGCGATGTCGTCATCGAGGCCCTCGCCGACTGAGGGTCCTGCACGACGTGCAGTGTGCACGACGGCGTGTTCTTCGAGGATCACGGGCTGCCCACGGCGACGATCATCTCCACCGAGTTTGCGCGCGCGGCCACCGCGCAGGCGGAGGCGCTGGGTGCGACCGCCTACCGCACGGTGATGGTGGCGCACCCCATCCAGCCTCTCACGCGCGAGGAGGTGCGGGCGCTGGCGGACACGGCCTACGACGCGGTGGTGGCGCGGCTGACCGGCTGAGGGCTACTCCGGCAGCCGCCACACCCGGCCCGCGGCCGGCTCCTCGGTGAGCGTGAACTGGGGCAGCGCCATGTGCTCGGCGAGGTCCTGAAAGACCACGCGCACGCGGCGCCCGATGGCGACGTTCTTTTCGTCCTCGGCCGTCACGCCGTCCGGCTTCACGAGGTTGGCGATCAGCCGCAGCGCCTCGTCGGCGGTGGGCGCGCCCTTCTGCTCGTCGAGCTCCACGAGGACCACCGTGTAGGGCGTGATCTCCTTGAAGCCGGGCTGGATGGCATGCACGACCGTCTCGTACGAATAGATGGTCCCGCGCCCGCTCACGTCCTTCCACGTCCATTCCAGGCTCATGCACCACGGACAGGTGTGGGTGGGCGGATAGCGCAGGAGGCCGCAGGCGCCGCACGCCCGCATCACCAGCCGGTGCGCGCGCGCCTGCTCGAAATACTCCTTCCACTCGCTGTCGTTGTCGGGGATCAGCAGCGACATGCCGCGATACGTCACGGGCTGGGGCACACGTTCCTCCTGACGCTGTCGAGGAGCGCCACGGCTTTGCCGTGGAGCTGCCGAGCGATTGGGGGGTATTGGGGGGCCCTTCGAGGCCCCCTAATTCCGTAAAACGAGGGCGCTGCCGGTGGCCGGCATCGCCCATCCGAGGTTCATGGTGATCTCCGCGTCCTTGACCTGGCGGCAGCGGCCGGGCGCGTAGTCGTACGTGTGCACGCCGTCGGCGGCGCACGGGCAGTAGTCGTCCACGGTGGAGCGGAGCTGGCGCACGTTCTCGATCACCATCGACATGCCGTGCGTGTAGCCCTCGCAGAGATGGCCGCCCGAGGTGTTGTTGGGCCGCTTGCCGCCCAGCTCGATGATGCCGCTCGACACGTAGGCGCCGCCCTCGCCCTTCTTGCAGAAGCCGTACTCCTCGAGCTGGAGCATCGTGGTGAACGTGAAGGCGTCGTATGACCCCGTGACGTCGACGTCCTCCGGCGTGATGCCCGCCTGGCCGAAGACGATGTCCTTGGCATAGAAGCCGGCCACCCGCGTGATGGGCCCGTGCGCCCAGTGGAAGTCGGTGCGGGGCTTCGAGGTGCGGCCGGCCACGCCCATCACGTACACGGGCCGCGCGCGCAGGTCG
>JBBDXO010000274.1:0-5733 GCA_040902295.1 Candidatus Rokuibacteriota bacterium | reverse complement strand
GTCGCGCGCGCGCTCGGCGGCGGTGACGATGATGCACGTGGCGTTGTCCGTCTCCAGGCAGCAGTCGAGCAGGTGCAGGGGCTTGCAGATCCACCGCGAGCCCACCACCTCCTGCACGGTGACGCGCTCCCGCTGCAGCGCCTTCGGGTTCTGCGAGGCGTGCTTGCTGTGCGCGACCTTGACGTGGGCGACCTGCTCGGAGGTGGTGCCGTACTCGTACATGTGGCGCATGAAGGTGGGGGAGAAGACCTGCCCCGCGCTCGTCATGCCGAAGGGCCGCTGCGCGAGATCGAGCCCGCGCACGGGGGCGGCCGCGCGCGCGCCGGTGCCGCCGATGCGGAACTCCGTGTAGCCGTTCATGGAGCGGAAGATGGCGACCGCGTTGCACATGCCCGCCTCGATGGCGCCCATGGCGAGGCCGACCAGCGCCTCCGTGGAGGAGCCGCCCCCGATCACGTCCATGTAGAAGTTCAGGCGAATGCCGAGGTCGGACGCCACCCAGTTCGCGGGCGTGGAGTCCATGTTCTGGTAGCTCATCATCCCGTCCACGTCGGCGGGCGCGAGGCCCGCGTCGAGGATGGCCTTGCGGATGGCGTCCACCGCCATCGCACGCGTGGTGCGCCCGGAGTTCTTCGAGTACTCCGTCTCGCCGACGCCCACGATGCAGTACCGGTCGCGCAGACTCTTCATAGGAGCCTTCCCAGGGGTCCGAGGTCGAGGTTGAGGTCTTCGGGCTTCAGCCCGAAGCGCGCGCCGAGGTCGCGCACGGTCTCTTCCAGGCGCATGAGCGCGGTGCCGATGGCCTCCACCTCCTCGGGCGTGAGGCTGTCCGCTTCCATGCGACGGATGGCCTGGCGCTCGAGGAGCTGGCGCAGGAACTCCACCAGCGTGAGCACCAGCTTGGCCACCGAGCGCTGCACTTCTTCGGGGTCCGCGTTCCAGCGGGGGACGGCGGCGCTGTTGACCGTCCGCTCCAGCTCGGCGCGCAGGGATTCCAGCTCCTTCACCTGCGCCGCGGCGTCGCGCGACGTCATACGAGCGTCTCCGGCGTGAAGGCGTAGGGCGGCCACGGGCCCGACGCGCTCACGCGCACGGCGCCCAGCGCCGCCGCCGCGCGTGTCAGCGTCTCCTGGTAGACCGCCGCCTGGCCGCGCCCGATGAGGTGGTAGACGCTGGCGAGCAGCGGCGGCGTGCGGTGCCGCTGTGCTCGCTCTTCGCGCACGAGCATGCTGAGGGCGGAACGGATGGGATCCAGCTCCGGCACCTCGCGCGCCCGCCGCCGCTCACGCTGCCGGCTGACGAGGTAGTCGGTGCCCGGCCCCGCCGGCGTCATGGGCTCGTCCGCCGCCGGCTCGGCGGCGGGCGCCCCCGCCGCGTCGCGGCCGTAGACGCGCACCGTCATCTGCTCGCAGCCGCGCACCAGGCGGAGGGCGTCGCCGAGCTCACGCGCCCGCGGCTGCAGCGCATCGCGCAGGGCGATCTCGTCCTTCACGACGCACCCGAAGCGGGCGGGCAGGATGGCCTCGGCGCTCTGCGCGAGGGCGCGCACCACCGAGTCGTGAGCGCGCAGCGTGCGGGCCTCCACGGCCGGCGCATCGTCCATCTCGCCCACGGCGGCCGCGAAGTCACCGCACGGAACGATCCGGAGCGGCTCGCCCGCGAGGCCCGTCCCGTCCGCGCGCGCACCGGTGGCGAGCACCGCGTAGACATAGAGCCCGGGGGTCATGGCCGCGCGTCCTTCCGGGTGTCGGCGAACACGCGGTCGGCGGCGCACAGCAGTGCGGAGAGGCGGACGTACACGAGGTCGACGCCGGCCAGGCCCAGCATGACCTCGCCGGTGACCACCACGCCCTTGTTGAGCAGGTTGTCCACGAGATCGAGGAGCGAGCCGTCCGCCGTCTCGAGGATCGTCTCGACCGCCTGCTCCCGCGCGGACGGGCTCATCCCAGGCCCGTGACGAAGTTGTACGGCGGCCACGGGCCGCTCAGCGTGAGCGCGTAGCCGTGGGGCGCCAGGCCCGCGGCCGCCTTCTTCGCCGCCGCCTTGAAGCGGGGGAGCCGCGCCGGCGTGACGAGGAAGGCGGCGTCGAGCACGAGGCGCGCGCCCACTTCACCGGCGTCGGGCGGCCGCCGCCGGGCGTCGTCGGCGAGCGCGGCGAGCGTCTCGTAGGCGGCGTCCACGCCGGTGCGTCCCTGCTGGAGCGCGTCGCGGACCGCCTGCTGCTCCTGCTTCTTGAGCAGCAGAAAGCGCGTGCCGGAGGGCGTGTCGCCGGTGCTCTTCGCGGCGCGCTCGCGCACGCGGGCGCGGGCTTCGCCGGCGTCGAGCCGGATGCGCACGCCCCACTCCTGCCGGCCCGCCACCGTCGCGAGGATGCGGCCGAGACCGGGACGCAGGCGCGCGATGTGCGCCCGCGCGCGCTCGTCGGTGGAGAAGATCGTGAAGAGCTTCATGGGCAGCGCGGTGGCCGCGCGCGCGCAGTATTCGATGACCGCCTCGTGCGCCAGCGCGCACGCCGACACCCAGTCGAGGTCCTTCAGCCCCCGCTCCACCGCCGCCGCCCCGTAACGCGCCAGCGGCGCGTCCGCGGCCACGAGCCAGAGCCCGTCCCCCGCCTCGAGGGCGCGCAGCGGCCCGGTGCGCGGCAGGCCGCGGGGTGCGCGGGCCAGCGCCGGCGCGCGGGCGCGCTGCACGAGGCAGTACAGGTACGTCGCGGTCTCGCTCGCGCTCGACGGTGTCACTCCCACCTCCTCACCCAGTGCCTCAGCTCGGCCACGCCGCGCGGCGGGGGAAACACCGCCGGGGCGCAGATCATAGCGTACCGCGTGTGGGATGCCGAGGGGCGCGGGGCGCCCTCGTCGCCGGGCGGGACGGCGTTGACGAGGACGGCGGACACCGCGATGTCGAGCGCGCGCAGGCGCGCGAGGAGGCGGTCGGTCTCCAGCCGCGGCAGGTCCGCGGCCCGGGTGACCACCACCATGCGCGCGCGCGCCGCGTCGCGCAGGAGCTCCTGCAGGGCGCGCAGGTCGCGGGCGATCTCCACGAGATCGGCGGCGAGCTCGCCGAGGCCGACCACGGCCCGGTACTTGAGCAGGATGGCGATGAGCGCGTGCACCCATTCGAGGGCGGCGGCCGGCATCTCCAGCAGGCGCAGGGCGTGACCCGTGGGCGCGGTGTCGAGCACGATCACGTCGTAGGGCGCGGGCGCGCGATGGAAGAGCGCCTCGATGACGGTGAGGATGGCGAACAGCTCGTCGAGACCCGGGGGTGCTAAGTCGATGAGCTGCTGCACGACCTCGCGGTCGAAGGCCACGTCGAGCCGGGTGCCGCGCAGCACGGCCGCGAAGAGCTCGTCCACCGCGGCACGGTACCGCTCGCGCCGCTCCTGGAAGGCGCGCTCGGCGTCGAGCTCGCGCGCGCGCAGGCGGGCGGCCGTGCCCGGCACCGGCCGCTCCGTGTCGTCGAGGGGCGTGCCCAGCACGTCGGCGATCGAGTGCGCGGGGTCGGTGGACAGCAGGAGCACGCGCGGCGCCTGCGGCCGATCGGCGAGCGCGATGGCCGCCGCCGCCGCGCACGTCGTCTTGCCCACCCCGCCCTTGCCCGCGAAGGCGAGGAGCCGGACGCCGGCGGGTGCGATGACATCGAGCACGGGCGCGACGGGGGCGCCGCGCGGCGGGGGTGCGGCGCGGCGCGGGAGCGGCACGCGCCGGGCGGTGCGCCGGCGCGGCGGCAGCAGCCCGCCCGGCGCGCGCAGCGCGCGCGCCATCGATCGCAGCGCCGGAATGCCGCGCGGCTCGCGCGGCTGCGCAGGCACGAGGCGGATGGGATAGCGCGGGAAGGCGGCGCGCATGGCGGCGAGGGCGTCCTGCTCGGCGCGGGCGCGCGCGCCCCCCAGGGCGTCGCGGCGCGCGGGGGGGCGGGACACCGCGTTCACGACGATCTCCGAGACGCGAATCCCCGCCGCCTCCAGCGCCCGCACGCCGTCACGGGTCTCCTCGACGGAGAGCATCTCGGCAAGGGCGATCCACACGAACGTGCAGCGTTGCGGGTCACGCAGCAGCTCGGTGAGGCCGCGCCCTTCGCGCTCGAGCTCGTCGATGAGGGCGTCGGCGGCGTCGGGCCGGTACTCGCTGCCGAGGCTCTGCGCGAGGAAGCGGTGCTTGGCGTGCATGTCGTCCAGCACGGAGGCGAGGCGGCGCAGGGTGGCCGGCATGGCCAGCAGCCGCAGCGTATGGCCGGTGGGCGCGGTATCCACGACCACCTCGCGGTAGGGCGCCGCGCGCGACAGCCGCGCCAGCTCCACGAGGCCGATGAGCTCGTCGACGCCGGGCAGCGACAGGCGCAGGAAGCGGTCGACGTCCTCCTCGTCGAGATAGGTGCCGCGCTCGGCGATCGTGCGCAGCGGGCGCCGTCGCGCGCCCATCCACCGCTCGAGCGCGCGGTCGGCGTCCATCTCGGCCGCGTGCAGGCCGGGCGCGCCCCGGACGGCACGCGGGCGCGCGCCCAGCGGAAGGTCCAGCGCGTCCGCGAGGGAGTGGGCGGGGTCGGTGGACACCAGCAGCACGCGATGGCGCGCGCGCGCGGCGCCGAGGGCGGCGGCGGCGGCGCACGTCGTCTTGCCGACGCCGCCCTTGCCGCCGAAGAACCGGAAGGTCGCGTTACCGGCGGCGCGGGGCCGTGTCGGTGTCGTCGTCGTCGCGCTCGTCGCCGCCGAACGTCGCCTCGATCCCGGAGACCCTGTACTCGCCCGGCTCCAGCGCCGCCCCCTGGGTGCGCTCGCGGATCTCCCGGATGCGCTGCAGCAGCTCGCGCTCGATCTCCGCGAACTGTGCCTCGTCGATCTCCCCCAGCTCCAGGCGCATCTGGGCGGCGAGCAGCTCCTCCCGCAGCACGGAGTCGTCGTTGAGTTGCGCGTCCACCGCCTCCGCGAGCTTGCGGAAGACGAACTTGATGCCGCCGATGAGGAGCGTGTCGAGGATGATCATCGCGCCCCCGTGCGCCCGGCGACCGCCGCCACCACCGCCGCCAGCTCGTGCGGCGGCACGGGCTTGGTCACGTGCATCTGGAAGCCCGCCTCCAGCGCCCGCGCGCGATCCTCGGCGCGCGGGTAGGCGGTGACGGCGACCGCGGGCGTGCGCCCTCCGCGCTCGGGCGACAACGCGCGCACCTTGCGGATGAAGGCGTACCCGTCCTCCCCCGGCAGGCGGATGTCCGAGACGACCACGTCCGGCGTGTCCCGCACGAACGACTCCATGGCTTCCCGCGTGCTGCCCACCGTGCTCACGACGGCGCCCAGATCGCCGAGGGCGGCGGCCAGCAGCCGGCGCGTGTCGCGGTCATCGTCCACGATGAGGACGCGCAGCCCGAGCAGCGAGGCGGCGCCGGCGGCGGGCGGGGGCGCGGGCTCCGCCGGGGTCTCCGCGAAGCCGCCGCCCAGGGGCAGCGTGACGACGAAGGTGGCGCCCTGTCCGGCGCCGGCGCTCGTGGCCTCGATGGTGCCCCCGTGGGTCTCGACGAGGTGACGAACGATGGAGAGCCCGAGGCCGAGACCGGGCGTGGTGGCGGTGGCGTCCGACTGGCGGAAGCGCTCGAAGATGTGCGGCAGCACACCGGCCGCGATGCCGCGGCCCGTGTCGGCCACCGTGATCACGGCGCTGTGCGGCCCCTCCGCCAGCCACACCTCCACGCGGCCCTTGTCGGGCGTGAACTTGATCGCGTTGGAGAGCAGGTTCCACA
>JBBDXO010000273.1:0-12504 GCA_040902295.1 Candidatus Rokuibacteriota bacterium | reverse complement strand
CCGCGACGCTGCCGAGCGCGGGGGGCTTGGGGGGCCCGTTCGAGGCCCCCCATGTCAATCAACTCGCGTAAGCCGCGCGCAGGGCGTCGAAGTAGGCGACCGTGCGGGCGAGGCCTTCGTCGAAGGTCACGCGCGGGGAGTAGGCGAGCAGACGCGCGGCCTTGCTGATGTCGGCGAGCGAGTGGGGCACGTCGCCCTGGCGCGCCGGGGTGTGGCGGCGCTGGAGGGGGCGGCCGACGATCGCTTCCAGCTTGTCGAGCACGTCGAGCAGGCTGATGCGCGCCCCGCAGCCGACGTTGAAGACGTGACCGGCGGCGCCGGAGGCCTCCGCGGCGAGCAGGTTGGCGTCCACCACGTTGTCGACGTGCGTGAAGTCACGCGACTGGTGGCCGTCGCCGTGCACGTCCACGGTGCCCCCCTCGAGGGCGGCGAAGATGAAGTTCGGGATCACGGCGGCGTACGTGGAGGCGGCGTCCTGCCGCTCACCGAACACGTTGAAGTACCGCAGGCCCACCGTTTCCACGCCGTAGACGCGGTGCCACACCGCCGCGTACTGCTCCCCCGCCGCCTTCGTCACCCCGTACGGGGAGATCGGCTCCGCGGGCTGGTCCTCGCGCTTGGGAAGCGTGGGCCGCTCGCCGTACACGGACGACGAGGACGCGTACACGACGCGGCGCACGCCCAGGCGGCGGGCCGCTTCGAGAATGTTCAGCGTCCCCGTGACGTTCACCGCGTGCGTGCCGAGCGGGTCGGCGATCGACTGCGGCACCGAGCGCATCGCGGCCTGGTGGAAGATCGCGCTCACGCCACGTGCGGCGCACTCCACCGTGGCGAGGTCGCGGATGTCGCCCCGCAGGATCTCGAGCCCGCGGCCGTCGAAGCCGCGCAGGTTGTCCATGCTGCCCGTCGAGAAGTCGTCCAGCACGCGTACGACCGCTCCTCGGCCGTCCGCGCCGTGCAACAGCCGCTGGACGATGTGCGAGCCGATGAAGCCGGCGCCGCCCGTGACGAGATAGCGGGGGCCGGTCATGACCGTGACTCCGCGGGGACCGCGGCGCGTCCGTACGCGTCCTCGACGCGAACCACGTCGTCCAGCTCGGGGGTGGACACCTCCAGGACGTCGCAATCCTCGACGGCAATCATTCGGTGGAGCCTCCCTGCGGCAATGTGATGGGCTTCGCCCGGTTCGAGCCAATGTTCGCGGAGTGTGCCCCCCTCGTCCTCGAGCAGCAGGATGAGCCGTCCCGCGTAGAGCAGGATCGTCTCCTCCTTGCGCTCGTGGTACTGGAGCGAGAGCTGGTGGCCCCGGTTGACGTGCAGCACTTTTCCGGCATAACGGCTGGTGATCGCCCACAGGTCTTCATATCCCCACGGCTTGGGAGTACGCACGACGCCTGGTCTGTCGGTCAGGTGATGTTCCATCGCCGTACTGACCATGCAAGGGCGCTGCCGAAGTGGGAGGAGAAGCGATCCCGAGCGGTGGCGACCAGGGGCAGCCCACGGCGGGGGCCCCGGTATAGCGGCACCGGGCACTTCTGGGAAGGCTGCTTCAGCCTTCCGTCAATCGGAAAGCAGCCGGCGGCCCTCGGCCCGGACCTGCTCCAGCACCTGGCGGACGGGGACGGACTTGTCGCGGGCGATGCGGGCCACGTCCGCGAACTCGGGCGTGACCGTGATCACGCGCCCCGCCAGCCGCGACACCTTGAAGGGCAGCGAGCCGTACGAGGTGGCGAGCGTCACCATCTCCCGCGGCAGGACGTGCCGCTCCCGGATGGACCAGCGGAGGCCGATCGTGCTCGATTCCTCGAAGAGGACCCTGGACACCTGGTCGATGCACTGCGGCGGGCACAGCGCGGTGAGCACGGTCCCGGGACGGCTCCGCTTCATGATCACGGGCGTCAGGAAGACGTCCACGGCGCCCACCGCGAGCAGCCGCTCCATGAGGGGCTCGTAGAGCTGCGGCGACATGTCGTCGATCGTCGTGTCGATCTGCGCGACGGTGTCGCCGGCGGCCTCCGGCGCCGCCGCCCGCTCGCCGACGAAGCAGCGCAGCACGTTGGCCGTGTCGGGCAGATCCCGCGTGCCGGCGCCGTAGCCCACGGCGCTCGCGGTCATGGCCGGCATCCGGCCCACCGCCTCCGCGAGCGTGGTGATGATGGCCGCCCCCGTGGGCGTCACCAGCTCGGCGGCGACGCCCGTGTCGACGACGGGGAATCCGCGCAGCAGCTCCGCGGTGCCGGGCGCCGGCACGGCAATGCGGCCGTGCGCGCCCTGCACGAAGCCGCCGCCGATGGGCAGGGCCGAGGCCGACACGCTCTGCGCGCCGAGCAGGGCCAGGGCCACCGCCGCCCCCGTGACGTCGATGATCGCGTCCACCGCGCCCACCTCGTGGAAATGCACCTCCTCACGGCCGGAGCCGTGCACGCGGGCTTCGGCGTCCGCCAGGCGCGTGAAGATGCGCTCGGCCTGCGCGCGCACGGGCTCGGCGAGCGTGCTGGCGCGCAGGATGGCGACGATGTCACCCAGGTGGCGGTGGTGGTGATGCGCCGCCGTGTCCACCTCGACGTCGACCTTCGTCGCCCGGAACGCTCCCCGCCTCACCTCGCGGGCGGAGATCCTCCAGCCCGGCAGCGCCAGCTTGTGCAGCTCCGTGCGGAGCTCGTCGATGCCGGCGCCGGCGTCGACGAGGGCGCCGAGGATCATGTCGCCGGAGGCGCCGCTCGGACAGTCGAAATGGACGGCGCGCACGGCGAGCCGGGTCAGCGGATCTTGGCGACGAGGTGGTTGATCTGGCTCGCCTGGTGCGCGGCCCCGTAGCCGTTGTCGATGTTCACCACCGACACGCCCGGCGCGCACGAGTTCATCATGGCGAGGAGGGCGGCGAGGCCGTCGAACGAGGCGCCGTAGCCGATGCTGGTCGGCACCGCGATCACCGGGCGATCGACGAGGCCGGCGATGACGCTCGGCAGCGCGCCTTCCATGCCCGCCACCGCGATGATGGCGTTGGCCTCCGCCAGCAGCTCCCGCTGCGAGAGCAGGCGGTGCAGGCCGGCCACACCGCAGTCGTTGGCGCGCTGCACGCGGTTGCCGAGCGCCTCCGCCACCAGCACGGCCTCGTCGGCCACGGGCTCGTCGGCCGTGCCCGCCGCCGCCACCACGATGAGGCCGATCCCCTCCACCGCGTGCGGCCGCGCGATGATCAGCCGCGCCCGCGCCTCGTATCGGTGGGGCAGGCCCGAGGCCGCCATGGCCGCCGCCACCCGCTCGTCGGCGCGCGTGGCAAGGACGTTGGGATGCTCGGCGGCGAGGCGGCGCACGATGGCGACCACCTGCTCCGGCGTCTTGCCGGGACAGTACACGGCTTCCGGCGCGCCCAGCCGCAGGCCGCGGTGCAGGTCGACCTTGGCGAACCCGAGATCGGCGTACGGCAGCCCTCGCAGCCGCTCGAGGGCGGCGTCGGGGTCGAGGCGGCCGGCGCTCACCTCGCCGAGCAGGCGGCGCAGGCTCTCGCTATCCATGGTGCGCGCGCACGCGGCCCAGGAGCCGGTTGGCGCTGCCCGACTGCAAGCCGTCGAGATCGACCGTGACGTACACGTAGCCGAGCGCGCGCAGCCGCGTCACGATCGCCTCGTGGCGGCCCTCCTCCCACAGGCGCGCCATCTCCTCGCGCGCGATCTCCAGGCGCGCGAGACGCTCGTGGTGACGGACCCGGAAGCTGCGGAAGCCGAGGGAGCGCACGACCTCCTCCGCCGCGTCGATCTGCCGCAGCTTGTCCGCGGTGATGCGGTCGCCGTACTGGAAGCGCGACGACAGACACGCGAAGGCGGGCTTGTCCCACGTGGGCAGGCCGAGCGAGCGCGACAGGGCGCGGATGTCCGCCTTGGTGAGCCCGGCGTCGATCATCGGCGCGTGCACGCCGCGCGCCCGCGCCGACTGCATCCCCGGCCGATGATCGCCGAGGTCGTCGACGTTGGCGCCGTACACGAGGGCGCGGCAGCCTTCGCGCGCGGCCACCGGCGCCAGGTGCGTGAAGAGCTCTTCCTTGCAGAAGAAGCACCGGTTGGCCCCGTTCTTCGCGTACTCCGGATTCGCCAGCTCGTCCGTGCGCACCACGACGTGGCGCAGGCCGATGAGGGCGGCCAGCCGCCGCGCCTCCTCCAGCTCGCCCGCCGGGTAGGTCTCGGAGTCGGCCGTCACGAGCACCGCGCGCTCGCCGAGGGCGTCGGCCGCGGCGCGCGCCAGCAGCGTGGAGTCGACGCCGCCGGAGAACGCCACCACCACGCTCTCGAGCCCGCGCAGGACCTCGAGCAGGCGCGCGTACCTGGTGTCCAGCGCGGCGTCCCCGCTCATGCGAGCAGCGCGCCCGCCAGCTCCGCCAGCGGCGCCATCGGCCGCGCGCCGACGTGCGAGATCGCCTCCGACGCCGCGAGCGCGCCGAGGCGGCCGCACGTGGGCAGGCTGCAGCCGCGGCTCAGACCCACCAGGAAGCCGGCCGCGTACAGGTCCCCCGCGCCCGTGGTGTCGACCACCGCGTCCACGGCATGCGCGGCCACCACGTGCGCCTGGTCGCCGGACACGACGACGGAGCCGCGCTCGCTGCGCGTGAGCGCCGCCACCTCGCAGTGGCGGCGCACGTGGGGCACCGCCGCCTCCACGCCGCTCACCTGGTACAGCGAGCGGATCTCCATCTCGTTGGCGAACAGGATGTCGACGTGCCGCTCGACGAGGTCGAGGAAGGCGGCGCGATGGCGGTCCACGCAGAACGGATCGGAGAGCGTCAGCGCCACCTTGCGGCCGGCGGCGTGGGCGATGGCGGCGGCCGCGCGGAACGCCTCCTGGGCCTCGGGCGGGTCGAACAGGTAGCCCTCGAGGTAGACGATGCCGGCACGCTCGATCAGCGTCTTGTCCACGTCGGCCGGCCCCAGGTGCACGGAGGCGCCCAGGAAGGTGCCCATCGTCCGCTGCGCATCGGGCGTGACCATGATCAGGCAACGCCCGGTGGGCGGCCCGCTGGCGGCCAGCGGCGTGGCATAGCCGACGCCGGTGGAGCGCAGGTCGTGGCTGAAGACCTCGCCGAGCTGGTCGTCGCGCACCTTGCCCACATAGTGCGCGCGTCCTCCCAGAGACGCCACGCCGACGATCGTGTTGGCCGCCGAGCCGCCCGAGACTTCCAGCCCGGCGCCCATCGCCGCATAGAGGTCGCGCGCGCGCGGCTCGTCGATGAGCAGCATCGTGCCCTTCACCAGCCCCTGCCCGCGCAGGAAGTCGTCGGTGGCCTGCGTGAGGACGTCGACGAGCGCGTTGCCGATGCCGAGGACGTCGATGTCCGCGCGACCCGGCCGCTCAGCCACGCTTCGCCCGCCTCGGGCGCGCGGCGCCGGCCTTCAGCGTCCGTGCCGTCATCGGGAAATACTTGCCAAGGAGCAGGTCGAGGCGCCGGCGGGTGGCGTGCGGAAAGGCCGCCGGGCTCGTGATGACGGCGCTCTGCAGGAGCGTGGGGCACGCGCACGTGCGGGGCCCGCCGATGGCGGGGATCACCCGGCGCAGCACGTCCTTGGCGGTGGCGACGTTGTGCAGCAGGTTCTGGATCACGGTCTCCACCGACACGGCGGCATGCGTGTCGTGCCAGACGTCGTAGTCGGTGGCCAGCGCCAGGGTGGCGTAGCACAGCTCGGCCTCCCGCGCGAGCTTGGCCTCCGGCATGTTGGTCATCCCGATCACATCGACACCCCAGCTCCGGTAGATGCGCGACTCCGCCTTCGTCGAGAACTGCGGGCCCTCGATGCACACGTAGGTGCCGCCGTCGTGCACGCCGGCGCCCGTCGCCCGCGCCGCCTTGGAGAGGGTGGCCGCGAGGACGCCGCACACGGGGTCCGCCATGCCGACGTGGGCCACGATGCCGTCGCCGAAGAAGCTGCTCACGCGCCGCCGGGTGGCGTCGAAGAACTGGTCGGGGATCACGAGGTCGAGCGGGTGGATGGTCTCCTTCATGCTGCCCACCGCCGAGACGGAGAGCACCCACTCCGCGCCCAGCGACTTGAGGCCCCAGATGTTGGCGCGGAAGTTCAGCTCGCTCGGGGTGAGCGTGTGGCCGCGCCCGTGACGCGGCAGGAAGATCACGCGGCGCCCGTCGAACGTCCCCACGCAGTAATCGTCGGAGGGGTCGCCGAAGGGCGTGCGCACGCTGCGCCACCGCACATCCGACATGCCCTCCAGCTCGTACAGGCCGCTGCCTCCGATGATGCCGATCGCCGCTTCGCTCACGCAGGCTCCTTCAGCTGGCCGCAGGCGGCCCCGATGTCCTCGCCCTTGCTCCAGCGCACGGTGGTGGTCACGCCGGCATCGAGCAGGATGGACTGGAAGGCCAGGATCCGCGCGAGCGGGGAGCGGCCGTACGCCGCGCCTTCCCAGTCGTTGAACGGGATGAGATTCACCTTCGAGGGCAGGCCGCGCAGCAGCCGGGCGAGCGCGCGCGCCTGCTCCGGAGAGTCGTTGACGTCGTCGAGCATCACGTACTCGAAGAAGATGCGCTGGCGGGGCGCGAGCGGGTACTTCTTGAGGGCGGCCATCAGGGTGGCGATGTTCCACGACTTCGCCACCGGCATCAGGCGCTCGCGCACGTCGTCGGAGGCCGCGTGGAGCGAGATGGCGAGGTTGACCCGCAGCCCCTCGCGACCCAGCTTCTCGATGCCCGGCACGAGGCCCACCGTGGACACCGTGATCCGCCGCGGCGAATACCCCAGCCCGAGCTTGGAGTCGGTGAAGACGCGCAGCGATTGCACGAGGGCGGCGTAGTTGGCGAGCGGCTCGCCCATGCCCATGAAGACGACGTGGGTGACGCGCTCGCCGGCCTCCAGCACCTGGTTGGCGACGAGCAGCTGGCCCACGATCTCCGCCGCGGTCAGGTTGCGGTCGAGCCCCATCGTGCCCGTGAAGCAGAAGGCACAGCCGTAGCCGCAGCCCACCTGCGTGCTGAGGCACAGGGTGATGCGGCCGTCGTCGGGCATGATCACGGCGCTCACCCGTCCCCCGCCCTCGAGACGGAACACGAGCTTGCGGCTGCCGTCCTGCGACGGTGTCTGGCGCTCGAGCTCCGGCAGCGCCGCCACCGCTCGCTCGGCCAGCGCCGCGCGAAACTCCTTCGGCAGATCGGACATGGCGTCGAGCTCGTAGACCGCCTTGCGATAGAGCCACGCGGCGAGCTGGCGGCCGCGGTACCGCGAGGCGCCGAGCTCGACGGCGAGGTCTTCCAGCTGGGAGGGAAGCATTCCGACGAGGTTTTCCTGCGACATTCTTGCAAGGATAACACGCGCCGCAGACGCCAAAGTTTTCCACCGGCCTTGTAGACGACCAGTGGATAACCGTGTGTGGAACCTGTGCGCGTCAACGAAGTTTCAAGAACTTAGAGCGCTTCGCTTACTCGTTGGGCACCGTTTCGCACGACGAGGTACAGGTCAAGCAGGTTCGTATTGGTAGGACCCGTCGAGATCAAATCTCCTGCCAGATCCAGCGCGCGGTACGCGTCGTTGTCCTCGAGGGCCGACGCCACATCGCCCCCCGCCGCCGCCACCCGCGTGGCCGTGCCGCCGTCGACGAGGCCGCCCGCGGCGTCGGTCGGACCATCGGTGCCGTCCGTGCCGGCGGCGAGCACCACGACGTCGTCGCTGCCCTCGATCTCGCGCGCCGCCGCCAGCGCGAACTCCTGGCAGCGGCCGCCCCGCCCCGCGCCGCGCACGGTGACCGTCGTTTCCCCTCCGGCCACGAGACAGGCGGGGGCGCGCAGGGCGCGCGCCTGCGCGACGAGGGACCGCGCCGCCTCGCGTGCCTCGCCTTCCAGCGTGCGCGTGAGCAGCACGGGCGCGTACCCGAGCGCGCGCGCCCGGGACACGGCGGCGTCGACCACGAGCGCGTTGTTGCCGATCACGAGGTTCGTGACGCGCTCGAAGATCGCATCGCCCGCCTTCGGCGTCTCCGCGATCTCGCCGCGCGCGCCCGCGCGCAGCCTCGCCACGATCGACGCCGGCGCCTCCCCCATGACCGCGCGGCGCTCGAGGACGTGGAGGGCGTCGGCGAACGTGGAGGCGTCGGGCGCGGTGGGACCGGAGGCGATCACGTCGAGGGGATCGCCGATGACGTCGGACAGCGCCAGCGTGAGCACGCGCGCGGGCGCCGCGGCCCGCGCGAGCTGGCCGCCTTTCAGCAGCGACAGGTGCTTGCGGACGGCGTTCAGCTCGCCGATGGTCGCGCCCGCCGCCAGCAGCCCCCGGGTCACCGCCTGCTTTTCGTCGAGCGTCACCGGCGGCGCGGGGGCCGGGGTCAGCGCCGAGCCGCCGCCGGAAACGAGGAAGATGACCAGGTCCCGCTCCCCCGCCGCGCCGGCAGCATCGAGCAGCGCGCGCGAGGCCGCGAGGCCGCGCGCATCCGGCACCGGATGACCGGCTTCCACCACGCGCACGCGCCGCGTGGGCGCCGCATAGCCGTCCTTCACCACCACGAAGCCGTCGCGGACGCGGTCGCCGAGGCGGGCCTCCAGCGCGCGCGCCATGGACGCGCCCGCCTTGCCGCAGCCGAGCACGAAGAGGCGATCGACGGTGTCGAGATCGATGTCGAGCGGGCCGGCGATGAGACGGGAGCCGTGGAGGTGGAGGGCGCGCTCCAGGAGCGGGGCGACGTCGCCCGCCGCGAGGGCCGCCTGCCAGATGGCCCGCGCGGCCTGCCGCAGCCGGTCAGCGGGCAAGCGTGCGCAGCTTCTGCAGGCGCTCTCCCGCGTCGCGCAGCATGTCGTCCGTCTTCGGAAAGCAGAAGCGGATCTTCGTGCGCCCCAGCTCGCGATGCGCGTAGAACGAGGAGCCGGGCACGGTGGCCACGCCGATCTCCTTGATGAGGTACATGGCGAAGGCGGTATCGTCCTCCACACCCACCTGCTTCATGAAGTGCGCGACGTCGGTGAGGATGTAGTACGCGCCCTGCGGCTTCCACGCCACGAAGCCCGCGCTCTCGATGTAGCCCCACAGCAGATCGCGACGCGCCTGGTACGACTCGCGGAGGGAGACGTAATAGGGATCGGGCAGCCGCAGCGCCGTGACCGCCGCTTCCTGCAGCGGGTGCGGGGCGCCCACCGTCACGAAGTCGTGGGCGCGGCGGATGCCGACACTGATGTCGGCGGGCGCCACCGCGTAGCCGATGCGCCAGCCCGTCACCGAGTACGACTTCGAGATGCCGGAGATGGTGATGGTGCGCTCCGCCATCCCGGGCAGGGTGGCCATGGGCGTGTGGCCGAGGCCGTCGTAGACGATGTGCTCGTAGATCTCGTCCGTGATGGCGAGCAGGTCGTGCTTCAGGCAAAGGTCGGCGATGACCTGCAGCTCGGCGCGCGAGAAGACCTTGCCGGTCGGGTTGTTCGGGCTGTTGAAGACGATCGCCTTCGTGCGCGGCGTCACCGCCTGCGCGAGACGGTCGGGATCGAACGTGAAGTGGGGCGGCTCCAGCGGCACGAACTTCGGCACGGCGCCGGAGATGATGCAGCCGGGGCCGTAGTTCTCGTAGAACGGCTCGAAGATGATGACCTCGTCGCCCGGGTTGAGCACGGCGAGCAGCGTGGACAGCATCGTCTCCGTGGACCCGCAGCACACCGTCACGTGCAGGTCGGGCTCGATGGCCATGCCGTAGAAGGCGCGGTACTTGTCCGCGATCGCCCGCCGTAATGACGGTGTGCCCCAGGTGATCGCATATTGATGGAAGTCGCCGTCGAGGGCCCGGTGGGCGGCGTCGACGATCTCCTTCGGCGGCGGAAAGTTCGGCATGCCCTGGGCGAGGTTGACGCCCCCGAGCTGGTTCACCACGCGCGTCATCTCGCGGATGACGGACTCCGTGAACCCCTGCACCCGCTGCGACATCCGGCTCATGCGCGCGTCACAGAGCCTCCGGCGATGGCCGGCACGATGGAGACCTCGTCGCCGTCCTTGAGCGCCGTGGCGCCCGACTGCAGGAAGCGAATGTCCTCCTGGTTGACGTAGATGTTGATGAAGCGGCGCAGCGCGCCCGTCTCGTCGACGAGCCGCTCCTTGAGCCCGGGAAACTGGCGCTCGAGATCCGCGATGACCTGGTCCACGGATTCGCCCGTGGCTTCGACCTCCGCATTGCCCTTCGTCGCCGATCGCAGCGGAGTGGGAATCCGTACCATCACCGGCATGTCTGCTCTCTCCTGTCGTGGATGCGCTAGAGATTTCAATTACTTAACACTCTGGCTGCGATCAAGTCAATTACAGTATCGTCCAGGGTGGTGAATCCTTCCGCCGCGCTGCCCCTGCTCGTCCTCCTCGCCTACGGCGCGGCGTTCGCCTTCTCGGCCTTCGGCGTCGACCTCCTCGTCTTCGACGATCATCCCGGGCAGCTCTCCCGGCTCTGGCACGTCGTCACCTTCGGCCCCGCGCCGTGGGCGTGGAATCCCGGCTGGTGGGCCGGCTATCCCGAGATGCAGTTCTACCCGCCGCTGTTTTCATACCTGGGGGCCCTGATGCCCGCGCTGTCGGCGGGGATGATCACGCCGCCCGCCGCGTACCAGACCCTGTTGTGGCTCACCTACCTGGCGCCGGGCGTGACCGTCTTCGCGCTCCTCGCCCGGCTGCTCGGCTCGGGCTGGGCGGCGCTGCCCGGCGGTTTCCTCGCCCTCACGCTCTCCGGCGACATCGCCAGCGGCGTCGAGGGCGGCGTGCACGTGGGCATGGCCCCCGCGCGCCTGGGCTGGTCGCTGCTCCCCCTGCTGCTGCTGGCGCTCCTGCCGTGGCTCGAGGGGCGCCGGCGCCTGCCGTGGCTGGCGGCGCCGCTGCTGGCCGCCATCACCCTGCTACATCCGGCCCACCTGCCGGCGGCGGTCGCGGTGACCGCGCTGGCGGCGGTGCTCGCCGGCGACGATCGGGGTCTCCGGCTGCGCGCCGTCGCCACGACGCTCGGGCTGGCGGCGGCGCTCACCGCATTCTGGACGGCGCCGCTGCTCGCGCGCCTGGCGCACACGCGCGCGCTCGCGTGGCGTGAGGTCACCGTGGACTCGCTGCTCGCCGTGCCGCTCGCCCATCCGCTGCTCGGCGCGCTCGCCGTCCTCGCTCTGGCGGCGTGGCTGACGCGGACGGCGGCGGTGCGCGTGGTGGCGGTGTGGCCGTGGGCGATGCTCCTCATGGTGGCCGTGGACGCGCGCGTGATCGAGCCCCTCGGCGCCCGCTGGCTCCCCGCGGACCGTGTGCTCGACTCCATGTGGCTGGCCTTCATCCTCGCCGCCGCCGTCGGGCTGGAGGCGATCACCTGGCGGCTCAAGCTTCGCGGCGCCGCGGGCGCGGTGACGATGGTGGCCGCGCTCGCGCTGGCCGGCGCGTGGCATCACACGCTGGAGCTGTGGCCACGGCCCGGCGCGTGGCCCGCGTACGCCGCCACCGAGCGCGGCCTGCGTCTGGGTGAGCTGTGGAAGGCGCTCGCCGCCGCGCCGCCCGGCCGCGTGCTCTTCGTGCGCTCCGGCGTGCCGCTCGTGCACGGCGCCGACTGGTGGCGGCCCCACACGCACATCACCGCGCTCACACCCATCACCGCCGGCCGCGACATCATCAACGGCACCTTCACGCACCCGTCACCCATCGCCGCGCTCGTCTACCGCGGCACGGCCGGCCCCGGCGCCATCACCACGCTCGTCGAACAGCTCGACGGCCGCTCCCTCTTCGGCCGGCGCCTGACCGACCTCGACGCCGCCACCTTCAACCCCTACGCCGACCGCCTCGACGTCAGCGTCGCGGTCGCCCTCGACGAGGACACCGGCCGCCTCCCCATGCTGGAGCATAACGCTCAGTTCACGCCGCGCCCCCCCATCGGCCCCTTCCGCCTCTACGTCCGCACCGCCGCCCGCCCACCCCTGGCCCGCGCCACCTCCCCCACGCAATGGACCCAGCCGCCCCGCGCTCCCGGCTGGACCCCGACCGGCATCGCCTATTACCCCCTCTGGACCGCGCACCAGGGATCCACCCCCCTGGCAACGCGCCGAGGCGACATGGCCGACCTCGAAGTCATGGCGGTGCACGCCCGCGCCCCCATCGAGCTCCGCTACACCCCAGGCCTCATCGAATACACGGGTGTGGCGATCACCGCCGCCGCCATCATCGCGTGGCTGCTTGCGGGATGGCACAGCCGGCGCACCACGCAGCGCAAAGAGAAGGATGGCTGGGACGACGTCGATTCGCGGCGCGGGCCACGATGAGCCACCTACCGGAGGTCAGTCAGGCGGCGCGCGTGGGCGTGGCGGCGGGTGGCGTCGGGGTGGCTGCCCGCCGGCGGGGCGGAGTGGGCCCCCTTCGTCCCGTCCGCAGTGCGAAGCACTGCGATCGGGCGAACGGGTGACGGAGCCCGGCCGGGCGGGCGCACTCCCGACGACAGGACCCGCCGGCGGCGCACGCGTCGCGCATGAATAATCCGCCGCCTAGTAGTTCTTCTTGAGGTCCATGCCGGAGTAGAGCGAGGCCACCT
>JBBDXO010000272.1:0-12550 GCA_040902295.1 Candidatus Rokuibacteriota bacterium | reverse complement strand
CATGTGTCGGGGGGGGCCCCTACATGGCCCCCCACACCCCCCAACGCTCGTCGCGCCCCCGCAGAGCGGTGGCGCTCCTCGATCACGCCCATGGCGACCGCTCGGCGAGGGCGAGCGTGTTCTTGAGGAGCATGGCCACGGTCATGCGGCCGACGCCGCCGGGGACGGGGGTGATGGCGTGCGCGCGCGCGCTGACGGAGGCGAAGTCGACGTCGCCCGTGACCTTGCCGTTCGGCAGCCGGTTGATGCCGACGTCGATCACCCACGCGCCGTCCTTCACCATGTCGCCCGTGAGCGTGTTCGGGTGGCCGGCGGCCACGCACACGAGGTCCGCCCGGCGGGTGTGCGCCGCCACGTCCCGCGTGCGCGTATGACACATGGTGACGGTGGCGTGGCGCATCAGCAGGAGCTGGGCGAGCGGCCTGCCCACCAGGCGCGAGCGGCCGATGACGACGGCCTCCGCGCCCTTGAGCTCGGCGCCGTAGTGATCGAGCATCTCCATGCACCCGGCGGGCGTGCACGGCACCACGGTGGGGGCGCCGGCCAGGAGCTGGCCGAGGTTGGCGGGGTGCAGCCCGTCGGCGTCCTTGTGGGGGGCGATGGCGCGGATGGCCGCGTCCTCGTCGAAGCCGGCGGGCAGCGGCAGCTGCAGGAGGATGCCGTGCACGGCGGGATCGGCGCTGATGGCCCGCAGCAGCGCGACGAGCTTGTCCTGCGTCATCCCCTCGGGATGGACGTGGTCCTGGGAGGCGATGCCGACGGCGTCGGCGGCCTTCTTCTTGTTGGCCACGTAGATCTTCGAGGGCGCGAAGTCGCCGATGAGGACGACGGCGAGCATCGGCGTGATGCCGCGTCCGCTCCTGAGCCGGGACACCCCGGCCCGCACTTCATCGAGGACCTTTTCGGAGACGACCTTCCCGTCGAGGATCAAGCCGGGATGCGGAGACGGCGAATGTCGGAAGCGCGCCCGCTGTCCGGGTCGACCACGATGACGACCCCGTGCAGGGCGGCGGGGCCCGTGGCCGGCTCGAAGCGCACCGGCATCTGCGACAGGAAGCGCTGGATGATCAGGTCGCGGTTGACGCCGATGACACCCTCCGTGGGTCCCGTCATGCCGAGGTCGGTGATGTAGGCGGTGCCCTGCGGCAGCACGCGCTCGTCGGCCGTCTGCACGTGGCGGTGCGTGCCCACCACCGCGCTCACGCGGCCGTCGAGATACCAGCCCATCGCCTGCGACTCGCTCGTGGCCTCGCAGTGGAAGTCCACCAGGATGATCGGCGTGTCTTTCCGCAGCTCGGGAACGATCTCGTCCGCCTTGCGGAAGGGGCAGTCGATGGGCGTCATGAACACGCGGCCCATCATGTTGAGGACGGCCACCCGGTGCGGCCCCACCTTCACCGTGATGAAACCCGAGCCCGGCGTGCCGGAGGGAAAGTTGGCCGGGCGCAGGAGCAGGTTCTCGCGCGTGATGTACTCGACGATCTCCTTCTTGTCCCAGATGTGGTTGCCGGAGGTCATCACGTCGGCGCCCTGCTCGAGGAACTGCTTGGCCATGGAGGGGGTGACGCCGAAGCCGGCGGCGGCGTTCTCGACGTTGACCACCGCGAAGTCGATGGCGTGCTCCTGGCGCAGCCGCGGCAGCAGCCTCGCAAGGGCGGCGCGCCCGGGCTCGCCGAACACGTCGCCCACCATCAGGATGTTCATGGGGCTACTTCGCCACTTCGACGGCGCGCGTCTCGCGGATGACGACCACCTTGATGTGGCCGGGGTACTGCATCTCGGCCTCGATGCGCTTGGAGATGTCCTTGGCGAGCTGGTGCGCGTCGAGGTCGCTCACGAGGTCGGCCTTGGTCATCACGCGCAGCTCGCGGCCCGCCTGGATGGCGTAGCACATGTCCACGCCCTTGTACGACAGCGCGATGTCCTCGAGCTGCGCCAGGCGCCGGATGTAGGACTCGAGCACGTCGCGGCGGGCGCCCGGGCGCGCGGCGCTGATGCCGTCCGCCGCCTCCGTGAGCACCGCCTCGATGGTGAGCGGCGCCACGTTCTCGTGGCCGGCGAGGGCGGCGTTGATCACCTCGGGCGACTCGTTGTACTTGGTCAGCACCTGCAGCGACAGCTCGGGATGGCTGCCCTCCTGCTCGTGCGTGAGCGCCTTGCCGATGTCGTGCAGCAGCCCCATGCGCTTGGCGAGCTTGACGTCCGCCTTGATCTCGGCCGCCATCATGCCCGCCAGCCACGCCACTTCCTTGGAGTGCTGCAGACAGTTCTGGCCGTACGACGTCCGGAACTTCATCCGTCCCACGAGCTTCACCAGCTCGGGATGCAGGCCGTGCACGCCCACCTCGAAGCACGCCTTCTCGCCTTCCTCGCGCAGGTGCTGCTCCATCTCCTTCTTGACCTTCTCCACCACTTCCTCGATGCGCGCGGGGTGGATGCGGCCGTCGGCGACGAGCAGCCGCAGCGCGCGGCAGGCGATCTCTCGGCGGTAGGGATCGTAGGCGGACACCAGCACGGCTTCCGGCGTGTCGTCCACGATGAGGTCGACCCCGGTGTGCAGCTCGAGCGCGCGGATGTTGCGCCCCTCGCGGCCGATGATGCGGCCCTTCATGTCGTCGGAGGGCAGGTCGACCACGGACACCGCCGTCTCCACGGTGTAATCGGGGGCCAGCCGCTGGATGGTGGTGGCGAGGACCTCGCGGGCCTTGACCTGCGCCGTCTCGCGCGCCTCTTCGTCCAGCCGCATGCCGAGCAGGGCCGCCTCGCGGCGCGCCTCCTCTTCCATCTGGCCGAGGAGCTGCCGCTTGGCTTCCTCCGCGGTGAGGCCGGCGATGGACTCCAGCTTGCGCCGCTGCTCGTCCAGCGCCACCGACAGGCGGTTCTCCTGGTCGGCGATCACCTTCTCGCGCCGGCCGAGGCCGCGGTCCCTCTCGGTGTACTCGTTGAGCTTGCGCTCGAGCTGGTCCAGCTTGCGCGCGAGCTCCTCTTCCTTGGCGAGCACGCGCTGCTCCATCTGCTGCATCTCGCGCTCGCGCCGCCGCACCTCGCTCTCGAAGTCGGTCCGCTGCTTGAGGGCCGCTTCCTTGCCTTCGAGCTCCTTGGTGCGATGAAGGGCGTCGGCGTCGCGCTGGGCGGTGTCGACGATGCGCTTGGCGGCGGCGGAGGCCTCGCCGAGCTTGCGGTCGGTGATCGATTTGTGGAGGACGAAGCCAACGACGAGGGCGACTACCGCGATCACGGCGTCGAGAATGGGCATCCCTTGCATCATGGCTCTCTTATGTCAGGAGTAAATTTTCAAGTGTTCGCGAAATGCGCGTCAGATTTGACGAGTATAGGGGGCGGGAGCGGGCGGAGTCAATGATGGTGGACGCGCGGAGCGAGCGATTGTCCCCGCCTCTGCCGTGTGCCGTGGTGTTTCGAACCTGGTATCACCAGGTGGGCGCCGAGTTTGGAGAGCTTCAGGCTTCCCCTTCAAGAGGGGCTTGCACACCGCTCTACCGGTTGAGCACCCGTTTTGTAAACGAGGTTGAAACTTCCCGCCGGCATCACCAACAGCGCAGGGACATAGAACAATTACCGCCGTCCCGCCACCGCGTCAAGCGGGAAAGCGGTGCCGGCGATCATCGTGGCGGGCGGGTCTGCGAGACCGCGAGCGCCGCCATGTGGTCCATGTACTGGAGATTGAAGGGCTTGGGAACATACGCGAAGGCGCCGTTCTTCAGGCACTCCTCGGCGACCTTGTTATCCATGTTCGCCGTCATCATGATGACCGGCACGCCGGCGTCGGTCTGGCGGAAGAGCTTCAGGACGTCGACCCCGGTCACGCCCGGCATGTTGATGTCGAGGAACACGGCGTCCGGCCGCTGTCGCGCGAATCGCTCGATGGCAGCGGCGCCCGACACCGCCGTGATGATCTCGTACTCTTTCTCGAAGTGCTCCCGGAGCAGGTCGACGAGTCCCGCCTCGTCGTCCACGAGGAGCAGGCGTTTCATCCGATTCGCGGCATGCGACCGGTCAGTCGATGCGCGCGTCGCGGGCGGCGGCGTCGCGCGTCGTGACGACCTGGTCGAGCATCGTGATGAGAGCGCCCAGGCGGGAGCGGACTTCGCCCTCGTCCACGGTGTGATCTTCGCGCGCGCGGAACAGCTCGTCGGTGATGTCGAGGGCGGCCAGCGTGAGGGCGGCCATGGGATCGCGCACGCCCGACTTGCGCAGCGCACCCACACGTTCCTCGACGTAGGCGGCGAGGGCGCGGATGTGCTCGGGCGCCGCCCCCGTACGCACCGTGAGCGTCTGGCCCAGCAGCGTCAGCTCGACGCGCCCGCTCTCGGCCGTCACGGCGCCTGCTCGAGGTCGAGCTTGCCGATGTCCTTGAGGATGGCGTCGACCTGGGCGAGCACCTGCTTGCGCTCGTCCTCGAGCCGCCGGGCGTCGCGCTTGAGCCGCTCGTTCTCGTCGCGCAGCTTCGCCATCGCCTCTCCCGCCCGTCGCACCGCCGTCTCCAGCTGTGTCAGCCGCTCGAGCACCCCGTCCGCCATCAGCTTCCGCCCCCCCGCAACGTGATGTGGAACTGCAAGCCCACGCGCGCGGCCACGCGGGCGTGGATGGTATTGACCTCGTCGTCGGTCAGCGTCCGGTCGGCCGCCTGGAAGGTGAGCCGCCACGCCACGCTGCGCCGGCCGTCCGGGAAGCGGAAGACGTCGAACACGCCCACCGCGCGCAGCAACGGCCCCGCCTCCTCCGTGATGGCGCGCTCCACCTCGGCCGCGGCCAGCGCGGGATCGTCGATCACGAAGGCCATGTCGCGCTGCACGGACGGAAAGCGCGGCAGCGGCTGGTAGCGCACCACGGGCGCGGTGAGCCGTGCGAGCGCGTCCAGCGAGATCACGGCGCCGTACACGGCGGCGTCGATGCCGAAGCGCTCGCGCACCCCCTGCGCGATCTCGCCGAACTCCGCCACGATCGTGGCGCCCGCCACGAGGGCGCCGTGCACGTCGGGCTCGAAGCCGCCCAGGCGCCCCGCCCCCGGCACGCCCTCCACGCCGAAGACGCGCAGCACGTGCTCGGCGAGGCCCTTGGCGTCGTACACGTCCACGGGCTCGTGGCCGCCGTGCCACGACGTGTCACGGCGCGCGCCCGTGAGCGCCACGCCCACCCAGCGCGGCTCCTCCGTGCCGCCCTCCGCGCGGGTGTACGTGCGGCCCACCTCGAAGACGCGCACGTCGGGCTGCTGGCGCCGCACGTTGGTGGCGACCACCCCCAGCAGGCCTTCGAGCGGGTGCTGGCGGAGGAGCGAGGCGTCCTGGCTGAGCGGGTTCATCAGCTCCAGCGGCGGCGAGTCGCCCGCCGAGCGCAGCGGCAGCGCGCGGGCGGGATCGCTGAAGACATACGTGATCGCCTCCACGAGGCCCGCGCCCACGAGGGCACGCCGGGCCGCCTGCGCCTGGCGCAGCGCGGGCGGCACGCGCGTGAGGCTGATGGCCCCCCCGGGCAGCGTGGAGGGAATCCGCTCGTAGCCCCACACGCGGACCACCTCTTCCACGAGGTCGTCCTCCATCGTGATGTCGCGCCGAAAGCCCGGCACCTCCACCTCGACATCGCCGTCCTTGTCCGTCGTCGTCAGGCCGAGGCCGTCGAGGATGCGCCGCGCCTCCTCCAGGGGCGGCGCCGCCCCGATGAGGCGCTGCACGCGCGCCATCCGCAGCCGCACGCGCGGGCGCGGCCGGGGATGCGGGTAGACGTCCACCACGCCGGGCGCCACCAGCGCGCCCGCCGTCGCCGCGATGAGCTGGGCGGCGCGCGCGCTCGCGTCGAGCAGCCCCTCGATGTCGGCGCCGCGCTCGAAGCGGTAGGCGGCATCGGAGGGCAGGTTGAGCGCGCGCGACGTCCTCCGGATGGAGGCGGGGTGGAAGTACGCGCTCTCCAGCAGCACGCGCGTGGTGGCGGCCGACACTTCCGTGTTCTCGCCGCCCATGACCCCGGCGAGGCCGATGCCGCGCTGCGGATCGGCGATCAGCAGCATGTCGGGCGCCAGCGGGCGGTCCTGCCCGTCGAGCGTGGTCAGCCGCTCGCCCGGCTTGGCACGGCGCACGACGACCGTGGCGTCGGTGACGGTGCGGAAGTCGAAGGCGTGCAGGGGCTGGCCCAGCTCCCACATCACGTAGTTCGTGACGTCCACCACGTTGCTGATGGGCCGCAGCCCCACCGCGCGCAGCCGCGCCGCCAGCCGCGCCGGCGACGGGCCCACGCGCACGCCGTCGATCACCCGCATGGTGTAGCGGGGGCACAGGTCCGGATCGGCCACCTGCACCCGCACCATCGACGCCGCGGGCCGGCCCGTCTCCTTCAGCGTGATCTCCGGGTACGAAAAGCGCGCGCCCGTCAACGCGGCCAGCTCGCGCGCCACGCCCACCACGGACAGGCAGTCGGGGCGATTGGGCGTGATCTCGATCTCCAGCACGCGATCGTCGAGGCCGAGATGGTCGAGCAGGTCGCCGCCCACCGGGGCCGCCACGTCGAGCAGCAGCAGACCCGCCTCGTGCTCCTCGCCCACGCCCAGCTCGCGCTCCGAGCACAGCATCCCCTGCGATGCCGTCCCGCGGATCGTCGCCACGCCCACCGCGTGGCCGCCGGGCAGCACCGCGCCCGGAGGCGCGAAGGCCGCCTTCACGCCCACCGCGACGTTGGGCGCCCCGCACACGACGGAGAAGCGCTCGCGCCCCGTGCTCACCCGGCACAGCACCAGCCGATGCCCGTGGCTCTGCCCCAGCTCCCGCTCGATCCCCTCCACCTGCCCGATGACGACCCCGCGCGCGTCCGGCGCCAGCGCCGTCACGCCCGCCACCTCCACCCCCGCATTGATCAACCGGTCCGCCGCCGCCTCCGCCGTGATCTCGAGGTCCACGAACTCCCGTATCCACCGATACGGAATCCTCATGCCGCCACCCCGAACGAAGTCCACCACCCGAACGATAGGGCGATCAAAATGGTCCAGATGCTAGGCGCCGACGAGCGAGGACTGAGGCGTAGGCCGCCTACGCCGCAGGGACGAGCGAGGAGGCAACGACGCAGATGGGCCATTTTCATCGCCCTACGCAAACTGTCGTAAGAACCGCAAGTCGTTCTCGTAGAACAGGCGGATGTCGTCCACGCCGTACTTGAGCATGGCAATCCGCTCGACGCCCATGCCGAACGCCCAGCCGGTGACCTCCTCCGGGTCATAGCCGACATTGCGGAGCACCTGCGGGTGCACCATGCCCGAGCCGAGGATCTCGAGCCATCCCGACTGCTTGCACACGCGGCAGCCGTCGCCCCCGCACAGGAAGCAGAGCACGTCCACTTCCGCCGAGGGCTCCGTGAATGGAAAGAAGGACGGCCGGAAGCGGATCTTCGAGCGGGGCCCGAACATCTCGCGCGCGAACAGCTCGAGCGTGCCCTTGAGGTCCGCCATGGAGATGGTGCGATCCACCGCCAGCCCCTCGAATTGCGTGAACTGGGGCGAGTGCGTGATGTCGGCGTCGCGCCGGTACACCGTGCCGGGGACGATGATGCGCAGCGGCGGCTTCTGCGCCTGCATGGTGCGGATCTGCACGGGGGAGGTGTGCGTGCGCAGCAGGCGGTCCTCGGTCAGATAGAACGTGTCCTGCATGTCGCGCGCGGGGTGGTCCTTCGGCAGGTTCAGCGCCTCGAAGTTGAAATAGTCCGATTCGATCTCCGGGCCTTCCGCCACCGAGAAGCCGAGGCCGACGAAGATGTCCACGATCTCGTCGTGCACGCGCGTGAGCGGATGCACGGAGCCGAGGGGCGGGCGCCGGCCCGGCAGCGTGAGGTCGACGCGCGCGCCCGCGCGCTGCCGGCGGCGCTCCTCCTCGAGGGTCGCCGCCAGGCGCTGCTCGAGGGCGGCCTCCAGCGCGCGCTTGGCCTCGTTGGCCGCCGCCCCCACGAGCGGGCGCTCGGCAGGGGGCAGCGTGCCGAGCGAGCGAAGGAGCGACGTGAGCGCGCCCTGGCGGCCGAGGTAGCGGACCCGGATCTGCTCGAGCTCCGTGGACGTGGTGGCGCGGCCGATGGCAGCGCGCGCCTCGGCCGCGACGGCGTCTACCAGGTGGTGGCCCAACGGGGATGGCCCGCTTAGCGCGCCTGCGCCTTCGCGGTCTCGGCGAGCTTGGCGAAGCCGGCGGGATCGGTGGCGGCGATCTCGGCGAGGATCTTGCGGTCCAGCGTCACCCCGGCCTTCTTCAGCGCGGCCATGAACACCGAGTACGAGATGCCGGCCTGCCGGCACGCCGCGTTGATGCGCACGATCCACAAGCTGCGCGACAGCCGCTTCTTCTGCTTGCGGCCGCTGTACGCGAAGGCGCCCGCGCGGAGCACCGTCTCCGCGGCCGTCCGGTACAGCTTGCGCCGGCCGCCGACGTACCCCTTGGCCTTCTTGAGCACCTTCTTGCGACGCTGGCGCGTCTTGGATCCGCCCTTCGCCCGTGGCATGACTCGCTCCTCCTCGTCTCTTTCGCTCGCTTACAGGTACGGAACCAGGATCTTCAGCCGCGGCACGTCGGCCTTGGCGACGAGCCCCGCCTTGCGCAGGCGGCGGCGCCGCTTGGGCTCCTTGCCCTCGAGCAGGTGGCTCTTCCACCCGCTACGGCGCTTCAGCTTGCCCGTGCCCGTCACCTTCAGCCGCTTGGCGGCCGCGCGCTTGGTCTTCATCTTCGGCATGACGCTCTCCCCTTCGTATTTCGCTCGCCTGTGGGCGGGCGTGCCGGCGGCAACGCCGACGCCCTCGGCTCGCCCAGCCGAATGCCCGCCTAGTGCTGCTTCGGACTCAGCATGATGTGCAGCATGCGGCCTTCCATGCGCGGGTTGTTCTCCGTGACCGCGATATCGGAGACCGCCTCCACCATGCGCTGGAGCATCTTCCAGCCCAGCTCCGTGTGCGCCATCTCGCGGCCCTTGAAGCGCACCGTCACCTTCGCCTTGTGCCCCTCTTCCAGGAAGCGGCGCACGTGCTTGAGCTTGAAGTCGAAGTCGTGCTTCTCCGTCTTGGGCCCCATCTTCACTTCCTTGACGAGGATCACCGTCTGCTTCTTGCGCGCTTCCTTCTGCCGCCGCGCCTGCGTGTACTTGAACTTGCCGAAATCCATGATGCGGCACACCGGGGGCTGCGCTTCGGGAGCGACCTCCACGAGATCGAGCTCCTGGGAGCGCGCCGTCTCCAGCGCCTGCTGCGTCGGCATGACGCCGAGCTGCTCGCCCTCGGCGCTCACCACGCGCACCTCGCGCACCCGGATGCCTTCGTTGATACGGATTTCTTGTGCTTTGCTGATGGATGTCGCTCCCTGTGGTCTACGCGGTGAGGGAAGAGGGCGGCCGCTTCACGGGCGGCCCACGGTGAGCCCGGAGGCACGCGTGGCGATCTCGCCGACGAGACCGCGCACGACACGGTCGAGGGGGACGGCGCCGAGGTCGTCGCCGCTGCGGTGGCGCAGGCTCACGGTGCCGGCTTCCGCCTCGCGGCCGCCGCACACGAGCATGTAGGGCACCTTGTGCAGCTGCGCCTCGCGAATGCGATACCCGAGCTTTTCGTTGCGATCGTCCAGCTCCGAGCGCACCCGCGCCGCGCGCAGCGCGCCCTGCACGGTGCGCGCGTAGTCGGCGAATTTCTCGCTCAGCGGCAACACGCGCGCCTGCACGGGGGCGAGCCAGGTGGGGAACGCGCCCGCGTAGTGCTCGGTGAGCAGCCCGATGAAGCGCTCGTAGGAGCCGAAGATCGCGCGGTGGATGACGATGGGCCGCTTGGGCTGCCCGTCGGCGTCGATGTACTCGCACTGGAAGCGCTCGGGCAGCATGGTGAGGTCGACCTGCGCGGTGCCGATCTGCCACTGCCGGCCCAGCGCGTCCTTCACGTAGACGTCGATCTTCGGCCCGTAGAAGGCGCCGTCGCCGGGATTCAGCTCGTAGGCGAGGTCGTTGGACTTGAGCGCGTCGTACAGCGCCGCCTCCGCCGCGTCCCACTGCTCCTCGGTGCCGAGCTTGTTCGGGGGGCGGGTGGCCAGCTTGTAGGAGGGCTGCAGCGCGAAGGTCTTGTACCACTCGCGCACGAGGTCGAGGATGCCGGAGATCTCCTCCTGCAGCTGATCGGGCCGGCAGTAGACGTGGGCGTCGTCCTGGGTGAACTGCCGCACGCGCACGAGGCCGGTGAGCGTGCCCGAGCGCTCGTTTCTGTGACACCGCCCCATCTCGCTCAGACGCATGGGGAGGTCACGGTAGGAGCGGATCGCGCGCCGGTAGACGTAGGCGGACTCCGGGCAGTTCATCGGCTTGAGGCTGAAGGTCTGCTCCTCCACCTCGAGCTTGAACATGTTGCCGCTGAAATGCTCCCAGTGCCCTGATTCTTCCCACAGCTTCTTGTGCACGAGCATCGGTGTGGAGATCTCCGCGTAGCCGCGGGCGTCCAGCTCCTCGCGGGCGAACTTCTCCAGCTCGCGCACGAGGATCATGCCCTTGGGCAGCCAGAAGGGTGAACCCGGCGCCACGTCGTAGAAGTCGAACAGGTCGAGCTCGCGCCCGAGCTTGCGGTGATCGCGCTTCTTGGCCTCTTCCAGGCGCCACAGGTACTGGTCGAGGTCCTCCTTGCTCAGCCACGCGGTGCCGTAGATGCGCTGGAGCATCGGGTTCTTCTCGTCGCCGCGCCAGTACGCGCCCGAGGACGAGATGAGCTTGAAGGCCTTGATCTCCCCCGTCGCCCTCACGTGCGGCCCGCGGCAGAGATCGGTGAAGTCGCCCTGGGTGTAGAGCGACACGCGCTCGGCCTCGATCCCCTCGAGGATCTCGACCTTGAAGCGCTCGCCGCGCTCGCGGAAGTACGCGATCGCCTCCGCGCGGTCCATCTCGCGGCGCTCGAAGGGCAGGTTGGCCCGGACGATCTCCGCCATGACCTTCTCGATGCGCGCCAGATCCTCGGGCGTGAACGGCTCCGCGCGGGCGAAGTCGTAGTAGAACCCGTCCTCGATCGAGGGGCCGATCGCCACCTTGACGTCGGGGAACAGGCGCTTCACCGCCTGGGCCATGACGTGCGAGGTGGAATGACGGAGGGTCGCGAGCGGCGTCGCGTCGCAGTCGAACTCGCCGGTCAGCTTGAGGTGACGCTCTTCTTCAGTCTCGGCCATACACTCCTGAGAACGTTGGGGGAAGTGGTAGGCTCGGGCGGTTTCGAACCGCCGACCTCCTCTGCGTCAGAGAGGCGCTCTCCCACTGAGCTACGAGCCTATCCAGAGTACCCGCCACTCTACACACCGGGCGGACGACGTGTCAAGCCAAGCGCCTTTCGTTACAGCAAAAAATCCGCATCGCGCCGCTCAGCGGACGATTGACCGCAGACTGAACGTCGTGACGTAGCGGAAACGGGCCACGATCGGCAGGCCGGTGGGGTGCATGCGACGCAGCGACTGGGGCATGGGCGGGAAGGTCGCGAGCTTCACCGCGTTCAGCGACGCGTCGTCGTAGATCCGGTAGGCGGCCGGCTGCCGCACTTCGATGAAGGCCAGGTTGCCGTCCGTCTTGATGCCGAACTCGATGAGCAGCTGCGCCTGCTTGTGATCGCAGACCCGCCCGTGGGGATCCTCCACGCACGGGTAGATCATCTTGCGCTCGATGGCCAGCTTCACCCGCGCCAAGTACTCGCCGTACCGCGGATCGCTGGTGTCGAGCGCCACCGGATCGCCTTCGACGCCGCCGCGGCCGGCGCCGGCCAGGCCATGCGCCCCCCCGGCGCCGGGGCGCAGACTCCGCACGTCCGGCACGTACGCCTGCCCCGACGGCGCCGTGACGCCCGATGGCGCCGACGCCACCTGCCGCCCGGCGCCGGGGGCCGGCGGCGGCGACGAGGCCGGCGGATCGCTGCTGCGCGTCACGCTCTGCGCCGGGCTCGGCGGCGCCGCGGCCGCGGGCGCCCGCCGCGCGGGCCCAGGGCAGGCGGGGACGGGCATGGGTCCGGCCTCGTCCGTGATCCGGGGCGCGGGCGGTTCGGGCACGGGTGGCGGGGGTGTCGGCCGGGCGGCCGGCGGCGACGGGGGCGCGCTCGCCACGCGCGGCGCGGGCTCCGGCGGCGGCGTGGGCTTTGCGACCGCTGGAGTCGGCGGCACGGCCTGCACGGGCGCCGGAGTCGGCTTCGCGGCGGCCGGCGCCGGCCGGGCCCTCGGTGACGGCGGCGCGGTCGCCGCCCGCGCGGGCGGCGCCGGCGATCGAGGCGGCGCCGTGGCCGGCGGCGACGCGTTGCCGGGGGCCGCGGGCGACGGCGCGGATTGCAGATCCACGATGAGCGCGTCGCCCGGCCTCGTGCCCGGCCTGCCGGAGGCGAAGAACGGGTTGTTCGTGAGCAGCGCGGCGAGCAGGAGCGCGTGCACGAGCACCGACAGCGCGACGCCGGTCACGTGCCGACTGCCCTGCCACTGCCGGAGGAATTCCCACAGCCCCATGCGGCTTCGATTATAGGGCTAGCCTGGATAATTCACGAGGCGCGGGCGGGCGGGTGTCGGGGTGCAGGGACCCTGTACGT
>JBBDXO010000271.1:0-12593 GCA_040902295.1 Candidatus Rokuibacteriota bacterium | reverse complement strand
TTCGCCGTCGTCTGGCTCGCCGACCGCTACCTCGACCTCGGCCGCGTGTTCCTGCAGCACTGATGAAGACCGTCGTCGAGCTCCGCGGCTGCACCCGTGACTACGCCGGCGTGCGGGCGGTGGACGGGCTCGACCTGGAAGTCTACGAGGGCGAGTTCCTCTCCCTGCTCGGCCCCTCCGGCTGCGGCAAGACGACGACGCTGAACCTCATCGCCGGCTTCGTCCCGCCGACGGCGGGGCGCGTCTTCGTGGACGGCGAAGACGTGACGGGCCGTCCCGCCCACCTGCGCGGCCTCGGCGTGGTCTTTCAGTCCTACGCCCTCTTTCCCCATCTCTCCGTGTGGGAGAACGTGGCCTTCGGGCTGCGCGAGCGCCGGGTGCCCCGGGCGGAGATCGAGCGCCGCGTCGGTGATGCCCTCGAGCTCGTCCGCCTCGACCGTCTCGGCCGCCAGCGCCCCGCCGAGCTGTCGGGCGGCATGCAGCAGCGCGTGGCGCTCGCCCGCGCGCTCGTGTACCGGCCGAGGGTCGTGCTGCTCGACGAGCCGCTTGCCGCGCTCGACAAGAAGCTGCGCGAGGGGATGCGGGAGGAGATGCGCGCCATCCAGCGCTCGGTGGGCATCACCACCATCTTCGTCACCCACGACCAGGCGGAGGCTCTCGGGCTCTCCGACCGCATCGCGGTGATGAGCCACGGGCGCATCGAGCAGCTCGGCGCGCCCCGCGAGATCTACGAGCATCCCGCCACGCGCTTCGTGGCCGACTTCATCGGCGCCTCCACCGTGCTGCGGGGGCGCGCGGTGGCGGCCGACCATGTGACGGTGGCGCCCGGATCGACCCTGCGCGTGGCCGGCCGCGCGCTGCCCGCGGGCGGGGAAGTCGAGCTGGCCATCCGCCCCGAGCGCGTGCGACTGGCCACGGAGCCGGGCGACAACGTGCTGCAGGCGCGCATCGAGGGGCTCGTCTACCAGGGCGCGCAGACGGAAGTGGCCGCGCGCCTGCCGGACGGCCAGCGCGTGCTCGTCTTCGTCACCGAGCCCGCCCCCGTCCCCCTCGCCGTCGGGCAGACCGTGCGCCTGCACCTGCCGGCCGATGCCTTCATGGTGCTGGCGTGAGCGGCGGCCCGGGATCGGGCGCCGAGAGGATCGTGGCCGGCCTGGAGGCGGCGGGCGTCACGCTGGCCGCCTCCGTCCCCGACACGTGGATCGGCAAGCTCATGGCCGCCGTGCGCCGGTCGGGCCGCATCCGCGCGGTGGACGTGGCGCGCGAGGAGGAGGCGGTGGCCGTGGCGTGCGGCGTCAACCTCGCGGGCGGCCGCGGCGCCGTGCTCGTGCAGAACGCCGGCCTGCTGAACTGCGGCGGCATTCTCGCCGGGCTCGTGGAGCTGTACGCGCTGCCGTGCTTCTTCATCGTGTCGCTGCGCGGCGACTACCGGGACCCCGTCTACTACCATGCGCCGAAGGGCCGGGTCACCGAGGCCACGCTCCAGGCGTGGCGCCTGCCCTATGCCCTCGCCGACGGCGCGGGCGACCTCGCGGGCCAGGTCCGCCGCGGGGTCGACTTCGCGGCGGAGAGCCGCGGCCCCTTCGTGCTCCTCATCAGCGGCGAGGACCTCGCGTGACGGGACGCAAGCCGTTCCTCGACGCGCTCGTGCGCGAGCTGAGCGCCGCCGACGTGCTCGTGTCGTGCCTGGGGGCCAACGCGCGCTGGCTGCCGCACATGGAGGTGGCCGCGCCCGTGTTCGCGCTCTGCGACTCGATGAGCGCGGCGGTGCCGCTGGCGCTCGGCATGGCCCTCACGCGCCCGGAGCGCCACGTCGTCGCGCTCGAGGGCGACGGCTCGCTGCTGATGAGCCCCAACGTGCTGGCGACGGCGGCGGCGGCGGCGCCGCCGAACCTGACCATCGTGCTGTGGGTGAACGGCTACTACGAATCGTCGGGCGGCCAGGCGCTGCCGGCGGCGCCCGTGGACTGGCCCGCGCTCGCGCGCGCGTCGGGGATCCGCCACGTGGAGACGGTGACGGAGCCCGCCGCGCTCGGCGCGGCCCTCGCCGCCGCGCGCCGGGCGCCCGGCCCCGCCGTGCTCGTGCTTCCCATCGCCTTCGATGCGGCGGAGACCATCCCGCCCTATTCCGAGCGCCCGGCGGAGATCCGCACGCGCTTCACACTCTGACCAGGAGGACGTCATGACCAGCATCCTTCGCGCTCTCTCACCCGCCGTGGCCGCCGCGGCGCTCGCCCTCGTCGCCGCCGTCGCGCCCGCCGACGCCCAGCCGCGCGAGGTCGTCATCGGCGTGCTCTACCCGCTCTCGGGGCCGGTGGCCCAGGCCGGGGTGGACGCCAAGGCGGCCGCCGAGCTGGCGGTGGAGATCGTCAACGGCCGTCACGACCTGGACCTGCCGCTGGCGCGCACGGAAGGGCTGCCCGCCCTCGGCGGCGCCAGGGTGCGTCTCATCATGACCGACCACCAGGGCAAGCCGGAGCTGGGGCAGGCGGACGCCGAACGGCTCATCACGCAGGACAAGGTGCACGCGCTCTACGGCGCCTATCACAGCTCGGTGTCGGCGACGGCGAGCCAGGTGTGCGAGCGGTACGGGATCCCCTACATGTCGGGCGAGTCGTCGTCGCCGTCGCTGCACCGGCGCGGCCTCAAGTGGTTCTTCCGCACGAGCCCGCACGACGAGCACTTCTCGATCGCGATGTTCGACTTCCTCAAGGAGTTCCAGGCCAAGCGCAACGTGAAGATCCCGTCGGTGGGCATCTTCTACGAGGACACGCTCTTCGGCAGCGACTCCGCCAAGGTGCAGGAGCAGCTCGCGGGCCCGCGCGGCTTCCAGATCGCCACCAAGACGGCCTATCGCTCGCGCACGCCGTCGCTCGCCTCCGAGGTGCAGCGGCTCAAGGCGGCGGCGCCCGCCGTGCTGCTGCCGACGGGCTATACTTCCGACGCGATCCTCTTCATCCGGACGGCGCGCGAGCTGGACTACAACCCGCCCATGATCCTCGCCCAGGACGCGGGTTACATCGAGTCCGACTTCGTGAGCGCGGTGGGCAAGGACGCCGAGGGCGTGATGTCGCGCTCGGTCTTCTCGCTCGACCTCGCCGCCAAGCGGCCGATGGTGGGCCGGGTGAACGAGCTCTTCAAGCGCAAGCACGGCAAGGACCTCAACGACAACACCTCGCGCGCCTTCACGGGCATGATCGTGCTGCTGGATGCGATCAACCGCGCGGGCTCGACCGATCCGGAGGCCATCCGCAAGGCGCTGCTCGCCACCGACATGAAGCCGGAGCAGCTCATCATGCCGTGGAAGGGCGTGAAGTTCGATCCCGCCACCGGCCAGAACGAGGAGGGCACGCCGCTCATCACCCAGTGGCGCAGCGGCGCCCTGCGGGTGGTGTGGCCCTTCGACCTCGCCGGCATCGACGTGCTCTACCCGCTGCCCAAGTGGGGTGAGCGCAAGTAGATGGAGCAGGGCGGTATCCGGATCGGCGTGGACGTCGGCGGCACCTTCACGGATCTCGTCGCCGCGGATGGCTCCGGGCGCACGTGGTCGTGCAAGGTGCCGACGACGCCCGCCAATCCCGCCGAAGGCCTGCTCCACGGGCTGGCCGTGCTGGCGCGGCAGACGGGGCCGTGGGCCTCGCTGGCCCACGGCACCACCATGGTCACCAACGCCATCGTCGAGCGGCGGGGCGCCCGCACCGCGCTCGTCACCACGCGCGGCTTTCGCGACGTGCTGGAGATCGCCCGGCAGAACCGCACCCACCTGTACCGGCTCGACCTGCCCGCCAAGCCGGAGCCGCTCGTGCCCCGGCGCCTGCGGCGCGAGATCACCGAGCGCGTTCTTCACGACGGCACGGTGGCGGTGCCGCTCGACCCCGGCGAGCTGCCGGCGCTCGTGGAGGCGCTCGCGGACGACGGGGTGGAAGCGGTGGCGGTGTGCCTGCTGCACGCCTACGCCAACGCCGAGCACGAGCAGGCGGTGGCCCGCGCCCTGCGCGAGCGTTTCGCGCACGTCTCCGCCTCCAGCGACATCAACGCCGAGTTCCGCGAGTACGAGCGGACGTGCACGACGGTGCTGAACGCCGCCGTGATGCCGCTCGCCGCGCGCTATCTCGCCGACCTCATGGCCCGCCTCGGCGCCGATGCCGCGCGCCGGCCCGTGCACCTGCTCCACTCCGCGGGCGGGATGATGTCGGTGGAGGCGGCGAAGACGCGGCCGCTCGCCATGGCCATGTCGGGTCCGGCGGCGGGGGTGGCGGCCGCCGCGCACGTGGCGCGCACGCTCGGCCTGCGCCGCGCGCTCGCCTTCGACATGGGCGGCACCACCACCGACGTCTGTCTCATCGCCGAGGGCGTGCCGGAGACGGCGGGCCAGCGGCGGCTCGGCGACTATCCCGTGCGCCTGCCGATGGTGGCGGTGGAGTCGATCGGCGCCGGCGGCGGCTCGATCGCCCGCGTGGAGCCGACGGGGGCACTGAAGGTCGGCCCCCGCAGCGCGGGCGCCCGCCCGGGGCCGGCGTGCTACGGCGCCGGCGGCACCGAGCCCACCGTGAGCGACGCCAACCTGGTGCTCGGTTACCTCGATCCCGAGCGCGTGTACGGCGGCGCCATCCGGCTGGATCGTGCGCGTGCCGAAGCCGCCCTCGAGCCCGTCGCACGCCGCTTCGGCCTGTCGGTGGTCGAGGCCGCCCACGGCGTGGTGGAAGTCGCCAACGCCAGCATGCTCCGCGCGCTGCGCCTGGTGTCGGTGCAGCGCGGCTACGATCTGCGGGAGTTCGCGCTCATCGCCTACGGCGGCGCGGGGCCGCTGCACGCGGGGGCGCTGGCGCGCGAGTGCGGCATCGGCCGGGTGGTGGTGCCGGCGCACTCGGGCGCATTCTCGGCGCTCGGGTGCCTGGTGTCGCCCCTGCGCTACGACGCGGTGCAGACCCACCGGGCGCGGCTCGACGGCTGGGACGCCAAGGTGGTCGGGGACCGCTTTCGTGCGCTCGAGGCGCAGTGCGTGCAGCCGCTGCTCGACGAAGGGCACGCCCGCGAGCAGGTGCACGTGGCCCGCAGCGCCGACCTGCGCTACCTGGGCCAGAACTACGAGCTCGAGGTGGAGTACGGCGATGGCAGCCTGTCCGCCCTGCGCGCCGCCTTCGAGCAGCGCCACCGTCTCCTGTACGGCTACGCGACCGGTGAAGGGGTGGAGTGCGTGAACCTGCGTGTCGTCGCCAGCGTGGCGCGGGAGGCCGTGGCGGCGGCGCCGCCCGCAGTGTCGGGCCGGACGGGACCGCTCGGCCATCATCCCGCGTATTTCCGCGAGGTGGGGCAGGTGGCCCTGCCGCGCCATGATCGCGCCGGGCTCGGGGTGGGCGTGACGGTGGAGGGGCCGGCGCTCATCGAGGACGAGTGGTCCACCACCATCGTGTACCCGGGACAGCGCTGCGCCGCCGACGCCCACGGCCACCTCGTCATCGACACCGGAGCAGGCGCGTGATCCACGGCGACCTGAGCCCCATCACGGTGGAGGTCGTGCGCAACGCGCTCTATGCCATCGCCGAGGAGATGAGCGTGATCGTCATGCGCTCGGCGCGCTCGCCGCTGCTGAAGGAAGCGGGGGACCTGTCCTCCGCGCTCACGGACGCGCAGGGGCGGCTCATCGCGCAGGGGCGGGACATCCCCATGCACATGGGCGTGATGGGCTTCACGGTGAAGGAGTTCCTCAAGCGCGTGCCCGCCGACCGCCTGCGGGAGGGCGACGTGTGGTTCTTGAACCTGCCGGAGGTCGGCGGCAACCACCTGCCCGACGTCAAGGCGGTGCGGCCCGTCTTCTTCGAGGGCCGCCTCGCCGCCTTCGCGATCAACCTCGCGCACTGGGCCGACATCGGGGGCGCCGTGCCGGGCAGCTACGTGCCGGCCGCCACCGAGTGCTACGCGGAGGGGCTGCGCATCGCACCCATCCGCCTCTTCTCGGCGGCGGGGCCCGACCGCGAGAAGATCGACTTCGTGCTGTCCAACGTGCGCGGGCGCGACGAGCGCGAGGGGGACATGTTCGCCCAGTTTGCCGCCAACGACGTGGCCGCGCGGCGCCTGCACGATCTCTTCGCCCGCTACGGCGGGGCCACCACCAGCGCCTGCTTCGAGCGCTTCCACGCCGAGTCGGAGGCGCAGATGCGCGGCGCCCTGCGCGCGCTGCCGGACGGCGTGTGGGAGGGCGAGGACTGGCTCGATGACGACGGGGTGGAGGACCGCCGCATCCGCATCCACGTGCGCATCGACAAGCGCGGCGAGGAGGCGACGTTCGACTTCAGCGGCAGCGACCCGCAGGCGCGCGGGCCCGTCAACACCACGTACTTCATCGCGTGCTCGTCGGTCTACTACGCTATGAAAGCGCTGGTGGCGCCCGATGTGCCGCCTAACGAAGGCTGTTACCGCCCGCTGCACGTCATCGTCCCGCAAGGTTCCGTCCTCCGCGCCGACCCCGACCGCCCCGTGGTGGGCGGCAACCACGAGACCTCGCAGCGCGTGGTGGACGCCATCGTGAAGGCGCTCGCCCCCGTGCTGCCCGACCGCGTGCCCGCGGGCGGGCCCACCACCTCGGGGCTGCTCATCTTTGGCGCGCGTCATCCCGACGGCCGCTGGGCCGTGCTCTACGAAGTGCACGGCGGCGGCGAGGGGGCGACGGCGTCCAAGGACGGCGCCTCCGCGGTGCGCGTGCACATGTCCAACGTGATGAACACGCCCGTGGAAGTGATCGAGGGCGAGTACCCCGTGCTGGTGGAGGAGCAGGCGCTGCGCGCGGGCTCGGGCGGCGACGGCGCCCATCGCGGCGGGCTCGGCTTCCGGCGCGCCTATCGCATCCTGGCCGGCGGCGTCACGCTGACGAGCATGATCGAGCGGCGGCTGGTGCCGCCGTACGGCCTCGCCGGCGGCAGCGACGCGCTGACCTTCCGGCTCACGCTGAACCCGGGCACGCCGGCCGCGCGCGTGCTGCGAGGCAAGGGCACGGTGGCCCTGCGCGAGGGCGACCTGGTGCTCATCGAGACGTGCGGAGGCGGCGGCTACGGCCCGCCGGCCGAGCGGCCGGACGCCCTCCGCGCGCAGGACCGCCTGGAGGGTGACCGCACATGAAGCTCGACGGCCGCATCGCCATCGTCACCGGAGCCGCCAAGGGCATGGGGTGGGACATCTGTCTCACGCTTGCGCGCGAGGGCGCCCACCTCGCCCTCGCCGCGCGCGACGTGCCCCCGCTGGACACGCTCGCGAAGGAGGTCGAGGCGCTGGGGCGCCGCGCCCTCGTGGTGCCCACCGACGTCACCGACGAAGGCGCCGTGCAGCGCCTGGTGGCGCGCACGAAGGAGACGTACGGCCGCATCGACATCCTCGTCAACGCGGCCGGCGTGACGGGGCCCATCGAGACGCCCGTGCAGGACATCACGGTGGAGGACTTCCGGTTCGTGCTGGAGGCCAACGTGGTGGGGACGTTCCTGCCCACCAAGCACGTGCTGCCCGTGATGATCGCGCAGAAGTACGGCAAGGTGCTCAACATCAGCGGCACCTCCGGCCTGCGCGGCTACAAGTACCGCTCGGCGTACTCGTCGTCGAAGTGGGCGCTGCGCGGCTTCACGCGCACGGTGGCCCTGGAGGCGGGGCCGCACAACGTCAACGTCAACGCGCTGCACCCCGGCATCGTGGCGGGCGAGCGCATGGACAAGCTCTGCCGCGAGAAGGCGCGCAAGCGCGGCTGGACGCCCGAGCAGGTCTACCAGGAGTACGAAAACGAGATGGCGCTGCGCCGGGTGACCGTCTCCCAGGACATCGCCAACGCCGTGCTCTTCCTCGTCTCCGACGACTCGAAGAACATGACGGGGCAGTCGGTCACGGTGGACGGCGGCTGGGACGTGTGAGCTACCGGGTCATCGGCAGGAGCCTGCCGCGGGCGGACGCCTGGGAGAAGGTGCGCGGGCGGCCGATCTTCGCGGGCGACTTCGCGGTGGCCGGCATGCTGCACGCCCGGATCGTGCGCAGCCCGTACGCCTCCGCGCGCATCACCCGCATCGACACGGCGGCGGCGGCCGCGCTGCCCGGCGTCATCGCCGTGCTCACGCACGCCGACGTGCCGCGCAACGAGATGCGCATGGAGCTGCCGGGGCGGATGGCGGAGGCCACCGCGGGCGCCGTGCTGGCCACCCAGCCCGTGCGCGCGCGCGCTCGCGGGCGCTCCCCGGGCGCGCCGGGGGGGGCCAGCGCCGCCGAGACGCCGGACGCGGCGGCGGCCGCCGCCGACCTCGTGCACGTCGACTACGAGCCGATGCCCGGCATCTACGACGCGGTGGCGGCGCTCGAGCCCGCGGCGCCGCACGTGCACGAGGGCGGCAACGTGCTGCGCCGCTGGCACCTGCGGCGAGGCGACGTGGCCGAAGGCTTCCGCCGCGCGGAGGTGGTGGTCGAGCACACCTACCGCACGCCTTTCGTGGACCACGTGTACATGGAGACGGAGACGGGCGTGGGCTGGATCGACGCGGAAGGGGTGCTCACCCTGCGCGTGAGCACGCAGGTGCTGGAGCACTTCCGCGACGTCGCCGACGTGCTCGATCTGCCGCACAGCCGCGTGCGGCTCGAGGGCGCCTACCTGGGCGGCGGCTTCGGGGGCAAGGAGGACGTCACCGTCGAGTGCCTCCTCGGCCTGCTCGTGTGGAAGACGCGCCGGCCGGTCGCTCTCGTGTTTTCGCGAGAGGAATCGTTCATCGGCCACGGCAAGCGCCATCCGTACGTCCTGCGCTACCGCACCGGCGCCACGCGCGCGGGGGATCTCACCGTCCTGGAGGCCGAGCTGGTGTCGGACTCGGGCGCGTACGCCGCGCTGTCGCCGTGGGTGCTCCTCTACAGCCTCGTCACCGCCGCGGGGCCGTACCGCGTGCCGCACGTGAAGGTGGATGCCGTCACCGTGTACACGAACAACCCGGTGGCGAGCGCCTACCGCACCTTCGGGTCCATCCAGACGTGCATGGCCTACGAGAGCCAGATGGACGCGCTCGCGGAGGAGCTGGGCATCGACCCGCTGGAATTGCGCGAACGTAACTTCTTGCGCAAGGGCGATTCCATAGCCACCGGCCAGGTGCTGGAGTCCGAGCCCATGCTGGGGGAGACGATGCGGCGCGCGTGGCAGGCGCTGGGCCCGCCGCGGGCGGGCACGGGGCCGGCGCGCGTGGCGCGCGGGCTGGCGGCGTCCTTCACGCCCTACGGCCGCATGTGCTGGACGCACGACTCCGCGAGCGCCTGGGTGGGCATGGAGGTCGACGGCACCGCCGTCGTGCGCTGCGCGGCGCCCGACGTCGGGGGCGGGCAGACCTCCTCGCTCTGCTCGATCACCGCCGAGGTGCTGGGGCTGCCGCCGGAGCGCGTGGTGGCGGTGGGCCGTGACAGCCACTTCACGCCGCGGGCGGGCACGACCACGGCCACGCGCCAGCTCTTCATGTCGGGCAACGCCGTGCTCGTCGCCGCGCGCGAGCTGAAGCGGCATCTCGTCGACCAGGCGGCGGAGATGCTGGAGGCCGCGCCCGGCGACATCGAGCTGGAGGACGGCAAGGCGTTCGTGCGCGGCGTGCCCGGCCGCGCGGTCGGATTCGCCGCCATCGTGAAGGCGGCCACGGCGGCGGGGCGGCCCGTGCAGGTGCTCGACAAGTTCGACGCGCCCTTTGCGCCCACCATCGATCCCGCCACGGGGCAGGGCAAGCCCTTCAACGACTACACGTTCGGCACGCAGGCGGTGGAGGTCGAGGTGGACGCCGAGACCGGGCGCACGCGCGTCACGCGCCTGGCCGCCTGCTACGACGTGGGGCAGGCCATCAATCCCCAGAGCGCCGCGGGGCAGATCGAAGGCGGCGCCGTGCAGGGGATGGGGCACGCGATGATGGAGGAAGTGATCCTCGAGGAAGGCATAAGCAAAAATCCACATCTGTTGGATTACAAGATTCCGACCACGCTCGACGCGCCGATTATTGAGACGATCTTGCTCGAGTCGGGCGCCGGGCTCGGCCCCTTCGGGGCCAAGGGCATCGGCGAGCCCGCCATGACGCCCACGCCCGCCGCGCTCATGAACGCGGTGTCCCGCGCGACGGGCACGCGCATGACGGACCTGCCGCTGACCGCCGAGCGGATCCTGCGCGCCCTCCGGCCGAGCGCGTAGCGATGCCCGTCATCGAGGAGCGCTTCGAGGTGGCCGCGACTCCCGACGCGGTGTGGGCGTTCCTGCTCGATCCCGTGCGGCTGGCCCCCTGCCTTCCCGGCTGCGATCGTCTCGAGATCGTGGACGCGTCCACCTACCGCCTGCGGCTCACCATCAAGGTCGGGTTTCTGTCCACCACCCAGGATCTGCGTATGACGATCGTGGTAGCGGAGGCGCCGCGCCGGCTGGTGGCGGAGGGGCGCGGAGAGGATGCGCGGCTCGGCAGCCAGGTGGACGTGCGCACCACGCTGGAGCTGTCGCCGGCGGGCGAAGAGGCGACGACGGTGAGCTACCGGAGCGAGGTGAAGGTGCTCGGCCGCCTCGGCAGCGTGGGCGACGCCGTCATGAAGGTGAAGGCCCGCGAGCTCGCCGGGCAGTTCGCCGAGCGCGTGCGCGCGGCCATCGAGCGTGCGGCATGACGCGCGTGCTCGCCTTCACGCTGAACGGTCGCCCCTGCCGCACGAGCGCGCCCGCACACTGGACGGTCATCGACCTGTTGCGTGACGGCCTCGTGCTGACGGGGACGAAGTACGGCTGCGGGGAGGGCGTGTGCGGCACGTGCACGGTGCTGCTGGATGGCGAGCCCGTGCGCGCCTGTCTCGTCCTCGCCGCGCGCCTCGACGGCCGCACGCTCCTGACGGTGGAAGGCCTGGAGCGCGAGGGGCGCCTCGATCGATTACAGGAAATGTTCGCCCGCGAGGGGGGAGCCCAGTGCGGCTTCTGCACGCCGGGCATGCTCCTCGCGGCCACGGCGTTGCTCGCCGAGACGCCGTCACCCACCGAGCACCAGGTGCGTGAGGCGTTGTCCGGCAACCTGTGCCGCTGCACGGGCTACACGAAGATCGTCACCGCCGTCCTCGCCGCCGCGCAGGCGCCTGCCTGATGCGCCTGCCTCCGTTCGAGCTGTCGGAGCCCGCGACCATCCGCGAAGCGCTCGACGTCGTCGCCCGTCACGAAGGGGAATGCCGCCTCATTGCCGGCGGGACGGCGCTGGTGCCGATGCTGCGCCTCGGCCTCGCACGTCCCGAGCGCCTCGTGTCACTGCATCGCATCCCTGGCCTCGCCGAGATCCGCACCGACGGCAACGATCTCGTGATCGGAGCGATGGCGACGCACGCGGCCATCCACCGTCATCCGCTGGTGGTCGAGCGCTGGCCGCTGCTCGCCGAAGCCGCCGGCCGCGTGGCGAGCCCGTCCATCCGCGCCTCCGGTACGCTCGGCGGCAACCTCTGTTACGCGGAATCCGCCTCCGACGTGGCGCCCGCGCTGCTCTGCCTCGACGCCGAGATTATCGCAACGGGGCCGCGCGGTGAGCGCGGGATCGCGCTCGCCGAGTTCTTCCGCGGGTTCTATGAGACGGCGCTCGGGCCGGGCGAGATTCTCACCTCCGTGCGAGTCCCCGGCGCACGACAGGCGGCGAAGAGCGCCTACGTGAAGTTCTGTCCGCGCTCGGCGGAAGACCGCGCGCTGATTGGCGTGGCGGTGCGCCTCGTCGTGAGCAACGACGGGCGCCGCTGCGCGGACGTCCGGATCGCGCTCGCGGCGGCGGCTCCGACACCGATACGCGCCCATCAGGCCGAAGCGGAGCTCCGTGGCCAGTCCGTCACGGACGCCGCGATCGCTGCCGCCGCCGAGGCGGCCGCCACCGAAGGCGATCCGCTCTCTGACCTGATGGGCTCAGCCGACTACCGCCGTCATATGATCCGGGTCTGGGTCCGCCGCGTTGTGACGTCGCTTCGGGATGGCACACCGCTGCCCAACGCGTAGCCCGGCTCGGAAAGAGGCTGTGCGTCGGATGACACTCGTCCATACACTCTCCTCGTGCGCGTCCAATGGGATCCGCGGAAGGCAGCCGCGAACCTGCGCACACATCAGGTCAGTGTCGCCGAGGCGGTGACGGTTCTGGAGGACGGGTCCGGGCTCACTCGCGCAGATCCCGATGCTGTGGAGGAGGAACGCTTCGTGACGTTGGGACTCAGCAGTTTCGGTAACCTGCTGGTGGTGGTCTACACCTACCGCGCGCCAGAGGGGAGTGTATGAAAAGGATCGAGGCTGAGAAATACCGCGACCTCGACTTCTCACGCGCTCGGCGCGGGGCCGTCGTGAAGGCCGAGCCGGGCAAGACAAAGATTTCGATCCGGCTGGACAACGCCGTCCTCAGCCACTTCCGGCGTCTCGTGGACAAGGCAGGTGGCGGCAACTACCAAACGCTCATCAATGAGGCGCTGCTCGAGCACGTCCATCGGCAGTCGACGCTTGACGCGGTGAGGCAGGCAGTCCGAGAGGAGCTTGCGTCCTACGGGGTCAGGCGGGAATCCAGTATCGCGCTGCAGCGGACACGACGAGCGCGCCGATGAGCGCGAGCGATCGGCGGCGGACC
>JBBDXO010000270.1:0-12645 GCA_040902295.1 Candidatus Rokuibacteriota bacterium | reverse complement strand
GGCCGCGTAATATACGGGGCGGAGGACCCATGACGAGAGCGTTCACGGTGGCGGCGATCCTGGTCTTGCTCCTGTCCCCGGCGGTTGCCCACGCGCAGAGCTATCGCATCTACGGGGCCGAGGCGTTCTTCGCCCTCGACTGGGAGGCGGGCGAGCGGCGGGGGCGGCCGGTGGTGAGCGGGCACGTGGTGAACACCTACGGCCTCGTCGCGCAGCAGGTGCGCGTGCTCGTCGAGAGCCTCGACGCCGCCGGGCAGGTGACCGCCACCACGGTGGGCTACGTGAGCGGCGACGTGCTGCCGGGACCGCGCGTGTACTTCGAGGTGCCGGTGGCGCAGGCGGCGCCCGCCTACCGGGTGGTCGTGCTGTCGTGGGACTGGAAGGGCGGCCAGTCCCGGCTGCCGGCCTCGGGCTCCGGGCGCGGAGGCTCGGGCTGACCACGCTGCGCGTGTTTCGCTGGTCGCCGGAGGCGGGGGAGCGCTGGCAGGCGTACGAGGTGGCGACCGGCGGCGACACCACCGTGCTCGACGCGCTCGTCGAGATCCAGCGGCGGCAGGATCCCGCCCTCGCCTTCCGCTACGCCTGCCGGGTGGGGATGTGCGGCTCGTGCGCGATGGTCGTCAACGGGCGCGAGCGCTGGGCGTGCCGCACCCGGGTGGCCACGCTGGGGACGGGCGCGATCTCGGTGCGCCCGCTCTATCACTTTCCGCTGCTCCGCGATCTCGTGGTCGACATGGCGCCCTTCGGCGACAGGCTGCGCGCGGTGACGGCCGCCTTCGCGCCCGTCCCCGGCGCGCCGGAGTACGCGGTCATCCCGTCGCCGTCGGCGGAGCGGAAGGAGATCGACGAGGCGATCGAGTGCATCGGCTGCGGCATGTGCGTGTCCGCGTGCACGATGGTGGCGCACAACGAGCGCTTCCCCGGCCCCGCCGCGCTCAATCGCGCGTTCACCGTGGAGCGCGACCGCCGCGACACCGCCGGCGGCGCGCGGTGGCCGGTCCTCCTCTCCGACGACGCGCTCGCGCGATGCCACGGCCAGTCCGCGTGCACGGACGTGTGCCCGATGGGCCTGTCACCCACCACGTCGATCATCCGCCTGCGCGCGATGGCGACCCGCCGCCTGCTGGGGCGCGTGTGATCCGGCGGCCCCGATGATCGTCCGCCTCCTGCTCGTCCTCCTGCTCGCCGGCTGCGCCTCGCTCACGCCGCCGCAGGAGCACAGCGCGGCCGAGCTGCGCGCGTTCATCGCGCGCGTGGCGCGCGCCTACGACGTCCGGCCCGTTCACCTCGTCGTCGGCCACGATGCGGGCTCCATCGGCGGCACCTACCAGCGCGGGATGATCACGGTGTCCACGCCCGTGCTGTTCTCCCGCTACCGGGACTCGATCATTGCGCACGAGCTCGCCCATGACCTGCTCGGGCACGACGAGCCGCTGCGTGGCGTGACCATGCTCGAGCAGCAGCAGGAGCAGGAGCAGCGCGAGCTGGATGCCAACGTGAAGGCCGTGGAGATCCTCGTGCGGGCGCGCGACCTGCCGGAGGAGCAGGCGCTGAGCCTCGTGTACGACGGCATGCTCGGGTTCCACCGTGCGGTGGCCGCGGGCGGGGGCGTGGTGCCGTGGGGCCATCGCCATCCGTGTGAGGAGATGGCCGATCTGCTCGCGCGCTTTCCGGCCCATCGGGCATGGACGGCCCCGCTCGAGTGCTCGGAGGGCGCAGCGCCCGCGACCGCCGGCGCCGCTCCCCCGAGCGCCGCCGGCGCCACCTTCGCGCCGGCGTCACCCCTCGTCGAGCGCGTGTACTTCAGCGACCGCCTTCCCGCGCGCATGGACGCGGGCCAGCCCGAGGTCATCTCGGGACCGCCGCCCGTCGGGCGCTTTCATCCGAGCCGTCATCGCGCGGTCGCCCTCGTCGTCGCGCTGCGCCCGTCGGCGCGGCCGCCGCGCCTCACGAGCCGGTGGTCCGACGCGCACGGCCGCGAGCTCCGCGTGGTGGAGACGGTCGCCGCCGCCGCCTGGCAGAGTCACGTCACGCCGATGTGGATGCTGCGCCCGTATCCCGGCCGGTGGACGGCGAGCCTCACGGTCGACGGCGCGGCGGCGGGCGAGTTCTCCTTCGTCGTCACGCCGGAGCCCGCACCGGAGCCCGCGCGTCCTTGACGTGGTACGACGCGCGGCGTTAAAGTAATCCGTCATTTACGTCGCCTCCCCTCCGCGTGTCCGGGGGGAGGCGAACTTTTGCTCGCAGGAGGCCTTCCGATGTCCGCGCAGATCCGCTCCCTCTACGCCTCCATGCCTGACCGTCTCGCCCATGCCCGCCAGACCTTCGGTCGCGGCCTCACGCTCGCCGAGAAGATCCTGGTCGCGCACTGCCACGACGTTGCCGGGCAGGAATGGGAGCGCGGCCGCGCGATTCTCCGGCTCAACGTGGATCGCGTGGCGCTGCAGGACGCGACGGCCCAGATGGCGCTGCTGCAGTTCATGCAGTCGGGCCGCACGCGCGTGGCGGTGCCCACCACCGTGCACTGCGACCATCTGATCCGGGCCGAGAGCGGAGCGGCCGAGGACCTGGCGCGGGCGATCAAGGACAACGAAGAGGTCTACCGCTTCCTGCATTCGGCCTCGCGCAAGTACGGCATCGGCTTCTGGCGGCCGGGGGCGGGGATCATCCACCAGGTCGTCCTCGAGAACTACGCCTTTCCGGGCGCGCTCACGATCGGCGCCGACTCCCACACGCCCAACGGCGGCGGTCTCGGCATGCTGGCCATCGGCGTGGGCGGCGCCGACTGCGCGGAGGTGATGGCGGGCCTGCCGTGGGAGGTGCTGCATCCCAAGCTCGTCGGCGTGCGCCTCACGGGCAAGCTGCACGGATGGACGGCGCCCAAGGACGTCATCACCTATCTCTGCTCGGTCCTCACCGTCAAGGGCGGCACCAACAAGATCATCGAGTACTTCGGGCCCGGCACGGAGTCGATCAGCGCCACCGGCAAGGGGACCATCTGCAACATGGGCGCGGAGCTGGGCGCCACCACCTCGGTCTTTCCCTACGACTCGCGGATGGCGAGCTACCTGAAGGCCACGGAGCGCGCCGACGTCGCCAGGCTGGCGGACGAGTTCGCCGACCACCTGCGCGCGGACCCCGAGGTGGAGGACAACCCGAAGGCGTACTACGACGAGATCGTGGAGATCGACCTCGACACGCTGGAGCCCCAGGTGGTCGGCCCGCACTCGCCGGACCTCGGGCGGCCCATCAGCCGGCTCGCCGCCGACGTGCGCGCCCACGGCTGGCCCGCGCGCATCAAGGGCGCCCTCATCGGCTCCTGCACCAACTCGTCCTACGAGGACATGCGCCGCGCCGCCCACATCGCCCAGCAGGCGATCAACGCGGGCATCAAGGCGAAGACGCCCTTCCTCATCAGCCCGGGCTCGGAGCGCGTGTTCCAGACGATCAAGCGCGAGGGGCTGGTGGCCACCTTCGAGAAGATCGGGGGCACCGTGCTCGCCAACGCGTGCGGCCCCTGCATCGGGCAGTGGAAGCGGTCGGACATCGGCGAGAACGAGGCCAACAGCATCGTGTCGTCCTTCAATCGCAACTTCCCCGGCCGCAACGACGGCAGCGCCTCCACGCTGTCGTTCATCACCAGCCCCGACATGGTCACCGCGCTCGCGCTCGCGGGCACGCTCGAGTTCGATCCCGTGCACGGCACCCTGCCCGGCGCCGACGGCAAGCCCGTGCGGCTGACGGCGCCGGAGTCGGACGAGCTGCCGCGCCAGGGCTTCGCGCGGGGCGAGGAAGGCTACGAACCGCCCGCGGCGGAGGGCGAGGCCGTGACCATCGACGTGCCCGCCAACAGCGAGCGGCTGCAGCTGCTGGGCCCCTTCGTGGCCTGGGACGGCGTGGACTTCGTCGACCTGCCCATCCTGGTGAAGACGAAGGGGAAGACGACGACCGATCACATCTCGCCCGCGGGCCCGTGGCTGCGCTTCCGCGGCCACCTCGACCGCATCAGCGACAACATGTTCCTCGGCGCCGTCAACGCCTTCACGGGCGAGGCGGGCAAGGGCGTGAACCCGCTCACGGGCGCCTCCGGGCAGCCCTTCGCCAAGATCGCGCGCGAGCTGAAGGCGGCGGGGCTGGAGTGGATCGTCGTCGGCGACGAGAACTACGGCGAGGGCTCCAGCCGCGAGCACGCGGCGATGTCGCCGCGCCACCTCGGCTGCGTGTGCGTCATCGTGCGCAGCTTCGCGCGCATCCACGAGACCAATCTCAAGAAGCAGGGCGTGTTGCCGCTGACGTTCGCCGACCCCGCCGACTACGACCGGCTCGGGCAGGGCGATCGCGTGAGCGTGACCGGGCTCTACTCGCTCGAGCCCGGCAAGACATTGACGGTCCAGATCAAGAAGCCCGACGGCGCCGTGCTGGAGATCCAGGCGCGGCACAGCATGACCCGCGAGCAGATCGCGTGGTTCAAGGCGGGCTCCGCGCTCAACGCCGGCCAGCCGGTGGCGGTGGATCCGGCCACGGGGCAGGCGGCGGAGATGCAGGACGTGAAGCTGGAAGCGACCGACACCAAGGCAAAGCCGGGAGAGGACGTTTAAATGGCAGGCAAGGTCACGATCCCCAAGGGCGAGAAGATCACGATCACGCACGGCAAGCTCAGCGTGCCGGACAACCCCATCATCGCGTTCATCGAGGGCGACGGCACCGGCCCCGACATCTGGGCCGCCTCCGTACGCGTTCTCGACGCCGCCGTGGAGCAGTCGTACCAGGGCAAGAAGAAGATCGCCTGGGTGGAGACGTACGCGGGCGAGAAGGCCGCCGCCGTGTACGGCCCAGACTGCCCGCCCAACCTGCTGCCCGACGAGACGCTCGACGTGATCCGCGAGTACCTCGTGGCCATCAAGGGCCCGCTCACCACGCCCGTGGGCGAGGGGTTCCGCTCCCTCAACGTCACCCTGCGCCAGGTGCTCGACCTCTACGTCTGCCTGCGGCCCATCAAGTACTTCCAGGGCGTGCCGTCGCCCGTGAAGCGCCCGGACAAGGTCGACATGGTGATCTTCCGCGAGAACACGGAAGACATCTACGCGGGCATCGAGTGGGAGCAGTCCACGCCGGAAGCGAAGAAGGTCGTGAAGTTCCTGCAGGACGAGATGAAGGTGACCAAGATCCGGTTTCCGAACAGCTCCTCGATCGGCATCAAACCGATTTCGAAGGAGGGGTCCGAACGGCTCATTCGCGCGGCGATCCGCTATGCGATCGAGAACAACCGCAAGAACGTGACCCTCGTACACAAGGGCAACATCCAGAAATACACCGAGGGCATGTTCATGAAGTGGGGCTACGCGCTCGCCAAGAAGGAGTTCGGCGACCGCACCATCGGCTGGGACGAGTGCGGCGGCAAGCCGCCCGCGGGCAAGATCCTCATCAAGGACGCCATCACGGACGCCTTCCTGCAGCAGATCCTCACCCGGCCCGACGAGTTCGACGTCATCCCCACGTGCAACCTGACCGGTGACCTGCTCTCCGACGCCCTCGCGGCGCAGGTGGGCGGCATCGGGATCGCCCCCGGCGCCAACATCAACTACGACACCGGGCACGCCCTGTTCGAGGCCACGCACGGCACCGCGCCCAAGTACGCGGGGCAGGACAAGGTCAACCCGGGCTCCGTCATCCTGTCCGGCGAGATGATGCTGCGCTACATGGGCTGGACGGACGCGGCCGATCGCATCGTGGCCGGCCTCGAGAAGACCATCCAGTCCAAGGTGGTCACGTACGACTTCGCCCGCCTGATGGACGGCGCCAAGGAAGTGAAGTGCTCGGAGTTCGGGGCCGCCATCGTGCAGAACATGGCGAAGCTGTAGGCGGACGGGAGAGAGACGCCATGGCCCGTCCGAAGATCACCGTGGTGGGCGCCGGCAACGTCGGCGCCTCCGTGGCACAGTACGCGGTCGAGAAGGAGCTGGGCGACGTCGTGCTCGTCGACGTCGTGGAGGGCATCCCGCAGGGCAAGGCGCTCGACCTCGCGCAGGCGGGGCCGGTGCACGGCTACGACTCGGCGCTCGTGGGCACCAACGGCTACGACGAGACGGCCGACTCCGACGTGGTGGTCATCACGGCCGGGTTGGCGCGCAAGCCGGGCATGACCCGCGACGACCTGCTCTTCAAGAACGCCGAGATCGTGGGCGGCGTGGTGGAGCAGATCGTCAGCCGCAGCCAGCATGCCATCCTGGTCCTCGTCACCAACCCGCTGGATGCCATGGTGCAGCTGGCGTGGAAGAAGTCCGGCTTTCCGAAAGAGCGCGTGATCGGCATGGCGGGGGTGCTCGACTCCGCCCGCTTTCGCACCTTCATCGCGCGCGAGCTGAACGTGTCGGTGGAGAACGTGACCGCCTTCGTGCTGGGCGGCCACGGCGACACCATGGTGCCGCTGCCGCGCTACTCGACGGTGGCGGGCATTCCCATCACGGAGCTGCTGTCGAAGGAGAAGGTGGACGCGCTCGTGCAGCGCACCGCCAACGGCGGCGCCGAGATCGTGGGCCTGCTGAAGACGGGCAGCGCCTACTACGCGCCCGCCGCCTCCACGGTGGAGATGGTGGAGGCGATCCTCAAGGACAAGAAGAAGATCCTGCCCTGCGCCGCGTACCTGGACGGTCAGTACGGCGTCAAGGGCCTCTACGTGGGCGTGCCCGTCAAGCTCGGACGCAAGGGCGTGGAGCAGATCATCGAGATCAAGCTCCTGCCCGCCGAGCAGGCCGCCTTCGACAAGTCCGTCGCCGCCGTGCGCGAGCTCGTCGACAAGCTGAAGCTGTAACGGCGCCCGCCATGCGCGACATCCACGTCAGCTCCATCACGGATGCGGTGAAGAAGCTCTGCATGGAGGCGAACTGGAACCTGGAGCCGGACATGCTCCGGGCGTTCGACCGCGCGCTCACCACCGAGCGCTCGCCCGCCGGCAAGCAGGTGCTGCAGATCCTCAAGGACAACGCCGAGAAGGCGCGCACCCGGCGCATCCCGTACTGCCAGGACACCGGCTTCGTCGTGTGCTTCGTGGAGCTGGGCCAGGACGTGCACGTGACGGGCGGCGCCCTCTACGACGCCATCAACGAGGGCGTGCGGCAGGGCTACACGGAAGGCTACCTGCGCGCTTCCATCGTGAAGTCGCCCTTCGACCGGGTGAACACGGGCGACAACACGCCCGCCGTCATCCACGTGGACGTGGTGGAGGGCGCCGCCCTGAAGATCATGATCATCGCCAAGGGCGGCGGCTGCGAGAACCGCTCCAAGTACACGATGCTCACGCCCGCCGAGGGTCTCCCCGGCGTCAAGGAGTTCATCATCGAGTGCGTGAAGACGGCGGGCCCCGACGCCTGCCCGCCCCTCATCCTGGGCGTCGGCATCGGGGGCACCTTCGAGAAGGCCGCCGTCAACTCCAAGAAGGCGCTGTTCCGTGAGCTGGGGTCGCCGCATGCCGACCCCACCGTCGACGCGCTCGAAAAAGAGCTGCTCGACCGGGCGAACCGGCTCGGCATCGGGCCGCAGGGCTACGGCGGCGACACGACGTCGTTCGGCATCCACATCGTCACCTTCCCCTGCCACATCACCTCGCTGCCCGTCGCCGTGACCATCGAGTGCCACGCCCACCGGCACAAGGAAGCCACGCTGTGAGCGTCACCACCGGCAGCGACGGCATCAAGGACATCCGGACGCCCCTCACCGACACCGACGTGGAGTCGCTGAAGTCGGGTGACCGCGTGCGCATCACGGGCGTGATCTACACCGCGCGCGATGCCGCCCACGGCCGGCTGATGCCGCTCATGGAGAAGGGCGAGAGACTGCCCATCGACATCACGGGCTCGATCATCTACTACACGGGCCCGTCGCCGGCGCGCCCGGGCGACGTGGTGGGCTCGATCGGGCCCACCACCGCGAGCCGGATGGACACGTTCACGCCGCTGCTGCTGAAGCTGGGATTGAAGGGGACGATCGGTAAAGGCTATCGGGGGCAGGCGGTCAAGGATGCACTCAAGCAGTACAAGGGCGTGTACTTCGGCGCTATTGGAGGGGCGGGGGCGGTGCTGTCGGCCTTCGTCAAGAAGCTGGACGTGGTGGCGTACGAAGACCTCGGCACGGAAGCGATCCGGCGCCTGGAGGTCGAGGGGTTTCCGGCCATCGTCGTGAACGACTGTCACGGCGGCGACCTCTACCAGGACGGCGTGAAGGCCTACGCGCGGGAGGACGCATGAGCGGCGGGATCGGCAGGATTCTCGGTGACGAGCGCGGTCACGTGGTGGGGGGCACCCGCCCGCCCATCGCGGCGGCGACGCTGCGCAAGGACGCGTGGTGGGCGCTGCCCCTCACCGTCTTCGTCGTCCTCATGTCGTTCATCGTCTACTCGACGTGGGCGGCCTTGCAGAACGCGCACTACTTCGCGGCGCCGTACCTGTCGCCCTTCTACTCGCCGTGCATCTCGCAGTCCTGCCTGCACCCGACCTTCGGCTACGGCCTGCCCGACATCGCGTTCCCGGTCATCGGGATCGTGTCGCCCGCCTTCCTGATCCTCTGGGGGCCCGGACTCTTCCGGCTCACGTGCTACTACTACCGCAAGGCGTACTACCGCTCCTTCTGGCTGGCGCCGGCGGCGTGCGCCGTGAAGGACGTCAAGGCGGGCTACACGGGGGAGACGCGCTTTCCGCTCATCCTCCAGAACTTCCACCGGTACGCCTGGTACGTGGCGGTGGTGTTCATCGTGCTGCTCACGTGGGATGCCATCCTCGCCTTCCGCTTCCCGGACGGCTTCGGCATCGGGGTGGGCACGGTCATCATGTGGCTCAACGTCATCCTGCTCGCCGGCTATACCTTCTCCTGCCATTCGTGCCGACACGTGTGCGGCGGCCACCTCGACGTGTTCCACCGGGCGCAGACGCGATACTCGCTGTGGCGGTTCATCTCGCGGCTGAACGAGCACCATCCGACGTTCGCCTGGCTGTCGCTCTTCGGCGTGGGGCTCACCGACCTCTACATCCGCCTGGTGTCCATGGGCTACATCCGCGACCTGAGGATCCTGTGATGGCCACTCCCGCCTACGAGACGCACGAGCACGACGTCATCGTCATCGGGGCCGGCGGCGCCGGCCTGCGCGCGGCCATCGAGGCGGCGGCGCAGGGGGTGTCGGTGGGCCTCGTCTGCAAGTCGCTCCTCGGCAAGGCGCACACGGTGATGGCGGAGGGCGGCATCGCGGCCGCTCTCGGCAACGTGTGGCCGGAGGACAACTGGCAGGTCCACTTCCGCGACACCATGCGCGGCGGCAAGATGCTGAACAACTGGCGCATGGCGCAGCTTCACGCGCAGGAATCGCCCGAGCGCGTCCTCGAGCTCGAGCGCTGGGGCGCGCTCTTCGACCGCACGAAGGACGGCCTCATCCTCCAGCGGGACTTCGGCGGCCATCGCTACGCGCGCCTGGCGCACGTGGGCGACCGCACCGGCCTCGAGATGATCCGCACCTTGCAATATCACGGCATCCACCAGGCCATCGACGTCTACATGGAGTGCAAGGTGGAGCGCCTCGTCAAGGACGGCGACCGCGTGTCGGGCGCCTTCGGCTACTGGCGCAACACGGGCACGTTCGTCCTCTTCAAGGCGAAGGCGGTGGTGCTGGCCACGGGCGGCATCGGCAAGGCGTGGAAGTTCACCTCCAACTCGTGGGAGTACACGGGCGACGGGCACGCGTGCGCCATGTGGGCGGGGGCCGACCTCATCGACATGGAGTTCGTGCAGTTCCATCCCACGGGCATGGTGTGGCCGCCCTCGGTGCGCGGCATCCTCGTCACCGAAGGCGTGCGCGGCGACGGCGGCACGCTGAAGAACAAGGCGGGCGAGCGCTTCATGTTCAACTACATCCCCGACTTCTTCAAAGGGGAGACGGCGGACAACGAGAAGGAAGCGGACGCCTGGTACCTCGACAAGAAGAACAACCGCCGCACGCCCGACCTGCTGCCCCGCGACGAGGTGGCGCGCGCCATCAACTCCGAGGTGAAGGCCGGCCGCGGCAGCCCGCACGGCGGCGTGTTCCTGGACATCTGCACGCGGCGGCCGGCGGACTACATCCGCAAGCGGCTGCCGTCGATGTACCACCAGTTCAAGGAGCTCGCCGACGTGGACATCACCACCACGCCGATGGAAGTCGGCCCCACCTGCCACTACGTGATGGGCGGCGTGCGGGTGAACGCCGACACCACGGAATCGACGGTGCCCGGCCTCTTCGCCGCGGGCGAGGTGGCGGGCGGCATGCACGGGTCGAACCGTCTCGGTGGCAATTCGCTCTCCGACCTTCTGGTGTTCGGGCGCCGCGCGGGGCTGCACGCCGCGCTCTACGCCAAGAACATGGGCGGGCGGCTCACGGTGGACGCCGGGCAGGTGGAGAAGATGTCGCGCGACATGCTGGAGCCCTTCACCCGCTCCGGCGGCGAGAACCCGTACACGATCCAGGCCGACCTGCAGGAGATCATGCAGCACCTGGTGGGCATCATCCGCACCGAGAGCGAGCTGAAGGACGCGCTCACGAAGATCGAGGCCCTCAAGGAGCGCGCGCGCAAGACGAAGATCGACGGCGGCCGCGAGTACAACCCGGGCTGGCACACGGCGCTCGACCTCAACTCGCTCCTCACCGTGGCCGAGTGCTCCGCCATGGCCGCCCTCGAGCGCAAGGAGAGCCGCGGCGGCCACACCCGCGAGGACCATCCCTACACGGACGATGCGTGGGGCAAGCTCAACGTGGTGCTGCGCCAGCGTGAGGGTGCCGCCATCCAGCTCACCAAGGAGCCGCTGCCCGAGATGCCGGCGGAGCTCAAGGCCCTCTTCCAGGAGAGAAAGTAGATGCCGACCTTCACGATGCAGGTGTTCCGCGGCGACCCCAGGGGCGGCGCCTTCAAGGACTACCGCGTGGAGTCGGAAGAGGGGATGGTCGTCCTCGACGTCATCCACAAGCTGCAGGCCACGCAGGCCAACGACCTCGCCTGCCGCTGGAACTGCAAGGCGGGCAAGTGCGGCTCGTGCAGCGCCGAGATCAACGGCAAGCCCCGCCTGATGTGCATGACGCGCATGAACACGTTCCCGGAAGGGGAACCCATCTCGGTGGCGCCCATCCGCACCTTTCCCATCATCAAGGACCTCGTGACGGACGTGTCCTACAACTACGTGAAGGCCAAGGCCGTCCCGCCCCTGCGCCTGAAGGCGCCCGACGCGGACGGCAAGTACCGGATGTGGCAGGAGGACATCGACCGCGTCCAGGAGTTCCACAAGTGCATCGAGTGCTTCCTGTGCCAGGACGTCTGCCACGTCATCCGCGACCACGAGGAGCTGAAGACGTCGTTCGCGGGGCCGCGCTTCTTCATCAAGATCGCCGGCCTCGACATGCACCCGCTCGACACCAACAACCGCACCGACTTCGTGCGCGAGCAGGCGGGCGTGGGCCTGTGCAACATCACCAAGTGCTGCACGGAGGTGTGCCCCGAGCACATCCACATCACCGATAACGGCATCATCCCGATGAAAGAGCGGATGGCCGACAACTTCGATCCCATCGTGTGGCTGCTGCGCAAGTTCCGCGGCGCCCGCAAAGAGCCGGCCTAGAAACATGAAGGTCCACGAGTACCAGGCGAAGGCGCTCCTGCGCGAGTTCGGGGTGAGCGTGCCGCAGGGCGACGTCACCGACACCCCGGAGGGCGCCCACGCCATCGCGCAGCGGCTGGGCGGCAAGGTGGTCGTGAAGGCGCAGATCCACGCGGGCGGGCGCGGCAAGGGGGGCGGCATCAAGCTCGCCGACGACCCCGCCGCCGCGCAGACGGCCGCGCGGCAGATCCTCGGCATGATGCTCAAGACGCCGCAGACGCCGCCCGAAGGCATCAAGGTGCGCCGGGTCATGGTGGAGGAGGCCTCCGCCATCGACCGCGAGCTGTACCTGTCGATGACACTCGACCGCGGGCGCTCCACGCACGTGGTGATGGCCTCGCAGGCGGGCGGCATGGACATCGAGGAGGTGGCCGAGAAGACGCCCGACCGGATCATCCGGGAGTGGACGCATCCCGCGCTCGGCCTGCAGCCCTTCCAGGCGCGTCGGGTCGCCTTCGGTCTCGGGCTCACGGGCGAGCCGTTCAAGCAGGGCGTGGCGCTCATCCAGGGCCTGTTTGCGCTCTACCTGGCCAAGGACTGCTCGCTGGTGGAGATCAACCCGCTCGTGGTCACGAAGGACGGGCGCGTGTTCGCCCTCGACGCCAAGCTGAACTTCGACGACAACGCGCTCTACCGTCACAAGGAGATCGTGGCCCTGCGCGACCTCCACGAAGAGGACCCGCTGGACGTGGAGGCCTCCAAGCACGGCCTCAACTACATCAAGCTCGACGGCAACGTGGGCTGCATGGTGAACGGGGCCGGCCTCGCCATGGCCACGATGGATATCGTGAAGCTGTCGGGCGGCGAGCCCGCCAATTTCCTCGACGTGGGCGGCGGCGCCTCCCCCGAGCAGATCGAGAACGCCTTCCGCATCCTCTCCTCCGACCCCAGCGTGAAGGCCGTCTTCATCAATGTGTTCGGCGGCATTCTCCGGGTGGACCGGCTCGCGGAGGGGATCATCGGCGCCGTGAAGAAGCT
>JBBDXO010000269.1:0-1842 GCA_040902295.1 Candidatus Rokuibacteriota bacterium | reverse complement strand
AATCGCGCCGGGGGGACATGGGGGGCCCGTCGCGGCCCCCCATGCTCCAACAGGCAGCGGTAGCCCGGTTCACGACGCGAGTTCTGACGGTGGAATCGCGCCGGGGGGACATGGGGGGCCCGTCGCGGCCCCCCATGCTCCAACAGGCGAGCCCACCCCCCGTCCTCTCAGGTACCGCGTCCTGGTCGGCGACGCGGAGCTCGACGAGGGGAATGTGTGGGAGGCGATGGGCGAGGAGATCGTGTCCACGCTCGACAACGTGCTGTGGATCGTGGACGTCAATCGGCAGAGCCTCGACCGCATCGTCGCCGATGGGCGGCCGCGGCAGCTGGCCGACATGTTCCGCGCCACGGGCTGGCACGTGATCGACCTGCGCTGGGGATCGCGCCTGCGTGCGCTCTTCGCGCGCCGCGGAGGCGAGCGTTTGCGGCAGCGGCTGGAGGCCATGCCCCACCGCGACTATCACCGCCTGTTGCGCTCGGCGGCCGGTGTCGCGCGCAAGGCGCTCGTGACCGCCCGCGACGGCTCCATCGACGCCGGGATCGATCGCCTGCTCGCCGGCATCGGCGACGACGAGCTGGCCGTCCTCGTCGGCGACGTGGGCGGCCACGATCTCGGGCTGATCCTGGACGCCTACGCCGACGCGGCGCAGGGGCGGACGGGCCCGACGGTCATCCTCGCGCACACCATCAAGGGGTGGGGCCTGCCCTTCGCCGCCGATCCGCTGAACCATACGATGGTCACGAGCGACGCACAGATCGGCGCGTTGCGTGATGCGCTCGGGGTGAGGGCGGGCGCCGAGTGGGACACCTTTCCGCCGTCGAGCGACGAAGCGGCCTGGGTCGCCGCCCTGCCTCCGCTCTTCTCGCCGCCGTTGCCGGGGCCGGCGCCCGAGGTGCCGCCGGCGCTCGACGAGGAGTACGGCGCGCGCGGCTCCACGCAGGAGGCGTTCGGCCGCGTGCTCGGTGCGCTGGCGCGTCTGCCCGTCGCCGACGCCCTCGTCACCACCTCCGCCGACGTCGCCATCACCACGCATCTGTCGGGCTGGATGAACCGGCGCGGCATCTACTGGCCCGCCGCGCGCCCTGATCCGTTCGCCGATACGCCGCAGGCGGTGATGTGGAAGGAATCGCCGGCGGGGCAGCACGTCGAGCTGGGCATCGCGGAGCACGATCTCTTCCTGCTGCTGGGGGCGCTCGGGCTCACCGCCGAGCTGGCGGGCACGGTCCTGCTGCCCATCGGCACGCTGTACGATCCGTTCGTCACGCGCGGGCTCGACGCGCTCTACCACGCCCTCTACGCAGGCGGCAAGTTCGTGGTGGTGGCGACGCCGTCCGGTATCAGCCTGTCCCCCGAGGGCGGCGCGCACCAATCGGTGATCACCCCCGGCCTCGGGGTGGCCCTGCCCGGCATCACGTACTACGAGCCGGCCTTCGCGCGTGAAGTGGAGTGGATCCTTCTCCACGCCCTGCGGGGCATCGCCGACCGCTCGGGCGAGAGCCTGTACCTGCGGCTGACGACGAAGCCGGTGGACCAGGCGCTGGCGCCGCCGCCGACAACCGCCTATCGCGAGCGCGTGCTGCGCGGCGCCTACCGTCTGATCGACGCGCGCGCGGAGCCGGACTACGACTCCGAGCGGGCGGTGCACGTCTTCGCGGCGGGGGCGATGATGCCGGAGGCCGTGCAGGCGATGACAGGGTTACGCCGGCAGGGCGCCTGTCCCACCCTCTTCGTCGTCACCAGCCCCGATCTGCTGTACCGCGGGCTGCGCGAGCCGCGCCCGTATGTCGAGGAGCTGGTGGAGGCGGACGAGGAGGGCGTGCCGATCGTCTCCGTCCTCGA
>JBBDXO010000268.1:0-12826 GCA_040902295.1 Candidatus Rokuibacteriota bacterium | reverse complement strand
TTGGGGGCCCTTCGAGGCCCCCATGTAAGTCAATCGGGCTTGGGGGGCCCGTCGCGGCCCCCCATGTTCGGAGGGAGACCATGGAAACGACCACGGTGACGTACGCGGCGTCGGGCGGGATCGCACGGATCGGGCTGAACCGGCCCGCGCAGCTCAACGCCATCAGCCCGGCGCTGCTGGAGGACCTCGACCGTGCCTGTGACGCGATCGAGCGCGACCCGGCCGTGCGCGCCGTGACGCTGACGGCGGCCGGCCGCGTGTTCTGCGCCGGCGCCGATCTCAGGGCGGTGCAGGAGCTGTCGCCGGATGCCGTGCGCTGGGCCGGCTTCATGCGCCTGTGGCACCGCGTCTTCAATCGCATCGAGGCGCTCCCCGTGCCCGTCATCGCGGGCGTCCACGGCCTCGCGCTGGCGGGCGGGCTCGAGCTCGTGCTGGTGGCCGACCTCGTCGTCGCCGACGAGCAGGCGCGGCTCGGCGACCAGCACGCCAACTTCGGTCTGGTGGCCGGCGGCGGCGGCAGCCAGCGCCTGCCCCGCCTCGTCGGCGCGCGGCGCGCCAAGGAGCTGATGTTCCTCGGCGGCTGGCTCGACGCGGCGCAGGCGCAGGCGTGGGGGCTCGTCAACCGCGTGGTGCCCGCCGGCACGGTGGGAGCGTCGGTGGAGTCGATGGCCGGGGAGCTGGCGGCCAAGAGCGTCTCCGCGAGCCGGACCGTGAAGGCGCTGGTCAACCGCGCCTTCGACACGGACCTCACGAGCGGGCTCGAGATGGAGCTCCACCTGGCCGCCGCCCACATGCGCGGACCGGATGCCGCGGAAGGCCTCCGCGCGTTCATCGAGAAGCGCACCCCCGTCTTCACCACCGCCTGACCCCGAGGACCGCATGCACCTCGCCTTCACGCCGGAGCAAGACGCGCTGATCCGCACGCTGCGCGCCTTCGCGCGCAAGGAGCTGGCGCCGCGCTCGGCCGCGTGGGACAAGAGCGGCGAGTTCCCGTGGGACGTCTGGCGTCAGATGGGCGAGCTCGGCCTCCTGGGCCTGCGCATGCCGGCGGCGTACGGCGGGCAGGAGGCGGACTACCTCACCTTCGGCCTCGCCATGCAGGAGATCGGCCGCGGCGACTTCGGCTGCACCTACGGCATCCAGCTCGCCGGGCTGGCCGGCGAGATCCTCGGACGCAACGCCTCCGAGGCGCTCAAGCAGCGGTGGCTGCCGCCCACCGCGCGCGGCGAGACGGTGATCGCGCTGGCGCTCACCGAGCCGGGCGTCGGCTCCGACGCCGCCAATCTCGCCTGCCGCGCGGAGCGCGACGGCGACGGCGCCTACGTCCTCACCGGCGAGAAGTCGGGGATCAGCCTCGCCATGGCTGCGCAGGCGGCGATCGTCTTCGCCCGCACGGAGCGCAGCAGCGGGGCGCGCGGCGTGAGCGCATTCCTGGTGGAGCTCGACGTGCCCGGGGTCTCGCGCAGCCCGCTGCGCGACATGGGGACGCGCGTCGTCGGGCGCGCCGTCCTCGCCTTCGACCACGTCCGCGTTCCGGCCGCGCACCGCATCGGCGAGGAAGGCAGCGGCTTCTACCAGATCATGCAGGGCTTCGACTACAACCGCGTCGGGATCGCCCTCGCCTGCCTGGGCGTCGCCCAGGTCTCGATCGAGGAGACGATGGCCTACGCCAAGGAGCGCCGGGCGTTCGGCCGCCCGCTCGCGAGCTTCGAGGGTGTGTCGTTCCCGATCGCGGAGGCCGCCACGCATCTGGAGGCGTGCCGCTGGCTCTGCTACCGGGCGCTCTGGCTCGCCGACCACGGCCAGCCCTACACGAAGGAGTCGGCGATGACGAAGTGGTGGGGACCGCGCCTGGCCGTGGAGACCATCCACCAGTGCCTGCTCCTCCACGGCCACTACGGCTACACCGACGAGCTGCCCTTCGAGCAGCGCATGCGCGACGTCATCGGCCTGGAGATCGGCGACGGCACCGCGGAGGTGATGAAGCTCATCGTCGCCCGCCAGCTCATGGGACGCGAGGTGGTCGGCTAGGCCTGGATCTGGCCACCCGCGCGATAGCCGGCGCACGTCAGATACTCCGAGGTGGTGCAGACCCGTGCGAGGGTGGCGCGGGCGGGCACGCGGAGGTGTCCGCGGGGCCGGCGGCAGTACACGCTGACCGGGTACAGCCAGAGCCGATCGGCCACGACGTCCACGAGGTACGGGCACGCGGCCTCCGTCCCCTGCGTGCGGCCTTCCGGTTCGATCGGCAGGCTCATGGTGCGTCCTCCTTCTCGGCCGTGAGCCACTGGATCACGGCCGCCTGCTTGTGAAACGGCGCCAGCCAGCCCGACCCTTCGCGCGTCAGTCGCTCGGCGAGGAAGCCGCGCAGGTACGCCCGCGGCGCCGCGCCCTCGAGCTCCATGTAGGTCATCCAGAAGTCGCACGCCTCCTCCAGACTGTCGAACGGCTGCCCGGAGTCGTAGACGATAGGGGTGACGGTCGGCGTGAGTCCGAGCGCGGCGAGCGCGGCCAGCGTGTCGTCGGCGCCGCAGCCGCCGTCGTAGGGACGGCCGAGGAGCCGCGGATACAGCTCGCGGTAAAAGAATTTGTCGTCGCCGGGCACGTCGCGGACGATGACGACACCGCGGCGGGCGAGCGAGCGGGCGGCGGCGAGGAACGGTGCGCCACGACCGAGAAGCGGCCCCACGTGCGCACAGACAACGGCGTCGTGCGGCTCGAGCGGGAGCTCGCCCCACGCCGCCGCGATCACGCGCAGGCCCGGGAGGCCGGCGCGCGTGGCCTCCTCGCGCAGCGCGGCCGCCATCGCCGGCGCCGGCTCGAGCGCGGTGACCTGCCCGAGGCGCCGGGCGAGCGGCACCGCGAGGGCGCCGAAGCCGGCGCCCACGTCGAGCGCGCTCCGGCAGGCGGCGAGCAGCGGCTCCGCCGCCCTCAGGACGAGGTCGGCGTAATCACTGCGCGCGTTCGCGCGGCGGTACCAGGCGACCTTTCGCTCGCTCCAGAAGCTTCCGCGCGCGGGGGCCGAGACGGACAATGGTCGGGGTCCTGCCGTCAGCCCGCCGCCGCGGCGGCGGGCTGCCACGCACACAGCGGGTCCTCCCCCAGCAGGTCGCCGCTGGCGGCGAAGGCGCGGGCACGCGAGCCGCCACAGACGGCCCGGAATCCGCACATGCCGCACCGCCCCTTGAAGAGCGCCGGCGTGCGGAGGGCCTTGAAGATCGAGCCCTCGCGATAGATCCGGAGCGGGTCGGTGAGGCGGACGTTGCCGGCGACGAGCGGCAGGAAGCCCGACGGCGTCACGTCGCCGTTGGCGGCGATGAACATGATCCCGTTGCCGTCCCGCATCCCGAAGCCGCGCGCGACCGGGCTGGCGTTGATCTGCTCGCCGGTGGACCCGGCGTCGTGCATGCGCTGGATGACGAGGCGCCGGTAGTGCGGTGCCTCCGTCGTGGTCGCCGTGAACGGCCACCGGCTCGCGTTGACGGCGAGCCAGCGCAGCGTCCGCTCGCACTCGATGGCCGAGAGCTGCCGCAGCACGCGGCCGCGCCCCACGTTGACCAGGAAGAAGAGGCTCCAGCGGGAGGCGCCCATCCGCGCCACGACCTTGGCGATCTCCTCCAGGTGGAGCTGGGTCTCGGCGCTGACGAGCGTGTTCACCTGCAGCGGGATGCCGGCGCCCACGATGTGCTGGGCGGCCGCGAGCGTCCAGCCGAAGCAGCTCAGCACGCCGCGCAGGCCGTCGTGCTGCGCGGCCGTGGGGCCGTCGACGCTGAGCGACATGGCGGCGACGCCCGCCGTCTTGAGCGCGTGGACGAGGTCGGCCGTGAGGCGCGGGGTGGCCGTGGGCGCCAGCGACACGTCGAGGCCCCGCCCGCTCGCGTGGCGGACGAGGTGGATCAGGTCGGGACGCCGCAGCGGATCGCCCCCCGTGAAGATGACGTGGGGCAGGGGCTCGCCGGCCGTGGCGAGCGCGTCGAGGACGGTCTCGCACTCCTCCGTGCGCAGCTCGTCGGCTCCGGGGTCACGGATGGCCTCGGCCCGGCAGTGACGGCAGGCGAGGTCGCAGGCTTGGGTCAGCTCCCAGTAGACGCGGACGGGGGCGCGGTCGAAGCGGAGCGTGCTCACGAGCGGCGCCCCATCGGCACGAAGTCGCGCCGGCCGGCGCCGACGTAGAGCTGGCGGGGTCGCGCGATCTTCTGCTCGGGGTCGCCGATCATCTCCTGCCACTGCGCGAGCCACCCGGCCGTGCGCGGGATGGCGAAGAGCACCGGGAACATCTCCACGGGCAGCCCCATCGCCTCGTAGATGAGGCCGGAGTAGAAGTCGACGTTCGGGTACAGCTTGCGGCTCACGAAATACTCGTCCTCGAGGGCGATGCGCTCGAGCTCGAGGGCGAGGGCCAGCAGCGGGCTCGGCCGCGTGGCCGCGAAGACCTCGTCGGCGACGCGCTTGATGATGCGGGCCCGCGGATCGTAGTTCTTGTAGACGCGGTGGCCGAAGCCCATGAGCTTGGCCTCGCCGGCCTTCACCTGCTTGACGAAGTCGTTGATGCGGCCGACGGAGCCGATGGCGCGCAGCATGCGGAGCACCGCCTCGTTGGCGCCGCCGTGGAGCGGCCCGTAGAGCGCCGCCGCGGCGGCGGCGACGGCCGAGTACGGATCGACGCCGGAGGAGCCGACGCTCCGCATGGCGTTGGTCGAGCAGTTCTGCTCGTGGTCGGCGTGCAGGATGAACAGGACGTCGAGCGCGCGCTCGAGCGCGGGCTCGGGCTTGTACTTCAGCTCCGTCATCCGGTACAGCATGCTCAGGAAGTTGCCGGGGTACGAGAGGTCGTTGTCCGGGTACACGTACGGCCGCCCCAGCGTGTGCCGGTAGGCGAAGGCGGCCAGCGTCGGGACCTTGGCGATGAGCCGGTGGATCTGGAGGTCCCGTTGATTCACCCGGGCGTCGGGGTAGAAGGTGCTGAGGGCGGCCACGGCCGAGATGAGCATGCTCATCGGGTGCGCGTCGTGGTGGAAGCCGTTCATGAACGTCTTGACGTTCTCGTGCACCCAGGTGTGGTGGGTGATCTGCCAGGTCCAGTCCTCGAGCTCCTTCGCCCGGGGCAGCTCGCCGCGCATGAGGAGGTAGGCGACCTCGAGGAACGTCGACTGCTCGGCCAGTTGCTCGATCGGGTAGCCGCGGTACTCGAGGATCCCCCGGTCGCCGTCGATGAACGTGATGGTGCTGCGGGTGGAGGCCGTGTTCATGAAGGCCGGATCGTACGTCATGAGGCCGAAGTCATCCGGCCCCTTGCGGATCTGGCGCAGATCGATGGCGCGAATGGCGCCGTCGGCGATCGGGATCTCGTACGACTTCCCGGTACGGTTGTCCAGGACCGTCAGCGTCTCATTCGCCATGATCGGCTCCTCCCGGGTGGTCGTCCTTGCGAGAACGGGACCAGCCGGAGATCGGGGGTTTCGCGCCCTGGATCGGGCCCGTCATGAGGCAAGCGTCTCGGTCGCGCTGCCGCCGGTGGGGCGGCCGTGGGGCACCGTGGGGCGGCGATGCCCCGCTCGCTGGTGCCGCTGCTGTGCGCCAGGGGGCCGCGCGCACCACTCTGTCGTCCTTTCACTGTGTCGTGACCGCCATGCGATCTCCTTCCCGGGCACGCGTCACTGGAGGTGCAAGGCGCGTGCTAGGCCTCCGGCACGGGCGCCGCCCGCTTGTGAGCTCCGGGCACCGGACGCGGCAGACTCCACCACGATGAGTAACAGAGCCGTTGTTCACGCATTGCACGGATTTCGCCGCCTCACCACGGCCACTGGTGCAGGCGCACCAGTGCGATGACGCGATTGCATCAGCCGACGCCGCCGGTGGATCGGCCGCCGGCTTGCACCGGTCATGACCCGGAGGTACGCAATGGCGCCGACGATTCACGTGCCCGTCGTGGAGGACTACTGGAACACCGCACCGGCAGCGCGACTGGTACGCACCATTGAAGATCGCGACGGGCTGGCGCCGGTGGCTCAGGGATGGGAGGCGCTCGGAACGACGTGGGACTGCCCCACGCAACATCACATCTGGGCGCGTGCGTACGCCGAGACGTACGCCGCGACGGCGCGCTTGCACGTGGTGACCGTCGGGCCACCACAGACGCCGTATGCGATTGCCCCACTGGTGACACGGCGCGGGGAGCGAGCGCGGCTGGAGGCGCTCGGCGTGCGGGATCTCGACGAGCCTTCGGACCTGCTCTTCGCCCATGAAGCCGCGCTCGCCGAATTGGCCGACGCGCTGGTGGGGCTGGCGCAGCCGCTCTGGCTCCCGCGCCTGCCCGCCGATTCGCCCGCCGTGGCGGCGCTGCAACGGGCGTTCCGGGGGCGCGGCCTGGTCTATCGCTCGGCGGCGCAATCGTACCCCCGCATTCCGCTCGACGCGGGGTGGGCGGAGCCGGAGCGTCACTTCAACGCGGGCCGGCGTTCCGATCTCCGGCGCGCGGAGCGTCGCGCCGCCGCGTGGGGGCCGCTTCGTTACGACATTCTCTCGCCCACGCCGGCCGAGGTGCCGCCGCTCCTCGACGCGATGTATCGAGTGGAAGCCGCGGGCTGGAAAGGTCGGGTCGGCTCGGCACTCGGATGCGATGAGGCGCGCGGCGCCTTCTTCCGGCGCTATGCCCCCGCGGCGGCGGCGCGCGGCATCCTGCGCCTGTGTTTCTTGCGCGTGGGCGGGCAGCCGGCGGCGGTGCAGCTCGCCGTCGAATGCGGTCAGCGGTTCTGGCTGCTCAAGATCGGGTACGACGAGCAGTTCGCGCGTTGTTCGCCGGGCGCGCTGTTGCTGTTGCAGACGCTGCGCTATTCGGCGAGCCGCGGATTGCGGTCGTACGAGTTTCTGGGGACGTCGCAGCCGTGGACGCGCATGTGGACCGACCGTTACCAGGCATGCGTGGCGCTGCGCGCGTATCCGTGGCGGGCGCGCGCCGTCGCCACGCTCGCCCGCGATGCGGCGCGCTACGCGGGCATCCGAGTCCGGCGCGTGCTGGACGGCGCGGCATGAGCCGGTGGATGCGTCGAGCGGCGTGGGCGGGCTGGCTCTCGCTGGCCAACGTCGCCGGCCGCCATTACGTCGCGGGGCCGACCGTGGACGCGGCGATCGACACGTGCCGCCGGACGGCCCGCCAGGGATTCGCCGGGGCCATCTGCTACTGGAACGACGACGCGGACACGCCGCAGGTGGTGGGCCGGCATTACCTGGAGGCGGTCGCGGCTCTCGAGCGCGCGGACCTGGATTGCTATCTCTCGCTCAAGGCCACCGCCGTCGGCTATGCGCGTGAGCTGATGGGCGAGATCGGCGCGCGCGCCTCGGCAGCGGGCTTCCGCCTCCATCTGGATTCGATGTGGCCGGAATCGGCCGCGCCGACCCTGGCGCTGCTCACGGAGCTGGCGGCGCGGCGGATCGCGCTGGGCTGCACCTTGCCGGGGCGCTGGCGGCGGAGCGTGGACGATGCCGAGCGTGCCATCGAGCTCGGGCTGACGGTGCGCGTGGTGAAAGGGCAGTGGCCTGATCCCGACCATCCCGCGCTCGACCCGAGCGCGGGGTTCCTGGCGGTGATCGACCGCCTGGCCGGCCGCGCGCCGCTGGTGGCCGTGGCCACCCACGATCCGCGCCTGGCACTCGCTGCGCTCCAGCGCCTGCGCGCCGCGGGCACCGCGTGCGAGCTGGAATTGTTGTTCGGCCTGCCGAGGCGGGCCGTGGTGCCGCTGGCGCGCGCGGCGCACGTGCCCGCGCGGATCTACGTGCCGTATGGCGCGGCGTGGGTCCCGTATTGCCTATCCCAGGTGCGGCGGAACCCGCGACTGCTGTGGTGGGCCGTGCGCGATGCCGCGCTGAGCGCGTCCAGCGATCTGGCGAGGCTGGGCGCGCGCTGCCGCTGAGGTTGCGACGCCGGCGGCGGCGATGATCACGCCCGGGCGCCGGCTTCCTTCCCGGTGAGGCATTCCGTCCGGCAGTGGGGCCGCGTCATCAGCAGCGAGCACGCGGTGGCCGACAGCGCCACGCTCCCGACGACGGCGGCGCGTGCGGCACGCCGGGGATCCACGCTGACGGTGGCCTTCGTGCGCAGGTGAGGGCAGTGCACGGTCCGGGGCATGCGGTAGAAGCGGTAGGCGGCGATCGCGACGGGCAGCACGACGAAGACCACGGCGATGGCGATGAGCAGGGGGATCACGGTCGTCGGATTCATGGCGCCCTCCTTCGGGTGATCGCGTACCGCCATCGTCTCCGCCCGCGGCGCCGCCGTCCATGAGCCAAACGCATCGATGTCATGAGGCGGACGCCCCACCGGCGCGTACGGCCCCGATCCGGCGCGCCCCCTTCAGGGCAGCGTCGACAGGTAGACGGCGAGAAGGTCGATGTCGGCGTCGGTCAACTCGAGCGCCGGCATGTGGGCGCTCGGCCGCAGCGACTGGGGGTCCCGAAGCCATTGCCGCAGGTACGCGGCCCCGTGCTTGCGGCCGATGTGCGACAGGTCGGGGGCCAGGCGCGATCCCACCGTGCCGATGGTGTGACAGCCGTGACAGCCGTTTTTCATGAAAGCCGCCAGCCCGCGCCGGGCGAGGTCGTCCTGCGCGCTCACCGGGAGCGCGGCGCCGGCGGTGAGGAGGAGGATCAGCGTCAGCGATGAAAGGCGTCTCATGGGGTCTCCTGCGCTCGCCGTATCGCCCGCACGTCGAGCGCGCGCGTGCCCGCGGCCCCCGCGACGAGCGGATTGATCTCGATCTCCGCGAGCTCATCCGCGCCCGCCGCCAGCCACGAGAACCGGCTGATGGTGTCGGCGAGCGCGTCGAGGTCGGCGGCCGGCATGCCGCGCGCGCCTTCGAGGGCGGGCGCCATGCGCAGCTCGTGGATCATGAGGCCCGCGTCCGCGCGGTCGACCGGCGCCAGCCGCGTCGTCGTGTCCTTCAGGATCTCCACGTAGATGCCGCCGAAGCCGAGCACCACGAGGGGGCCGAACTGCGCGTCGCGCACCATCCCCAGCAGGAGCTGAAAGCCCTCGGCGGGCGCCATGCGCTGCACCATGAAGCCGCCCACCCGCGCCCGGGGCCGGGCGGCGTGCACGCGCGCCAGCATCGCCTCGGCGGCGGCGCGGACGGCCTCCGGCGTGCGCAGGTCCAGGACGACGCCGCCCACGTCGCTCTTGTGCGAGATGTCGGGGGAGACGATCTTGAGGGCGACGGCGCTCTCCATGGCGGCGGCGACGCCCGCCGCCTCCGCCGGCGAGGCGGCCGCGCGCGCCTCCAGCACGGCGATCCCGCACGCGCGCAGCAGCGGGGCGGCGTCGAGAAAGCCGAGGGGGCCCGCCGGCAGGGCGCTCGCGGCGGCCCGGAGGGCGGCGCCATCGACGGCGGGCGGCGGTTGCGGCGCGCGCGCGGCGTGCCGGCGCCGCGCGGCCAGCGTGGTCACGCCCGCCAGCGCGCGCACGGCGCGCTCGGGAAAGCTGAAGCACGGGATCCCGCCCTCGTCCAGCGCCTGCGCGCCCGCGCGCACGCGCGGCCCTCCGGCGAAGACGGCGACGACGGGCGATGTCCACGTGCGCGTGGCGCCGAGGATGGCGCGGGCCACGCCGGTGGCATCCGTGGCCGTCTGCGGGGCGAGCATGACGAGGCACGAGGCGTCGGGATCGTCGAGCGCGTGGAGAGCGGCGCCGTAGCGCTCGGGGTTGGCGTCGCCGATGAGGTCGACGGGGTTCGTGAGCGCCGCGTGCGCGGGCAGCACGCCCGCCAGCCGTGCGCGCACGGCGCTGTCGAGGGCGGCCACGTCGAGGCCGGCGTCGCGCGCGGCGTCGGTGGCCAGGATGCCGAGGCCGCCGCCGTTCGTGGCGATCGTCACCCGCCCGCTGCGCGGCCGTCGTCCCGTGGCCAGCACGCGCGCGACGTCGAAGAGCTCTTCGAGGCTGCGCACCCGCAGGGCGCCCGCCTGGCGGACGGCGGCGTCGAAGGCGTCGTCCGATCCCGCGAGGGCGCCCGTGTGCGAGACGACGGCGCGCGCGCCCTCCGCCGATCGCCCCGTCTTGAGCAGGACGCACGGCTTCCTGGCCGCCGCGGCCCCGAGCGCCTCGAAGAACGCCCGGCCGTCGGCGACGCCCTCGACGTAGCCCAGGATGACGCGCGTTTCGTCGTCGTCCGCGAGCGCGGCCAGCACGTCCGTCTCCGTGACGTCGGCCTGGTTGCCGAGGCTGGCGAGGAGCGAGAAGCCGAGCGCACGCTCGCGGGACCAGTCGAGGATGGCGGTGAGCAGCGCCCCCGAATGCGAGACGAAGCCGAGCCCGCCGCGAGGCGGCATGCCGGGGGCGAAGGTCAGGTTGAGACCGGCGGCGGGCCGGATCCACCCCAGGCAGTTCGGTCCCAGCACGCGCAGCGGCTGCCCGGCCAGCCACGCCCGCAGCTTCGCCTCGCGCTCGCGGCCTTCAGCGCCGGCCTCCCGGAAGCCCGCGCTGATGACGATGGCGGCGGGAATGCCCCGTGCCACGCACTGCTCGAGCACCGTCTGGACGCCGGCGGCGGGCACGGCCACCACCGCGAGATCGACGGGCTCCTCCACCTCGAGCAGCGAGCGCCGGGCGGCCAGTCCCTGTACGCTCGCCCGTGTGGCGTTCACGGCGACGATGCGGCCGTCGAATCCTCCCGCGCGCAGGTTGGCCAGCACGCTGCCGCCCACCTTCGAGGGATCGTGGGAGGCGCCGACGACCGCCACCGAGCGCGGACGGAAGAAGGCGTCGAGGGAGCGGCGCACGCGACCTATGCCTGCGGGCCGAGCGTCCGCCTGACGAGCTCGGTGAGGGCGGCGGCCGAGAACGGCTTGGCGAGGTAGCCGGTGGCGCCGACGTCCGCGGCGGCCTGGCGGCCCCGCTCCGACGGCTGTCCGGTGATGACGATGGACGGGATCGGCGTCGTCCGCCTCCGGGCGGCGCTGACCACGTCGAGGCCGTTGCCGTCGGGCAGCCGGACGTCCGAGATCACGAGCACGGGCGGCTCCCCGCCGAGGGCGGCGAGGGCGGCGGCGCATGAATCCGCCGTCACCACGCGGTAGCCGAGGCGGCTCAGGAGGCGCTCGCAGGTGGCCGTGAGGTCGCGCTCGTCGTCGACGACGAGAATCACGTTCGTGAGCACGCAGACCATGGGGGCGCCAGGCGGCGGGCGAGGCAGAGCAGGCTCTCCACCGCCGTCCACGGATCCTCCACGTCCGTGTGAATGGTGAGCTCCGGACGAAGCGCGTACTCGTAGTCGATCACGATGTCGGGCACGGCCCTCGCCGGCGCCTCCGGGCGGCGCCCGCCCTCCAGGTGCCAGCGCACCGCCCGTTCGCGCGTGCTGCTCACGGGCTCCGGGCAGACGAGCTGCACCTCGGCGAAGCGCGGGACGAGGGCGCGCGCCCGCGCGCGCCATGCGCGCCGCGGCGCGGTGGCGTCCACGATGACGGCCACGCCCGCCTCGCTCAGGCGGCTGGCCGCGTACGCGAGCGCCAGGTGGACGGTCTCCTCGTCGCCGGCCGTCCCCGCCCCGCCGCCGGTGACGGCGGCGCGGGCGCCGTGCGCGTCGAGGACATGCACGGCGCCGCCCTGCGCCTTCAGGCGATCCGCCACGCTCCGCGCCAGCGTCGTCTTGCCGCTTCCGGGCACGCCCGTCATCCACATCACCCACGCCGGCGTGCCGGGCCCCGGTGCGGCGTCCGCGGCAACGCGGCGGGCGAGCGCGGCCACGGCCTCGCCCGCCGCCTCGACCGACTGCTGCCCGGGATCGATGATGAGCGCCGGCGCGGTGGCACGCTCGTACGCGACGTCCACGCCGGGCACAGGGGTGGTCATGAGCTCGACCTCGGCGAAGCGGCGGATGGTGGCGCGCGCGCGGTCGCGCCACTGCCGCCGGGGCGCGGGGGCGTCGATGATCACCGGCACGCCCGCCTCCACGAGGCCGGCCGCGACGTACACGAGAGCGCGGTAGAGGCGGTGGCGCTCGACGTCGCTGTCCGTCGGATGCGGCGTGATCACGCGGCGCATCGCGTCCAGCTCGAGCAGCGCCACGCGCCGCCCCTCCGCGCGCAGCCGCTCGACGGCCGCGCGCGCGATGCCCGGCGTGCCGCTGCCCGCAGGGCCGGTGATCCACACGGCCCCGCTCATCGCGCCACTCCGCACAGCCAGGAGAGGTCGGCGGGGTCGAAGCGCGTCGCCTCCGCCATGCAGCGGGCGAAGTGGAGCAGCTCGGCACGCGTGTCAGGGGTGAGGTCGGGAGACCGGCGCGGATGCGCGAGCACGAGGGCACGGAAGGCGAAGAACGGCGGCAGCGTCTCCAGCAGCTCGTCATCGCGGCCGGCGTCCAGATACGTGGCGAGGAAGGTCTGGAACAGCGTGCGGAACGGCTCCGCCACCCCGCGCTCGGCGCCGCCCGCCGCGCGCCGCATGCCGAAGAGCAGGTAGTTCGCCGCGAGGGCGGCCACGTCGTCCGCTGGCTCGCCCCAGTCGCCGCGGCGGCGCTCGAGCACGGTGAGCTGCGTGCCCCCGGTGAAGAGGCTGTTCCACGGGTGAAAGTCTCGCCCGTCGGGACTGGTGCGTGTTGCGTGTTCCATGGCGGCGGGTGCGGCGGCTGTCGCTACCGTCCGCGCACGGTGAGGACGGGGCACGGCGCGCCGGCGACGACGCGTCCGGCGACGCTGCCCACGAAGAAGCGTGCCATGCCCGTGCGGCCATGGGTGCCCACCACGAGGAGATCCGCCTTCTTCGCCTTCGCGGCCTTCGCGATCTGCTCGTGTGCCACGCCGTCGAGGAGCAGCCCGCGCGCGCGGACGCGCGCGCCCT
>JBBDXO010000267.1:0-12861 GCA_040902295.1 Candidatus Rokuibacteriota bacterium | reverse complement strand
GGCATGGGGGGCCCGGTCGAGGCCCCCCATGTCTGACATGCAGCGGCAGGCGCGCGTGGAGCGCAAGACGAAGGAGACGGAGATCACGCTGCACCTCAACATCGACGGCACCGGCGCCTCGAAGGTGCGCACGCCCATCCCCTTCTTCAGTCACATGCTGGAGGCCTTCTCCAAGCACGGCCTCGTCGACCTCACGGTGGAGGCCCAGGGCGATGTCGAGGTCGACCAGCACCACACGGTGGAGGACGTGGGCATCGTCCTCGGCCAGGCGCTGCGCCAGTCGCTGGGCGACAAGAAGGGCATCGTGCGCTACGGCACCGCCTACGTGCCGATGGACGAGACGCTCGTGTCGGCCTCCGTCGATCTCTCCGGCCGGCCCTTCCTCGTCTTCAACGTGCCCGTGGCGCGCACGCGGGTGTCGAACTTCGACCTCGACCTGCTGCAGGAATATTTCCGCGCCTTCGCGTTCAATGCGGAGATCACGCTGCACGTCACCATGCACTACGGCCACAACCTGCACCACATCACGGAGGCGGTGTTCAAGGCGGTGGGGCGCGCGCTCGCGGACGCCACGCGGCTGAACCCGCGCATCGCCGGCATCCTGCCCTCGACGAAAGGCGCCCTGTGATCGCCATCGTCGACTACGGGCGGGGCAACCTCGGCTCCGTCGAGAAGGCGTTCGTGCGCGTGGGCACGCCGGCGGTGGTGACGAGCGAGGCGCGCGTGGTGGACGAGGCGGAGGCGGTGGTGCTGCCCGGCGACGGGGCGTTCCACGACGCCATGGCGAACCTGGACGCGCTCGGCCTGCTGCCCGCCGTGCGCCGCGCGCTCGACGGCACGCGTCCCTTCCTCGGCATCTGCCTCGGCTACCAGCTCCTCTTCTCCCGGAGCGAGGAGTTCGGCGAAGGCCGGGGGCTGGACGTCATCGCGGGCGAGGTGACGCGGTTCCCGCCGGGGCTGAAGGTGCCGCACATGGGCTGGAACTCCGTCGAGCACGGCGGCGCCCTGCGCCTGTTCGAGGGGATCCCCGACCGCACGCGCTTCTATTTCGTGCACTCGTATTTTCCGGTGCTGGCCGACGCCGCCGGTCTCCGGGTGGCGTGGTGCGAGTACGGCGTGCGCTTCGCGGCGGCCATCGAGCGGGGGCGGGTGTATGCCACGCAGTTCCATCCGGAGAAGAGCCAGCGCGGGGGCATCCGGCTGCTGGAGAACTTCGCGGCCGTCGTGAAGGAGGCGCGCGGGTGATCGTCATCCCCGCCGTCGATCTGCGCGACGGCCGCTGCGTGCGGCTGCGCGAGGGCCGCGCGGACGCCGAGACCGTGTTCTCCGACGATCCCGTGGCCATGGCCGTGCGCTGGGCCGCGCTCGGCGGCGCGCGGCTGCACGTGGTGGATCTCGACGGCGCCTTTGCGGGCGCGCCCCGCCAGGCGGCGCTCGTCGCCAAGATGGTGGCCGCGGTGGCGCCCGTGCCCGTGGAAGCGGGCGGCGGCCTCCGCGATGCGTCGGCGGTGGAGGCGGTGCTGGAGACCGGCGCCCGCTGGGCCGTCGTCGGCACCCGCGCCGTCCTCGATCCCGCCTTCCTCGCCGACATCTGCCGCCGCCATCCCGACCGCATCATCGTGGCCGTGGACGCCAGGGGCGATCGCGTGACCGTGAAGGGGTGGACGGAGACGACGCCGCTGACGGTGACGGAGGCGGGCCGCCGCGCCCTCGACGCGGGCGCGGCCGCGCTGCTCTACACGGACGTCAGCCGCGACGGCACCGAGCAGGGGCCCAACGTGGATGACACGGCGGCCCTGGCGCGCGCGGTGGCGCTGCCCGTGCTCGCCTCCGGCGGCGTGGGCACGCTCGACGACATCCGCCGCCTTGCCGCGCTGCCGGGCGTGGCGGGCGTGGTGGTGGGGCGCGCGCTGTACACGGGGGCGGTGACGCTGCCCGACGCCATCGCGGCGGGGCGCTGAGCCGTGCTCGCCAAGCGCATCATTCCCTGCCTGGACGTCAAGGACGGCCGCGTGGTGAAGGGGGTGCAGTTCGTGGACCTGCGCGATGCCGGCGATCCCGTGGAAGTCGCCCTCGCCTACGATGCCCAGGGCGCCGACGAACTCGTGTTCCTCGACATCACGGCCTCCCACGAAGACCGCGACACCATGCTCGACGTGGTGCGGCGCACGGCGGAAGGCATCTACATGCCGCTCACGGTGGGCGGCGGCATCCGCACCGTGGACGACGTGCGCCGCCTGCTGCGCGCGGGGGCGGACAAGGTCTCGCTGAACACGGCCGCGCTCGCGCGGCCGGCCGTCATCCGCGAGGCGGCCGAGCGCTTCGGCAGCCAGTGCATCGTGGTGGCCATCGACGCGCGCCGCGAAGCGGACGGCCGCTGGGGCGTCTACACGCACGGCGGGCGCCGGGCGACGGGACGCGACGCGGTGACGTGGGCGCGCGAGGCGACCGCGCTGGGGGCGGGCGAGATCCTCCTCACGAGCATGGACCGCGACGGGACCAAGGACGGCTACGATCTCGAGCTGACGCGCGCCATCGGGCACGCCGTGACCGTGCCCGTCATCGCCTCCGGCGGCGCGGGCTGCCTCGAGCACTTCTACGAGGCGCTCGCCGAGGGCGGCGCGGACGCGGCGCTGGCGGCCTCGCTCTTCCACTTCGGCATCCACACCATCGCGGAGGCCAAGGCGTACCTGCGCGAGCGCGGCGTCGAGGTGCGCGTGTGACGCCACCGCCGGCGCTGACGTTCGACGAGCGCGGGCTCATCCCCGCCGTCGTGCAGGAGGCGGCCACGGGCGAGGTGCTCATGGTGGCGTGGATGAGCCGCGAGTCGCTGGAGGCGACGCTCGCCACCGGCCTCACGCACTTCTGGTCGCGCTCGCGGCAGGCGCTGTGGCGCAAGGGCGAGACGTCGGGCCACACCCAGCACGTGGAGGGCATCTACCCCGACTGCGACGGCGACGTGCTGCTCGTGCAGGTGCACCAGGAGGGGGGGGCCTGCCACACGGGCGCGCGCACGTGCTTCTTCACGGCGCTGACGGGGCCGGGCGCCGCCGCCAACATGCTGGAGCGCCTGGAGCGCATCGTGGCCGGTCGCAAGAGCGCGCCCCCCGCCGGCTCGTACGTGGCGGGGCTGCTCGCCAAGGGCGAGGCCGCCATCTGCCGCAAGATCGGCGAGGAAGCGACGGAGGTGGTGACGGCGGCGCTCGGCGGCGAGGGCGACCGGCGCGTGGTCGAGGAAGTGGCGGACCTGTGGTTTCACACGATGGTGCTGCTCGGCACGCGATCGATCGCGCTCGCCGACGTGCTCGACGAGCTCGCGCGCCGCCACACCGAGCGCTCGGCTCCGGCCGGTTAGCGCGCGGTGCGCGTGCGGGCGGGCGGTGCCGCCATCGCCCTCGTGGCCGCCGCCGGCCTCGCCGGGTGCGCGACGGCGACGCGGATCGAGGGCGGCGTGTTTCGTGCGGCCAGCGGCTACCGCGTGACGCTGCCGGGAGCGGAGTGGGCGGTGACGAGGGAGGATGCGAAAGCCGACCTGCAGCTGCGCCACCGTGACGGACGGGCGGCCATGCTGGCGCACGGGGCGTGCGGGGGCGGGGCGGCGCGGCGCCCCTTCGACATCCTCACCCGCCACGTCCTCGTGGGGCTGCGCGACCGGACGGTGGTGGACGAGGGGTCGGCGCGGGTGAACGGGCGCACGGCGGCCCACACGGTGATGGATGCGCGAGTGGATGAGAGCGAGGCGCGCGTGCGCGTGGAGAGCTACATCGTGAAGGACGAGCGGTGCGTGTACGACCTGCTCTTCGTGGCGGCGCCCGAGGTCTTCGCGGGGCGGCGGCCCGCCTTCCAGTCCTTCGTGGACAGCTTCACGGCGCCCTGAGCATGGACACCTACCTGCGGCGCACCGCGATGTGGTACGGCGGCGTCGGCCTGCTCACGGCGCGCGTCTTCGTCAACCTCGCCCTGCCGCCGAAGTACTTTCGCCTCGTCATCCGCGAGATGGAGACCATGGGCGTCCGCTCCCTGGCGGTGGCCATGACGGCGGCCGTCTTCACGGGCATGGTGTTCGCCCTGCAGAGCGCCATCAACATGGCGCGCTTCGGCGCCGAGGCGTACGTGGGGCCCATCGTGGCCATGGCCATCTTCCGCGAGCTGGGGCCGGTGCTGACCGCCATCCTGGTGGGCGGCAAGGTCGCCTCCGGCATCGCGGCCGAGCTGGGATCGATGAAGGTCACCGAGCAGATCGACGCCCTGCGCACCCTGGGTGTCAACTACGTCAAGCGCCTCATCGTGCCGCGCCTGCTCGCCGCTCTCGTCGTCTTCCCGGTGCTCACGGCCCTCGCCGACGTGGTGGGCGTCCTCGGCGGCATGATGATCATGTACATCGAGCGCGGCGCCGACCTGCATCATTACTGGACGGTCACGAGCTACTGGGTGCTGCCGCGCGATTTCCTCACCGGCATCGGCAAGTCGGTCTTCTTCGGCGGCATCGTGACGCTCATCGGCTGCTACAACGGGCTCAGCACGGAGGGCGGCACGGAGGGGCTGGGGCGGGCCACCACCGCCACCGTCGTGCACGTGGCGGTGGGCGTGATCGTCTCCGACTTCTTCCTCACCAAGCTGTTCCTCATGATGTTCTGGTGATCCCGCCATGGCCATCGTCGAGGTCAACGGGCTCACCAAGCGCTTCGACGCCGTCGAGGTCCTGCGCGGGCTGTCGCTCACGCTCGACAAGGGAGAGACGCTGGTGATCATGGGCGGCAGCGGCTCCGGCAAGACCGTGCTCCTGCGCCACATCGCCGGGCTCATCCGGCCCGACGCGGGCTCCATCCGCGTCTTCGGCCGCAACATCGAGCACCTGTCCGAGGAGGCGCTGCTGCCGATCCGCCGGCGCATGGGCTACGTGTTCCAGGGGGCGGCGCTCTTCGACTCGCTGCCGGTCTACGAGAACGTGGCGTATCCGCTGCGCGAGCACACGAGCCTGCGCGAGCGCGAGATCCGGGAGCGCGTGGTGCATTTCCTGTCGCTGGTGGCGCTCGGCGACGAGGTGCTGCCCCTGCTGCCCTCCGAGCTGTCCGGTGGGATGCGGAAGCGAGTCGGCATCGCGCGCGCCCTCATCGGCGAGCCGGAGATGCTGCTCTTCGACGAGCCCACGGCGGGCCTCGACCCCACCAACTCCAAGATGGTGGGCGAGCTCATCATGGAGCTGCGCCGGGGGGTGTGCGATACCTCGATCGTCGTCACCCACGACCTCGAGCTCACGAAGACGGTGGCGGACCGCGTGGCCGTCCTCATGCGCGGGCAGTTCGCGGCGATGGGGCCGATGCAGGACGTGATGGACACGAGCAATCCGGCCGTGCAGGCCTTCCTGTCCGGCGAGGCGAGGTGAGGCGTGGTGGAAGAGCGGCGCGAGCTCGGCTTGAAGTTGCGCGTGGGCGTGTTCATCCTGATGGGCGTCGTCGCCCTCCTCGGCATGGTGTATTTGCTCGGCGCGCGCGCGCGGCTGTTCGAGGCGCGCTACACCATCCACGCGGACTTCACGGAGGTGGGCGGGCTCGCGGACGGCGCCACCGTGCGCCTGGCCGGCGTCCAGATCGGGCGCGTCGACGGCGTGAACCTGCCCCCGCAGCCGGGCGGCAAGGTGCGCGTGGACATGACGATCACCAAGCACATCGCCGACCGCATCCGGCGTGACTCCATTGCCCGCATCGAGACGCAGGGGCTGCTCGGCGACAAGATCGTGGAGATCACGGTGGGCAGCCCCGAAGCGCCCGTGGTGGCGGCGGGCGAGGTGATCGGCTCGCGCGACCCCTTCGACATCGGGCAGGTGATGAACGAGAGCTCGCGCATCGTCAAGAGCGTGGGCGCCCTCGCGGAGAGCCTGCGCGAGACGGCGGTGGTGCTCAACCAGTCGAAGATCATCGAGGAGGCCGCCACCACGGTGAAGTCCGCCCGCCAGATCACCGAGCGCGTGGGGCGGGTGATCGACCAGGTCGAGAAGGGGCCCGGGCTCGCCCACACCCTGCTCTACGAGGAGCCGGTGGCGCTCAAGCGCGTCAACGACCTCATCGCGACGACGCAGGCGGTCCTGGACCGCGTGGAGCGGGGCGAAGGGGCGGCGGGCGTGCTCACCTCGCCGCAGTCGACGGCGGCCGCCAAGCGCCTGGTGGCGGCGATGGACCGGATCGGGCAGATCGCGGACCGGCCCGCGGGCGACGAGGGGCTGCTGCCGGGGCTGCTCTTCGACCCCAGGTACAAGTCGGTGCTCGACGACCTCCGGGTCGTCGCCCACAACTTTCGCGACGTCTCGGACCGGCTCGCGGGCGGCAAGGGCACGCTCGGCAGCCTCATCAAGGACGAGCCGGGGGACGACGGCATCCGCAAGGCGTCGCAGGATCTGCAGGCGGCGCTGGCGAATCTGAAATCGATCACGGAGAAGATCGACGAGGGCGAAGGCACCGTGGGGGCCCTCATCGCGGATCCCAGCGTCTACGAGGGCCTCGTGTCGATCCTCGGCGGCGCGCAGCGCAGCTTCCTGCTGCGCGGGCTCCTGCGCAACCTTGGCAACAGCGGCGACCGCGCCCGCGACAAGGACGGCAAGGACAGCAAGGGCAATGGCGCGCGCGAGTAGCGTCTACCGCTGCCAGGCGTGCGGCTTCGCGGGCCCCAAGCCCGGGACGTGCCCGGACTGCAAGGCGGCGAGCGCGGGCGCGAATTTCATTCAGCTCGTGGAGGAGCGGGCGGAGGCGCCCGCGCGCGGCGGGCGGCGGGCGCCGATGGCGTCCGGGCGGCCCACCGCGCTCCGGGACGTCGTGATGGAGCACGGCGACCGGCAGCTCACGGGCATCGGCGAGCTGGACCGCGTGCTGGGGGGCGGCGTGGTGCGCGGCTCCCTCGTGCTCATCGGCGGCGATCCCGGCATCGGCAAGAGCACGCTCCTGCTGCAGGCGGCGCGCGCGCTCGCGCAGGCGGGGCCGCCCGTGCTCTACGTGTCGGCCGAGGAGTCGGCGGCGCAGGTGAAGATGCGCGCCGACCGCCTCGGCATCGCCGCCGACGGCCTGCTGCTGTGGACGGAGAACGACCTCTCCGTGGTGCAGGCGCAGCTCGACGACATCAAGCCGCGCGCGCTCATCATCGACTCCATCCAGACGGTCTTCCTGCCGGAGCTGGAGTCGGCGCCGGGCAGCGTGGCGCAGGTACGCGAGTGCGCGGCGCGCCTGATGATGGTGGCCAAGGGGCGCGGCATCGCCACCTTCCTGGTGGGCCACGTCACCAAGGACGGCGCGCTGGCGGGGCCGCGTGTGCTCGAGCACCTCGTCGACACCGTCCTCTACTTCGAAGGCGAGCAGCACCACGCGTATCGCGTGCTGCGCGCGGTGAAGAACCGCTTCGGGTCCACCAACGAGATCGGCGTCTTCGAGATGGCCGAGCGCGGGCTGACGGAGGTGCTCAACCCCTCCGGCTTCTTCCTCACCGAGCGTCCCGCCCACGCGGCCGGCTCCGTCGTCGTCGCCTCGCTGGAGGGCACGCGGCCGCTCCTGCTCGAGCTGCAGGCCCTCGTCGCCCGCGCCTCCTTCGGCACCCCGCGGCGCACCGTGCTCGGCTGCGACTACAACCGCGTGTGCCTGCTGCTGGCCGTGCTGGAGAAGCGCGCGGGGTTGCCCATCGGCAACCAGGACGTGTTCGTCAACGTCGCGGGCGGCGGCCGCATCTTCGAGCCCGCCGCCGACCTCGGCATCGTGGTGGCGGCCGCCTCCAGCTACATGGAGCGGCCGGTGGCGGGCGACGTGCTCGTGCTCGGCGAGGTCGGCCTCACGGGCGAGGTGCGGGCCATCAGCGGCCTCGAGGCGCGCCTGAAGGCGGCCGCCCAGCTCGGCTTCCGGTCCGCGGTAGTGCCGCGCAGCAACGTGGCGGACCACCCCTCGCTGCCGCTGCCCGCCCGGGGCGTGGCCACGGTGAGCGAAGCGGTGGAGGCGTTGCTGGCGTGACGGGCCTGTGGATCGTGCGCGCGCTCGTGATAGGCGCGTCCGCGTGGGCGGCGGTGGCGGCCGCGCCGTCGCTCGCGTGGCCGCCGGTGGCGGCGGCCCTGGCGGGCGCCATCCTCGGCGCGGGCGCGGTGGCGCTCGAGCGTGCCGCCGGCCGCGTGGCACCGGCAGGCGTGGCGTGGGCGGCGATGGGCGGACTGGCGGGCCTGCTCGGCGGCGCGGCGGCGGGCGGCGCGCTGGCGGCGGCGTGGCCGGCGGCGGGAGCGGCGCTGCGCATCGGGCTGATGCTGTGGGGGGCCTATCTGGGCGCCACCGTCGGCTGGCGGTGGCGGGGCGAGGCGGTGACGCCGCTCCCGGCGGAGCGCAGCGACGTCGCGAGCCCGCCGAAGATCGTCGACACCTCCGTCATCATCGACGGGCGCATCGTGGACATCTGCGAGGCGGGGTTCGTGGAGGGCGCGCTCGTGGTGCCGCGCTTCGTGCTCAGCGAGCTGCAGCGCGTCGCGGACGCCCCCGACCCGCTCAAGCGCAATCGCGGCAAGCGAGGCTTCGAAGTGCTGCAGCGCCTGCAGCGAAGCACCCGGGTGCGCGTGGAGATCTCCGAGGAAGACTTTCCCGCGGTGCGCGAGGTCGACCTCAAGGTCATCGAGCTCGCGCGCGCGCGCGGCGGCCGCGTGCTCACCACCGACGACAACCTCAACCGGCTGGCGGAGGTGAGCGGCCTCTCCGTCCTCAACGTCAACGACCTCGCCAACGCCATGAAGCCGGCGGTGCTGGCGGGCGAGGTGATGCAGGTGCAGGTGGTCCGCGAGGGCAAGGAGTCGGGCCAGGGTGTCGCCTTCCTCGACGACGGGACGATGGTCGTCGTGGACCAGGGGCGCAAGCACCTCGGCCAGACGCTGGAGGTCACGGTGACGAGCGTGCTGCAGACCTCGGCCGGCCGCATGATCTTCACGCGGCCGCGGACGGAAAGCGCCGTGCCGGGACCGCGCGATGGTTGAGGTGTGCGCCCTCGTCCCCGCCGGCGGCAGCGGAACGCGGCTCGGCCACCGGGTACCCAAGCAGTTCCTGCGCGTGGCGGGCGTGTCGATTCTCGCGACGACCGTGCGGCGGCTGCGCGAGCACCCCGGCCTCTCCGCCGTGATCGTGGCCGCGCCCGCCGCCTACGTGGCGCGGACGCGGCGGCTGCTGGGAGCGGGAGGGCGGCGCGCGTCCATCACGGTGGTGGCGGGCGGCGCCACCCGGCAGGAGTCGGTGTGGCGCGCGCTGCAGGCGGCCCCGGCCACGGCGGAGGTCGTCGTCGTGCACGACGCGGTGCGGCCGTTCATCACGCGCGCGCTGCTGGAGGCCGTGGTGACGGCGGCGGCCGAGGCGGGGGCCGCCATCTGCGCCCTGCCCGTGACCGAGACGGTGAAGCGCGTGCGCGACGGGTTCGTGGAGCAGACCGTGGACCGGGCCGGCCTGTGGTCCGTGCAGACGCCGCAGGCGTTCCGCGCCGCGCTGCTGCGCGAGGCGCACGACAAGGCGCGGCGCGACGGCATCGTGGGGACCGACGACGCCATGCTCGTGGAGCGCCTCGGCCATCGCGTGCGCGTGGTGCCGGGCCTTGCCGGCAACCTCAAGATCACGACGCCGGACGATTTGCGCCGGGTCCGGGGCCGCGCGTGAACCGCGTCGGGTTCGGCTTCGACCTGCATCCCCTCGTGCCCGATCGCCCGCTGGTGCTGGGCGGGGTGACGGTGCCCTCCGAGCTCGGCCTCGGCGGCCACTCCGATGCCGATGTCCTCTCGCACGCGATCGGCGAGGCACTGCTGGGCGCGCTCGCCCTCGGCGACCTCGGCCGTCACTTTCCCGACACCGACGCGCGCTACCGGGGCATCTCGAGCCTCGCCCTGCTCACGCGCGTGATGGAGCTGATCGCCGCGCGCGGCGGCACGCTCGTGAACGTGGACGCCACCGTCCTCGCGCAGGCGCCGCGGCTGCAGCCGCTGCTGCCCGAGATGGCCAAGCGGCTGGCCGATACGCTGGGCGTGCCGGTGGCGATGGTCAGCGTCAAGGCCAAGAGCCCCGAGGGCCTCGGGCTGCTCGGGCGCTGCGAGGGGATGGCCGCGATGGCGGTGGTGAGCGTGGAGGTGGCGCGGTGAGGATCTTCAACACGATGTCGCGGGCGAAGGAGGAGTTCACGCCGCTGACGCCGGGCGAGGTGCGCATGTACGTGTGCGGCGTGACCGTCTACGACCTCTCGCACATCGGGCATGCGCGCAGCTCCATCGTCTTCGACGTGGTGCGCCGCTACCTCGTGTCCAAGGGGCTGCGCGTGACGTTCGTGAAGAACTATACCGACGTGGACGACCGCATCATCCGCCGCGCCCACGAGGAAGGGGTGGAGGCGCGCGTGGTCTCCGAGCGTTACGTCGAGGCCTTCGACGCCGACATGGACGCGCTCGGCGTCCTGCGGCCGGACGTCCGGCCGAAGGCCACCGAGCACGTGCCGCAGATGATCGCGCTCATCGAGCGCCTCATCATCGCCGGCACCGCGTACGTGATCGACGGCGACGTGTACTTCGAGATCCGACGCTTCCCCCGCTACGGGCGGCTGTCGGGCAAGCACCTGGACGAGCTCCTCGCGGGAGCGCGCGTGGAGGTGGACGAGCGCAAGCGCGATCCGCGCGACTTCGCGCTCTGGAAATCCGCCAAGCCGGGCGAGCCGTCGTGGGACAGCCCGTGGGGGCCCGGCCGCCCCGGCTGGCACATCGAGTGCTCGGCGATGGCGATGCAGTACCTCGGAGAGTCGTTCGACATCCACGGCGGCGGCGAGGACCTCATCTTCCCGCACCACGAATGTGAGATCGCGCAGTCGGAGGCGTGCACGGACCGCGAGCTCGCGCGCGCCTGGATGCACAACGGTTTCGTGAACATGGGCAAGGAGAAGATGTCCAAGTCGCTTGGTAACACGATGATGATCAGGGACATCCTCGGCCGCCACCAGCCGGACGCGCTGCGCCTCTTCCTGCTCGGCACGCACTACCGCAACCCGGTGGAGTGGTCGGAGGAGCGCGTGCACGACAGCGCGCGCGCCCTCGAGCGCTTCACCCGGCTTTTTCACGACGTGCAGACGGCGGGGGTCGGCCCCGCCGACACGCCCGCGCTGCCGGAGGCGCTCGCGGGATTCCGGGTGCAGTTCGAGGCGGCCATGGACGACGACTTCAACACGCCGCAGGCGCTCGGCGTCCTCTTCGACATGACGAAGGCGCTGTACGAGTATCGCGACCGCGCGGCCACCGACCCGGGCGCGCGCGGGGGCTTCGCCGCGGGTGTCGACGAGTTGCGGGTCCTCGCGGGCGTCCTGGGTCTCTTCCAGGAGGGGTATGCGCTGACGGGTCCGCCGCCGGAGGTGCAGCAGCTCGTCGAGGAGCGCGCCACGGCGCGCGGCCGGCGTGACTGGAAGCGGGCGGACGAGCTCCGCGCGGCGATCGGGGCGCTCGGCTGGGCCGTCGAAGACGCCGCCGGTGGCCCTCGCGTGACCCGAAGGGAAGGTTAGATGGCCGAGGATCGCGTGTACGGCCGTAACCCCGTCCTCGAGCTGCTGCGCAGCGGCGGCCGCCGGACCGATGAGATCGCGGTGCTGGCGGGCGCGCATGGTCCGCTGTCGGAGGTCGTCGCCCTCGCCCGGCGCAGCGGGGTCAAGGTCTCCTTCCGCACGCGCGACCAGCTCACCGCGATGGCCGGCACTCCGCAGCACCAGGGCGTGGTGGCCCGGGTCGCCTCGGCGGAATACGTCGATCTCGAGAGCCTGCTGCCCATTCCCGGCGAGCGAGGCGAGCCCGCCTTCTTCATGGCCCTGGACCAGGTGCAGGACCCGCGCAACCTGGGCGCGCTGCTGCGCACCGCGGACATCTTCGGGGTCCACGGCGTGGTCGTGCCCAAGCACCACGCGGTGGGCCTGACCGACGCCGCCTCACGCGCGGCCATGGGCGCCATCGAGTACGTGCCCGTGGCCCGGGAGACCAACCTCGTGGCTGCGCTGGAAAAGCTCAAGGAATCGGGCATATGGATCTATGGCGCGGCGTCTACGGGCGGGGTGGTGCCGTGGGCGGCCGACCTTCGTGGCCCCGTGTGCCTGGTGCTGGGCGGGGAGGGGGAGGGGCTCAGGCCGCTCGTCGCGCGCTCCTGCGACGCCCTGCTCACCATTCCGATGCAGGGCAGGGTGGGCTCCCTGAACGTCGGGGCGGCGGGCGCCGTCCTCTGTAACGAGGTCGCCCGCCAGCGCCGAGGGGGGTCCAGGCCGTAAAACCCCTTGACTTATCAGCCTCCGGACCTATATTGGAACTTTGTCCGTGCTGGCGTAGCTCAGGGGCAGAGCAACTGCCTTGTAAGCAGTGGGTCGGGGGTTCAAATCCTCCCGCCAGCGCCAGTTTATCTCGACCGCTTACTCGGAGAGGTTCTCATCGCATGCCGGCAGATTCGGGGAGGTACCCAAGTGGCCAAAGGGGGCAGACTGTAAATCTGCTGGCGTACGCCTTCGGGGGTTCAAATCCTCCCCTCCCCACCACCATTCCGGGCCTGAGCACGACGACGATATTCGAGACAGGAGCTCACGGGAAGCGCGGGAATAGCTCAGCGGTAGAGCGCCAGCCTTCCAAGCTGGGGGTCGCGGGTTCGAATCCCGTTTCCCGCTCCACATTCTCGACAGGCGAACGCGCCCATGTAGCTCAGTTGGTAGAGCACGCCCTTGGTAAGGGCGAGGTCTCCGGTTCAATCCCGGACATGGGCTCCAGACTCACGCCGCCGCGCGCCGCGACGGTCAACGGGAGGTAGGCAGCAATGGCGAAGGCGAAGTACGAGCGGACGAAGCCGCACGTGAACATCGGGACGATCG
>JBBDXO010000266.1:0-1866 GCA_040902295.1 Candidatus Rokuibacteriota bacterium | reverse complement strand
TCAGCCAGGCGGCGCAGGAGCGGAAGCCGTTGGCCCAACCCTCACGGGCGTCGAACTCGCGGATGAGGTCGAGGAGGCGGGCGGTGGCCGCGTTGAGGTGCGCCGACAGCTCGGCGATCTCGTTGCCCAGGCGGTCGAGCTCGACGAGATGTTCCGGGGTAGCGACGATGCTTGGCGAATGGATGTCCATGCGGGCCCCCCTTGTGCTGGGGCGAATCTACACCCGCTTTTTCGAGCCACCTGCGAGGCGCCAGAAGCAGCGATTCCGGACGCGAGACCATTTTTTTCGGGCCGGTCACGTTCGGCGGTCCTCGCAGGTCCGTACGGCCCGTAGAACGGCATTCACGCGAGACGCGTGACGCACAGCCAGTGCAGTCGGCCGAAGCTGTCAAGCGGAAAGAGCGGACGACCTCATCCCCGGCGGGTGGTTCAGGCCACGCTGCCGAGACGGACGATCGTGCGGCGCAGCCGGCCTTCCCCGATCTTCTCGCGCGCGTTGTGGGCTTCGACCCTGAACACGAGATGCCGGCCATCGACCTCGGTGAGCTCGGCGGTCACGCGGAACCACTCGCCCACGAGTGTGGCACGGCGATGGGTGATGCAGATCTCGTAGCCGACCGTCGTGCGCTCGGGCCGCAGGAAGGGATCGGTGGCGTCCTGCGCGGTGAGCTCCATCTGCATGATCATCGACGGTGCGGTGAGGATGGGCGTGCCACCGGCGTGCGCGGTCGTCATGGCCTCGGTGACCGCCACGCGCCGCTCGGCCGTGAGGCCGGGCTGGATGCGCGAATCGCTCACTGGGTGCGATAGGCGGCGAGCACCGCCGCCGCCATCTGCGTCGTCGTCGCCGTCCCGCCCTGGTCGGGGGTGAGCGCCTTGCCGTCGCGATAGACGCGCGCGACCGCCGCCTCGAGACGTGCGGCCTCCGCGGCGAGCCCCAGGTGCTCGAGCATCAGCGCCGCGGAGAGCAGCGTGCCCGTCGGGTTGGCTGTGCCCCGGCCCGCGATGTCCGGCGCGGAGCCGTGCACCGACTCGAAGTACGCCCAGCCGCCGTCGCCGAAGTTCGCGGAGGGCGCCACCCCGAGCCCGCCCGCGACCTCGCCCGCGACGTCGGACAGGATGTCGCCGTACTGGTTCATGCACAGCACGACGTCCATGGTCCTGGGGAAGCGGATGATCCGCCGCGCGGCGTCGTCCACGTGGAAGTGCTCGAAGGCGAGATCGGCGTAGGTGGCGACGGTCTCCTCGACGATCTGGTGAAAGAGCCCGTCGGTCTGCGGCAGGACGTTGGACTTGGTCACGCACGTGACCTTGCCGGCGCTGCCGCGCGCCGTGCGCCGCCGGGCCAGCTCGCACGCAAAGCGCGCGATGCGCGCAGCACCGGCGCGCGTCACCACCTTGACGGCGAAGCGGCCGTCGCCGTGGCGCTCGAGACCGCGCCCGAAGCGATCGCGCAGGCCCGGCAGCGCGCGCTGCAGCTCCGCGAGGTCGCCCTCGCGGCCCGGGTACATGCCCTCGGAGTTCTCGCGGATGACGACGAGGTCGATGCCGTCCGGATCGGCCAGCGGCGAGCGCATGCCGGTGTGGAACTTCGCGGGCCGCACGCCGGCCCAGGCGTCCATCTCCCAGCGGAGCCAGCCGACGACGCGGGTGGTGGCCGGACCGGCGGCGCCGAAGAGCACGGCGTCGGCGGCGCGACAGACACGCTGCGTCTCCTCGGGCACCGGCGAGCCCGGCGCCGCGATCTGCGGCGGCGTCAGGACGTTCACGGGCATGCCGGCGGCGGCCATGAGCTCGCACGTGGCATCGACCACCTCCACGCCGATGCCCTCACCCGGGAGCGCGACGATCGTCTTCATGGGGGCG
>JBBDXO010000265.1:0-12877 GCA_040902295.1 Candidatus Rokuibacteriota bacterium | reverse complement strand
GCCTCGGGTGCCCGGGGGCGCTCCGAGCGCCGGGGGGCTTGGGGGGCCCCGTCGCGGCCCCCCATCTCAACAGCAGGGCTTGGGGGGCCCGTTCGAGGCCCCCCATCTCAACGAGGAGGCTATTTATAGATGAGATATGACGCGCGGCGCTTCAGGAAGTCGCTTCGGTCGGCGTCGGCCCATGCCACCAGCCGCTCCAGCGGCTCGTTGCGCAGGAAGGCCCACATGGTGGAGCGATTGACGAGGAGGTTCTGGATGTGCTCGGGCCTGAACTGGTCGCGATGACGGGCGCGTAGCTCGCGGCCGATCGCCAGCCCCACCGTCACCGGACGGATGGCCTCGCGGTCGGTCACGACCACCTGCACGCCGCCGCACACCGTCTGCGCGTACTTGTCGCCGGTGGGCGTGAAGGTCACGGGGTCGAAGCGCACGCCGGGCAGGCGCAGCGCGTTCAGCGCCTGCGCGAGGCCGAAGGGCTCGATCCACGGCGCGCCCACCACCTCGAAGGGCATGTCCGTGCCGCGGCCGACGGAGAGGTTCGTGGCTTCCAGCAGGCCCACGCCCGAGTAGAGCAGCGCCTGCGTGACGGAGCGGATGTTCGGCGACGGGTTCACCCACGGCAGCCCCGTTTCGTCGTACCAGCGGCCGCGCTCCCAGCCCTCCACGGGCACGATCGTCATCGACACCGGGATGTTGCGCTCGAGGGCCACCATGCGGCCGAACTCGCCGATCGTCATCCCCGTGCGCACGGGAATGCGGTGGGGCGCGGTGAAGGAGTTGAGGTCGGGGTCCATCAGGGGGCCCTCCACCACGCGGCCGGTGATGGGGTTGGGGCGATCGAGCACGACGAGCGGGATGTTGTGGCGGGCCGCCTCCTCCATCACGTACACGAGCGTGGTGAGGTAGGTGTAGTAGCGCACGCCCACGTCCTGGATGTCGTAGACGATCAGGTTGATGCCCTTGAGCATGGCCGCCGTGGGCCGCCGCGAGGCGCCGTACAGGCTCCAGATGGGACGGCCCGTGGCAGCATCCCGGCCGTGGGGCACGTTCTCGCTGGTGGACTCGCCGGTGAGCCCGTGCTCGGGCGAGAAGATCGCGTGCAGCCGCACCTTCGGCGCCGCCGCGAGCAGGTCGATGGCGCGGCGCCCCTGCGCGTCGATGCCCGTCTGGTTGGTGACGAGCCCGATCGAATAGCCCTGCAGGGTGGCGAAGCCCTGCGCGGCGAGGACGTCGAGCCCGGTGCGCACGACGGCGGGCGGGCGCGGCGGCACGAGGTCGCCGTCCGCCGCCGGCGCCGTGGACTCCACCTCCGCGACCTGCAGCGGGGGCTGGAAGAGCTGCGCGCCCACGGCGGCGGCCACGCGGCGGCGCAGCTCGAGGATGCGCGCCGCCCCTCCGCCGCTCGGATGCACGCGGTTGGTGAGGAGGATCATGTACGAGCGGCTGGCGGGATCGATCCACACCGCCGTGCCCGTGAAGCCGGTGTGGCCGACGGCGCCGATGGGGAAGAAGGGCGCCATGGTGCTCGCGTACACGGAGCCGACGTCCCAGCCCAGCGCGCGCGAGCCGTTGCCATCGGCAGAGCGCGTCCACATCTGCTTCACGGTGGAGGCGCGCAGCACGCGCCGGCCGTCCAGCTCGCCTTCGTTCACGAGCATCCGGCACAGGCGCGCGAGGTCGGCCGCCGTCGAGAACATGCCCGCGTGGCCGGCCACGCCGTTGAGCAGGCGCGCGCGGGGGTCGTGGACTTCGCCCTGCATCATGCGGCCCCCGAAGAACTCCGTGGGGGCGATGCGGCCGCGCTTGGAGGCGGGCGGGCGGAACGAGGTGTCGCCCAGGGCGAGCGGCGTGAAGATCGTCGTGTCGAGATAGCGGTCGAGGGGCAGGCCGCTCGCGCGCCGCACCAGCTCGCCGAGGATGATGAAGCCGGTGTCGCTGTACTGAAAGCTCGTGCCCGGCGGATAGTCGAAGGGCGCCTGGGCGAGGGCGCGGGCGGCGGCGGGAAAGCCGTGGCGCACCACGGCCGAGGGCGGGATGGCGGGAAAGCCGGCGCTGTGCGTGAGCAGCCGCTGCACGGTCGCCTTGTCGTAGCGCCGGCCGCGGAAGTCCGCGATGTACCGTCCGAGCGGCGCCTCCAGCTTCACCACGCCCTTCTCCACCAGCGCCATCACGGCCAGCGTGGTGCCGAAGGGCTTGGTGAGGGAGGCGATGTCGAAGATGGTGTCGGTCGTCATCGCCTGCGCGGTGGGCACGACCGTGCGCGAGCCGTAGGCGCGCAGGTACAGCGTGTCGTCGCCGCGGCCCACCAGCACCACGACGCCCGGAATGTCGCCCGACTGCACGGCCTCGGTGGCCGCCTCGTCGACTCCGGTGAAATCGAGGGATTGGGCGGCGGCGGGAGCGGCAACGAGCAGGGAAAGGAGGACCAGCGCTGCCACCACGCCGCGATCTTAGCATCCGGCGACGCCGGGACCGAGCGCTTGCTATCCTTGGGGCCATGCAGTCCATCCGCCGGGTGTTCGTCACCGGCGCTACCGGGTTCGTGGGACGGGCGGTCGTCCAGGCGCTCCGCGCAGAAGGCTGCGTGGTCCGCTGCCTCGTGCGGCGAGGCTCGGAGCGCGACCTGCACGGCTTCGGCGCCATCGAGCGCGTCGAGGGCGACGTGACGGTGCCCCGCACGCTGCAAGAAGGCGTGATGGGCTGCCACGCCGTCGTGCACCTCGTCGGCATCATCCGCGAGCATCCCGGTGCCGGCGTCACCTTCGAGCGCGTCCACACCCAGGGCACGGTCAACGTCCTGGAGGCGGCGACGGCGGCCGGCGTGGGCCGGTTCCTGCACATGAGCGCGCTCGGCACCCGGCCCGGCGCCCGCTCGCGCTATCACGTCACCAAGTGGGCGGCGGAGGAAGCCGTGCGCGCCAGCCCGCTGTCGTGGACGATCTTCCGGCCGTCGATCATCTACGGCCGCGGCGACGAGTTCGTCACGATGCTGGCGCGCATGATCCAGCGCGTGCCCGTGGTGCCCGTCATCGGCAGCGGGCGCCAGCAGCTCCAGCCCGTGCCCGTGGAGCAGGTGGCGCAGGCGTTCGCCCGCGCGCTGGCCCTGGAGGCCACCGCCAAGCACACGTACGACGTGGCGGGGCCGGAGGCGGTCACGATGGTGGACCTGCTCGATCGCATCGGCGCGGCCCTGGCGCGGCGCCACGTGCGCAAGCTGCACGTGCCGCTGGCGCTGATGCGGCCCGCCACGCGGCTGCTGCATCGGCTGCCGGGCTTTCCGCTGACGCCGGATCAGCTCCTGATGCTCGAGGAGAACAGCACGTGTGACCCCGGGCCGTTCTTCTCGACGTTCGGCCTCACGCCGGTGCCGCTGAACGTCGGGTTGCGCTCGATGCTCGGCTGATGCCCTTCCGTCATCCCGATCGCACGCACGACCTGCGCACGCGCATCGACTACGAGGTGCGGGAGCGGCTGGAAGAGGCCATCGACTTCGTGTGCCTGGAGGCGCTGGTGAACGCCCGCAAGGCCGGCGGCCTGCCCGCTCCCGCCGCGGACAGCGACGCCGACCGCGCGGAGTACGCGGGCCACGTGCTGGGCTTCCTGCGACTGCTGGACGCTGACCTCGCCGCCGGGGTCGACCCCCCTCGCCGCCCGGGGGCCCCCGCCGAGCCGGACGAGCAGGCGCGCCTGCTCGGCGCTCAGGTGGAGCGCGCGAAGAGCCTGCCGGACTACTGGCAGCGCTTCGAGCTCATGCGCGCCCGTTACCTCGCCGAGCCCGCGCCGGCCTCAGGCGGCGAGCGCCGCAGTGTGCTCGCCCGTCTGTTCGGCCGCGGCTGAGTGATACAGGGCCAGCGCCCAGAGATTCTCGGCATCGTCCAGCGCCCGCAGCCAGCGCCCGTAATCTTCGAGCACCGCGGCGCGCGCCCCGGCGAGCTGCGCTTCCGCCTCTTCCAGCCTCGCCCGCAGCCGGGGGCTCATGGTCTCCGGCGTGGCCCCTTTCGGGGGGATGGACGTCGCGAGGCGATCGACCAGGTAGGTGGCTTCCTCGAGCAGAATCCGTTCGACCGGGTTCATCGGACACCTCCGCCTTTTTCCGTCATCATGGCCATATACTCAACGTATGTTGAGTTGATGTCAAGCGCGAAATCGCGGGCGCCGTGATCGGCGCCATCTTCGCCGCCAAGACGGCGCGGACCTTCTGCTACGGCTTCCTCGGCATCCTGCTGCCCGTCTACCTCGCCGAGCTGGGCGTGAGCGCCGTCGGGATCGGCGTGGCCGTCACGCTCACGCTGGCGGGCAGCGCGGCGCTCACGTGGGCGGTGCGGCGGCCCGCCGAGCGTTTCGGTGGGCGCGCAGCGCTGCTGGCGCTGGCCGGCCTCACCGCCGTCGCCGCCTGCCTGCTGCTGGTCTCCCGCGAACCCTGGGTGGTGGTCTTCGCGGCCATGGTGGGCAACGTGGCGGTGGGCGCGGGCGAGACGGGCCCCTTCCTGAGCATCGAGCAGGTCATGATCGCCCGCGCCGCCGCGGCCGGGCGCCGGACGAAGATCCTGAGCATCTACAACCTGCTCGGCTACGCGGCGGCCGCGGTGGGAGCGGGCGCGGTGGGCACGGTCGACTCCTACCGGGTGCTCTTCGCCGTCTTCCTGGCGTCGGCGGGCGTGCAGGCGCTCGCCTACCTCCGGCTGCCGGCCACACCGGGCGTGCGCCCGCGGGGCAGCGCGGCGGCGGCGCCCTCGACGGCGCTCATCCGCAAGCTGGCGGCGCTCTTCTCGCTGGACTCCTTCGCGGGTGGCTTCGTGCTCCAGTCGCTCGTCGCCTACTACCTGCACACGCGCTTTTCGCTCGAGCTGGACGCGCTCGGGCGCATCTTCTTCGTGGCGCAGATGCTCACCGCCGTGTCGCTGCTCCTGGCGGGGCGCCTGGCCGGCCGCTTCGGGCTGCTCAACACGATGGTGGTCTCGCACCTCGTGTCCAACGTGCTGCTGATCGGCGTCGCCGTGGCGCCCACGGCGGCCATCGCGGTGGCGCTGCTCTTCGCCCGGCAGCTCCTGTCGCAGATCGACGTCCCCACCCGGCAGGCCTACGTGATGGCGGTGGTGCAGGACCACGAGCGCGAGGCGGCCGCCACCGTCACCACGCTCTGGCGCACGGTGGCGCAGGCGGTCACGCCCGCCCTCACCGGCGTCGTCATGCAGTCGGTGGCGCTGGGGGCGCCCTTCGTGCTCGGGGGCGGGCTGAAGATCGTGTACGACCTGCTGCTCTACCGGACCTTCAAGGACGTCACGCTGCGCTCGGAGCACGACTGAGGAGAGACGCAAGAACGGGGCCACACGGCGGGGAGACTACTTGATGGCGACGGCCTTCACCTGCCGGAAGTCCGTGATGCCTTCGAGCGACTTCAGAATGCCGTCCTGCACGAGCGTGGTCATGCCCGCCGCCTTGGCCACCCCGAGCATCTCCGCCACGCGCGCCTTCGACTGGATCAGCTTCTTCATCTCGTCGCTGGCCACGAGCAGCTCGTGGATACCGGCGCGGCCGCGGTAGCCGGTGTTGTTGCAGGTGCCGCAGCCCTTGCCGCGATAGAGCACGAAGTCGCTGTCGTACTGCACGCCCAGCTCGGCCAGTGCGTCGCGGCCGTAGCCCTCCGCCAGCGCGTCCCACTCGTCCTGGGCGGGATGGTACTCCTCCTTGCACTCCAGGCAGAGGCGCTTGACGAGGCGCTGCGCGAGCACGCACAGCAGGGCGTCGGCGAAGTTGAAGGGGTCGAGGCCCATGTCGAGCAGGCGAATGACCGTCTCCACCGCGCTGTTGGTGTGCAGGGTGGAGAAGACGAGGTGACCGGTCAGCGACGCCTCGACGCCCGTGGAGGCCGTCTCCTCGTCGCGCATCTCACCGACCATGATGACGTCGGGATCGGCGCGCAGGAAGGCGCGCATGGCGCCCGCGAAGGTGAAGCCGATCTTCGGCTGCACCTGCACCTGCCGCAGGCCGTACTGCGTGATCTCGACGGGGTCCTCGGCCGTCCAGATCTTGCGGTCGGGCTTGTTGATGAAGCCGAGCACGGAATGCAGCGTGGTCGTCTTGCCGGAGCCCGTGGGGCCCACGCACAGGATGAGCCCGTACGGCTTCTGGGCGGCCGCCTTCATCTCGCGCAGGTTGCGCTCGGTCATGCCCAGCTTGTCCACGGGGATGGGCTCGCTGGCGGCCAGGATCCGCATGACCACGTCCTCGTTGCCGCCCTGGGTGGGCACGGTGGCCACGCGCAGCTCGATCTCGCGGTTGTCCGGCATGCGGAACTTGATCTTGCCGTCCTGAGGCTTGCGGCGCTCGGCGATGTCCAGCATGGCCATGATCTTGATGCGGGCCACGATGGCGCGCCGGTAGGCGCCGGGGATGCGCTGGTACTCGTGGCAGCCGCCGTCCACGCGCAGGCGGATCATCGTGTCCTTGTTGGCGCCGTAGGGCTCGATGTGGATGTCGGAGGCGCGCGACTTGAAGGCGTCCACGATGACCTGGTTGGCGAGGCGGATGACCGCGCTGTCGTTCTCGTCGAGGTCGGAGCCGGTGACCTCTTCCTCCACCCCGCCCCGCGCCTCGTCGCCGAGGGCGGTGAGGATGTTGCCCATGCTGTCCTTGGCGGTGAGCTCGCCGCCCGCGAGCTGCAGGAAGGCCGTGATGTCCTTGCGCAGGCCCACGGCGAGCTTCACCGTGTGCGCGCGCATGAGCTGGTGGATGCTGTCCACCTTCTGCAGATCTTGCGGGTTGTCGATGAGGACGATGGTGGCGTTGTCCTCGCGCCGGATGGGCAGCCACAGGTTGCGCTTGAGGAACTCCAGCTTGAGGTCCCGCATGAGGTCGGGGGGCGGAATCACCTTCTCGTCGAAGGCGATGAAGGGCACCTTGTAGAACTGGCTCAGCGAGGTGCCCAGCTCGTTCTTGGGGACCTTGAACTGCTCGAGCAGGATCGTCTCCACGTCCGTCTGCTTGCTGCGCGCGGTGGCGATGGCGGCGTTGACTTCCTCCTGGCTCACGAGCCCCTGCGAGAGCAGGTAGTCGAACTTGCCGACGCGGCGCTGGCCGATCTGCTGCTGGTTGTGGAAGGCGATGCCGAGCGTCTTGGCCAGCCGCGCCACGCCCGCCTCGTCGTCCTTCGTGAACCGCCCCCGGTGCTTCTTGTTGAGGAGCTGGATGACGCCGAGCGTCGCCCGGTTCTCGTGCAGGATGGGCATGGCCAGGATCTGCGTCGTCTTGAAGCCCGTGCGCTTGTCCCACGAGCTGTCGAAGTGCAGCTTGGGCGACACGCGGCCCAGCTCGGCGGCGTCGTAGGCGTCGGTGATGTTGATCGTCTGCTTGCTCATCGCGCAGTAGCCCGCCACCGATTGCTCGCTGATGGGGACGCGGATCTCCTTCACGGCGTCGAGGGCGAGGAACTTCGAGTACAGCTCCTTCTTGTCGGGATCCACCGCGTACAGCGTCATGCGGTCGGCGTCGAGGAAGGCCAGGATCTCGCCCTGCAGCTCGATGAAGATGGAGTCGAGCGTCTTGGCGGCGTGGATGCGGTCGATGAGGTGGACGAGCTTCTGCTCGTTGGCGAGCCGTTCCTGCAGGACGAGAACCGATTCTTGGACCGCCATGCGCCCGCTCAGTCTATCAAAGTCACACCCGTGGATTGAAAGGCGGAATCGAGGAGCGCCCCGAGGAGCGGGGGGGGGGGGGGGGGGGGGGGGCCCCCGCCCCCCCCCCCCATCCAACTAGAACACGGGCTTCTCGACGTAGGAGCCCCAGATATGGCGTAGGCGGTTCACGATCTCCCCCATCGAGGCCCGCGCGCGCACCAGCTCGATGGTCACCGGCATCAAATTGGCTGTCGAATCGCGGGCTTCGGCTGCCAGCCGGTCGAGCAGGGCGGCCACCGTCGCCTCGTCGCGGCGCCGGCGCGTGTCCGCCAGGCGCGCCTGCTGGCGGGCCTCGACTTCCGCGTCGACGCGGTGGATCTCCAGCGGCGGCGGCTCCCCGGGCTCGGTGAACCGGTTGACGCCGATCACGGGCTGCTCGCCGGAGGCCTTGCGGCGCGCGAAGTCGTAGGCCGAATCCGCGATCTCGCGCTGGAACCAGCCCTCCTCGATGGCCTTGATGGTGCCGCCGAGGGCGTCCACCTTGCCGAGGATGGCGACCACCTCCTGCTCGATCCGATTCGTGAGCGCCTCCACGTAGAACGAGCCCCCGAGCGGGTCGGCCACGTGGGCCACGCGCGTCTCCTCGGCGATGATCTGCTGCGTGCGCAGCGCGACCTTCATCGCCAGCTCGGAGGGGATCGCGTACGCCTCGTCGAGGCCGTTGGTGTGCAGCGACTGCGCGCCGCCGAGCACGGCGGAGAGCGCCTGCAGCGCGGTGCGCACGATGTTGTTCATCGGCTGCGCCTTCGTGAGCGTGGCCGCCGCCGTCTGGCAGTGGAAGCGCAGCCGCATCGACTCCGCCTTCGTGGCGCCGAAGCGCTCCTTCATGAGGCGGGCCCACACGCGGCGCGCGGCGCGGAACTTGGCGACCTCCTCGAAGAAGTCCGCCTGCGCCACGAAGTAGAAGGCCAGCCGCGGCGCGAAGCGGTCCACGGCCACCCCGCTGCGCGTCACCTCCTCCACGTAGGCGATGGCGTTCGCCATCGTGAAGGCGACCTCCTGCACCGCGGTCGCTCCGGCCTCGTTGATGTGGTAGCCGCTGATGTTGACGGGGTTGTAGCGCGCCATGCGGTCGGCGCAGAAGACGATCATGTCGCGCATGAGCCGCATGGAAGGCCGGATCGGGAAGATCCACTCCTTCTGCGCCATGTACTCCTTCAAGATATCCGCCTGCACCGTGCCCGAGAGCTTGTTGAGGTCGCAGCCTCTCGCCTCGGCCACCGCCACGTACATGGCCAGCAGGATCCACGCCGTCGGATTGATCGTCATCGACACGGAGATCGACTCGAGATCGATGCCGTCGAAGAGCGCTTCCATGTCGTCGATGGTGTCGATGGCGACACCCTCGCGGCCCACTTCACCGAGCGAGCGCGGGTCGTCGGAGTCGTAGCCCATCAGGGTGGGCATGTCGAAGTCCACCGACAGGCCCGTCTGCCCCTGCTCGATCAGGTAGCGGAACCGCTTGTTGGTGTCGCTGCCGGTGCCGAAGCCGGCGATCTGCCGCATCGTCCACAGCCGCCCGCGGTACATCGTGGGGTACGGCCCCCGCGTGAACGGGTACTGCCCGGGCAGGCCGAGGTCGTCGATCGACATGCCGGCGAGATCCTCCGGCGTGTAGACGCGCTGCACGGGCAGGCCCGAGCCCGTGCGGTACTCCGCCCGCGACTCCGGCTGCCGTGTCAGAAACTGCCGGAGCTCGCCGGCTTCCCACTGCTCGCGCAGCGTCTTCGCCCGCTCGATCGCATCCCGGTCAAACATCGGTGGTGGCCCTCGTCGAATGGTAGAGATCGCGGTCGTCGATCACGCGCCGCGCCTTGAACTCCGAGCGCGGCAGCGTGCCCTCGGGCACCAGCTCCATCACGGGCGACACGCCCAGGCGCGCGCGCAGCCGCTCCTTCATGGTGGCGCCGAGGGCGGCCGGGTCGCGGTGGGAGGCGGCGTACTCCGCCCGCACGAGCAGCTCGTCCATTGCCTCGCGGCGCGAGATGATGACGCGGAACTCGCCGCCGAAGCCGTCGATGGCGCGCAGCGTGTCCTCGATGGCGCTCGGGTAGATGTTCTCGCCGCGCACGATGAACATGTCGTCGATGCGCCCGTAGAGGCCGGCGGGCAGCCGCGGGTACGTGCGTCCGCACGGGCACGGCTCGTCCGTCCAGCGCGTGCGGTCCCCCGACACGAGGCGGATCATCGGCTGCGAGGTGCGCTCCAGGTGCGTGTACACGGGGGTGCCTTCCGCGCCGTAGGGCACGGGCAGGAAGGTCTGCGGGTCGCACACCTGGGTGAACACGAGGTCCTGCCACAGGTGCATGCCCGTGCGGTGCGTGCACTCGGCGTTCGTCATCCACGGCGTCATCTCCGCCATGCTGCCCATGTCGATGCAGCGCCCGCCGAAGGTCGCCTCGATCTGCCGCTTGGTGGCGGCGATGCCGGCGCCGGGCTCGCCGGAGAAGAAGAGGGTGCGGAAACCGAGCGAGGCGGGGTCGATGCCTTCCCGCCGCGCCGTCTCCGCGAAGTGCAGCGCGTAGGACGGCGTGCCGTAGAACGCCGTCGGGTGCAGGTCGCGCGCCCATTGCACGGCCATCAGCGTCTGCCCGGGCACGCCGGCGCCGAAGGGGAAGGCGGTGGCGCCCAGCCGCTCGCAGCCCTTGAGGGCGCCCCACGAGCCAAGGTAGAGGCTGAAGAAGGAGGCGATGAGCACGACGTCGGCGGGGCGGAGGCCCGCCGCCCATAATATTCGCGCGTGCGCCTCGCCGATGCGCTCCCAGTCGTCGGCGCCGATGCCGAACACCGTCGGCCGTCCCGTGGTCCCGCTGGTGCCGTGGATGCGCGCGACGGCCTCCGGCTCGATGCACAGGTAGTCGCCGAAGGGCGGCGCGCTCGCCTGCGCCGCGCGCAGGTCGGCCTTCTGGACCACGGGAAAGCGCGCGAGGTCGTCGAGCGACTTCAGCGTGGCCGGCGACACGCCCGCCGCCTCCCAGCGCCGCCGGTAGAACGGGCTGCGCGCCCACGCGTACTCGACCTGCGCGCGCAGCTTGGCGAGGATCACGACGTCCCGCTCCGCGGGCGGCGCGCACTCGAGGTCGGGCGCCCAGTACGCCGCTTCCGGGTGCGGGCGGTACGCGGGGTCGTAGCGCGGCGGCCAGGTCGTCACGGGCGCGCCGCCACCGCGTCGCGCACGCGGCGCACCAGCTCGTCGGGCGACGTGTCTTGCAGCACGACGTCCGCCACGCCGAGCGCCTTGAGCGCGGGCACGTCCTCGTCCGGAATCACGCCCCCCACCACCAGCAGGGTGTCGCTCGCGCCCGCCTCCGCGAGCAGGCTCGCGATGCGCGGGATCAGCGTCATGTGCGCGCCGGACAGGATGCTGATGCCGATGACGTCCACGTCCTCCTGCACGGCGGACGCGACCACTTCCTCCGGCGTGCGGTGCAGCCCCGTGTAGATGACGTCCATGCCGCCGTCGCGCAGCGCGCGCGCGACGATCTTCACGCCGCGGTCGTGGCCGTCGAGGCCCACCTTCGCCACCAGCACCCGGATCGGAGCCGCCATTGCCCAAGTGCAATACCCGATTCCGGCCTTCCGGGCAAATGGTATGGTCCCCGAATGAGCGCGTGCGTGACCGAGGAACGTCGCGGCTTGCCGCGGCGTGACGAGCGTGGGGGGGCTTGGGGGGCCATGTCGGGGCCCCCCATCTAAATGGACTTCAGCGCATTCGACGGGCTCGTGACCGCGCGCCGCCGCACGATCGTCGAGAGCTTCGTGGAGTTCCTGCGCCTGGAGTCGGTGAGCCAGGAGCCGCAGAAGGTCCGCGTGGCGGGCGAATGGCTGGCGGCGGCCATGCGCGCGCGCGGCCTCGACGGGCGCGTGCTGGAGACGGGCGGCAACCCCGCCGTCTTCGGCGAGCGCCGCGTGCCCGGCGCCACGCGCACCGTGCTGATCTACTGCCACTACGACACCAAGCCGATCCCGCTCTCCGGCTGGCTGCAGCCCAACCCGATCGAGCCGGTCTTCCGCCGCGGCCTGGCGGAGGACGGCGCGTCCGCCGTCCCGTGGAAGGACATCGCCGACGGCGACCTCGACGACTTCCGCGTGTACGCGCGCGGCGCCTCCGACGACAAGGGCCCCATCTGGTGCCACCTCAACGCCTTCGACGTGATGGATGCCGCCGGGCTGGCACCGCGGGTCAACGTCAAGCTGATCTTCGACGGCGAGGAGGAGATCGGCAGCCCGTTCTTCGGCGCCTTCACGGAACAGCACCGCGACCTGCTCGCCGCCGACCTCGTGATCGTGACCGACGGCCCCAAGCACGCGAGCGGGCGGCCCACCATCAGCGGCGGCGCGCGCGGGGTGATGAAGATCGAGCTGGAGATCGAGGCGGCGCGGCGCGACCTGCACTCGGGCAACTTCGCGGCGCCGAACCCGGCCTGGAAGCTCAACGGCCTCCTGGCCTCCATCGCCACCCCGGACGGCGCCCCGCTCATCGAAGGCTTCGAGGAGGACGTGGTGGGCCCCACCGCGGGCGAGCGCGAGATGATGGCGGCGCTGCCGCTCGATCTGCCCGCGCTCGAGAAGGAGCTGGGCGTGCGCCTGCCCGCCGACTATCTCGACCGCGTGATGTTCCACCCCACGCTGACGATCCGCGGCCTGCACAGCGGCTTCGTGGGCAAGGAAGCGAACACGATCATCCCGCACAAGGCGACGGTGTCCATCGACATCCGGATGGTGAAGAACCAGCGCTGGTCGAAGGTGTACCGCCGGATCATCGACCACATCCGCGCCCAGGGGCTCACGGTGCTGGAGTCGCCCGACGAGCCGCTGCCCGACGCGCTGCGCGGCCGCGCCGTGCGCGTCGTGGACAAGGGCGGCTACGACCCCGCGAAGACCTCGCTGGAGCTGCCCGTCAGCCGCGAGGTCATCGCCGCCGTCGAGCGCGCCCACGGCGCCCAGCGCGCCGTGCTCATGCCCACCCTGGGCGGCAGCGTCCCCCTCTTCGCCTTCACCGACATCCTGAACGTGCCGACCCTCGTCGTCCCCTACGCCAACGCCAACAACCGCCAGCACAGCCCCAACGAGCACCTCCGCCTCGACCACCTCTTCCAAGGCATCCGCACGACCGCCCAACTCCTGACCGACCTCGGCGGGGTCAGGCTTTGACTTCTATACATGTGCCGGATCGCGGGTGAGCCGCCGCCCCAGATGTT
>JBBDXO010000264.1:4518-12934 GCA_040902295.1 Candidatus Rokuibacteriota bacterium | reverse complement strand
TTCGGCCACCATCCACGTGGTCCTCGCACCCCGACACCCGCCCGCCCGCGCCTCGTGAATAATCCGCGCCCGGCGCACGCGAGCAATCGTACGGCCGCGCTCGACGCTTACGCGAGCAGGTGCGCCGGGTCGCCCTCGCGCACGCGGCCGGACGATCGCACGGAGGCGTAGACGCCGAAATTCCCGTCGGTGAGCCGACCGAGCGTGCACAGGACGCGGGCGTCTTCGCCGAGGGCGGGCTGCGACATCGTCGTCATGACACAGCGCTGGGCGAGGTCCGCGATGTGGAGGCGGACGCTGTCGCCCACCAGCAGCGTGCGGCCGACGCATCGACTTCACGGGGTAGCGCCACCGCTCGGTGACGCGCCCCACGAGGAGCACGGCCTACGCGGGCTTCTCGGCCACCGCCTGGGCCACCACCATGCGGCCCTCGCGCAGGTTGCGCACCATGTTGTCGAACTTGGCGCGGGCGGTGTCGCCCATCAGGAGGTGGATGCCGAGCGGCGGCGGGCCCGACGCCTTCATCCGCTCCACCGCGGCCGTGAACCATTCGAGCGAGCGGCGGCTCGTGTCCTCCCAGTCGACGACCTGCAAGCCCACCGCCTGGAGGATCTCGCGCACCTCGTCGGGCGTGGCGAGAAAGCTGAGGGAGCTGAGGTCGGCCCACGGCACGGGATAGTGCAGCTCGCCGTGACCGCGAAAGATGTCGTGGAAGAGCAGGCGGCCCCCCGGCGCCAGCACGCGCGCGACCTCGCCGTAGAAGCGCCGCTTCTCGGCGATGTTCATCTGCACGTGCTCGGTCCACACGACGTCGAAGGAGCCGGCGGCCTCGGGAATGTCGAGCGCGCTGGCGCGGCGGTACTCCACGCCCGCGTCCAGGCCGACCATCCTCGCGAGCGCATTGGCCGCATCGACGTATTCCTGCGTGAGGTCGATGCCCGTGACCCGGCAGCCGTGCTCGGCGGCGAGGTAGCGCGCCGACCCTCCCAGCCCGCTGCCGACGTCGAGCACGCGCTGGCCCGGCTTGATGGAGCCGCGCGCAGCCAGCTCGAGGGTGGCTTCGCGGCCGCGAATGTGGAACTCGTCGACGGCGGCCAGATCGACGGGGCTCAGCCGCGCCACATCCTTGCCCGACGCGCGCAGCGCCCCCAGGATGGACGCGAGCACCTCACCGCGCGCGTAATGACTTTCGACGGCGACCGCGGTCTTGTCCATGCCTTCCTCCGCAGCGTCGAGGGCCAGGGGTTCGGGGGCCCGCGAGGCCCCTCCGTATGTCTAGTCCACGCGAAAGACGGCGTCGGGCGGGAGCGCGCGCACGCTGGTCTGGCCGCAGAGGGCCATGGCGGTGCGCAGCTCGTCGCGCAGGATCCCGAGCGCGGAGGCCACGCCGGCGGCGCCGGCCGCCGCCAGACCCCAGAGCGCCGTGCGGCCGACGGCGACGACGGTCGCGCCCCGCGCGACGCCCTTGATGATGTCGGTGCCGCGCGTGAAGCCGCCGTCCACGATGATGTCCGCGCGGCCGTCCACGGCCTCCGCCACCGCGGGCAGCGCGTCCACGGCACCCTGCGTGGCGTCGAGCTGGCGCCCGCCGTGGTTCGACACCCACACGATCCTGACGCCCGTCTCCACCGCGCGCCGCGCGTCGCGCGCGGTCATCACGCCCTTGAGGCCGATGGGCAGCCGCGTCGTCTTCTGCAGCCACGCCACGTCGTCCCACGTCAGGCGCGCCGGATACGTCGGATCGGGCGGCCGCGGGTTCTTCATGTGCGCCATGGCCTCGCGCGGGCTGAAGCGCGCGGCGATATCGCGCTCCCGGCGGCCGTAGACCTGCACGTCGACCGTGAGGCAGACGGAGCGGAACCCGGCCGCCTCCACGCGCGCGAGCAGGTCGGCCGCCCACGCGCGGTCGCCCATGTGGTAGAGCTGGAACATCTTCGACGCCGTACTGGCCGCCGCCACCTCCTCCACGGGCCAGCCCGTCACGCCGCTGAGGAAGACGAGCGTGTCGGCGAGCGCCGCGCCGCGCGCCATCTCGAGGTCGCCCTCGGGATGGAACAGCAGCAGGCCGCCCATGGGGGCGATGACCACCGGCCACGACATCGGCACACCGAGCAGCGAGGTGGTGAGATCGATGTGGCGGACGTCGACGAGGATGTCCTGCCGGATGGCGAGGCGGCGCAGCGCCTGCCGGTTGCGGCGCAGCGTCGTCTCCGTCTCCGCCCCGCCGTCGCCGTAGTTCCACACCGCGCGGGGCAGCCGCTGGCGCGCCTGGCGGCGGATCTCCGGCTGCGTGACGAAGGGCGGGGTCACGAGCGTACGTATATCACGAGTGCGCCGCGCCGGTCTTGAAGGTGGGCGCGGCCACGCCGTCGATGAGCACGTTCACGCAGGCGGGGCGGCCGCTGGCGACCGCACGCGCCAGCGCGGCGTCGAGCTGCGCCGGCCGCTCCACGAGCTCGCCATGGGCGCCGAGCCCTTCGGCCACCGTGTCGTAACGCGTGGGGAGCAGCTCGCAGGCGACGGCCCGCTCGGCGCCGTAATGCTGGAGCTGCAGCTGGTATTCGGCATTCCAGCGGGCATCGTTGCCGACCACGGCCACGATGGGCGCGCCCGCGCGCAGCGCGGTGTCGAGCTCGAGCGCGTGAAAGCCGAAGGTGCCGTCGCCGAGCAGCGCCAGCACCGTGCGCTCCGGATGCGCCATGCGCGCCGCGATCGCCATGGGAATGGCGCTGCCGATGGAGCCGGAGGGGCCGTTGATCAGCCGCACGCCCGCCTCCAGCCCCGCCTGCGCCCACTGGCCGAACTCGCCGCCATCGGCCACCAGGATCGCGCCGGCATCGAGGTGCGGCTGCACGGCCGCGCACACCCGCAGCGGATGCATCGGCGCGGCGTCGGCGTCTCTCCAGCGCGCCCACGCCGCCGGGGTGGCGGCGCGCACGCGCGCGAAGTCTTCGGCCCACCGCTCCCCGTGCCATGCGTGGCCGCCCGCGGCGGCGACGAGCTGCTCGACCACGATCTCCGGGTCGGCGGCGATGGACAGCGCCACGCGCGGGTGAGCAGAGGCGCCTTCCGCGATCCGCACGAAGCGGCACGAGGCGGCAAAGCCCGGCGTGGCGCCGAAGCGCAGGGAGTAATCGAGCGCCTTGCCCAGCAGCAGCACGACGTCGGCCTCGGCGAGGCTCGCGGCCGCCCCGTGCAGCCACGGATCGTTGAGCCCGCGGGGGCTCTCCGCCGTCATGACGGGCACGCGCATGAGCTGCGCCAGCCGCTGCACGGCCGCCCCCCGGCGGCCGCGTCCCATCGAGGGCCCCGTGATGATGACGGGACGCTTGGCCTCGGTGAGCTGGGCGATCACCGTCTTCACCGTCATGGCGGGGGCGGGCGCCGGGGCGGCGGTGACGCGCGAGGGCGCCGCCGCCGCTGTCGCCGCGTTCTCCAGCACGTCGCCGGGCAGGCTCAGATGCACGGGCCCCGGGCAGCCCGACGACGCGATGGCCAGCGCCCGCTCGACGTCGTCTCCGATGCGCTCGGGATCGGTCGCGCTCCACGCCGCCTTGGTGACGGGACGGACGGCGGCGACCTGGTCGATCTCCTGGAAGGCGCCACGGCCGCGCTGCGACACGGGGCTGGCGCCGCTCAACAGCACGACGGGCGATTCCTCCATCAGCGCCCCGTAGAGCGCCGACACCGCGTTGAGGTGCCCGGGCCCCGCGGTGACGAGGGCCACGCCGGGCCGGTCGGTGAGGCGGCCCCAGGCGTCCGCCATGTGGACGGCGGCCGCCTCGTGGCGCGTGTGGATCAGCGCGGGCCCGCGACCGACGGTGGCGTCGAAGACGGAGAGGATCTGGTTGCCGGACAGCGTGAAGATGCGGTCCACACCGCCGGCCAGCAGCGCCTCGACGAGACGGCGGGCGCCCGTTATTTCACGATCTCCAGCAGCTCCACCTCGAAGACGAGCGTGGCGCCGGGCCGGATGAGCGGGGGCGCGCCCCGGTCGCCGTACGCGATCTCGGACGGGCACACGAGCTTGCTCTTGCCGCCGACCTTCATCTGCTGCACGCCTTCCGTCCAGCACGGAATGACGCCGTTGAGCGGAAAGGAGGCGGGCTCCCCGCGCGTGACCGAGCTGTCGAAGACGGTCCCGTCGGTCAGCGTGCCGTGGTAGTGCACCTTGACCCGATCCGTCACTTTCGGCGAGGCGCCCGTGCCCGGCTTGATGGTGGTGAGGATGAGGCCCGACGACGTCTTCGTCGCGCCCTTCTCGACGGCGGCCTTGGCCAGGTACGCGGAGGCCATCTTCTTCTCGTTGGCGGCGACCGCACTCGCGCGCGTCTTCTGCAGGGCCTGGACCTTGGGCCCATACGTCTGCAGGTCGACCTGGCGCTCCTTGCCGAGCACGCCGTCGGTGAGGCCGGCCTTGACGATCTCGGTCTCCGCTTCCGTCAGCCCGAACGACGACAGGTTCTGGCTGATGAGCAGCCCGAGCGCATACAGCGTCTTCTGGTCGTCGGTCCTCATCTCCGGGGTGGCAGCGCCGGCGGCGGCGGCCGTGATCAGCACGATGAGAGCGGTCATGAGTTTTTGCATGCGGGTAGGATACACGATCGTGACCTCCCGCCCCCCCCGGTTGCCCTTCTTCTATGGATGGATCGTGGTGGCGGTGGCGTTCGTCACGATGGGCATCGGGGTCAACGCGCGCACCGCCTTCTCGCTCCTGTTTCCCCCCATCCTCGACGAGTTCGGCTGGGAGCGCGGAGTGACGGCGGGCGCGTTCGCCTTCGGCTTCGTCGTGTCCATGGCCTTCACGCCGCTGCTGGGCAAGATGATGGCCCGCTGGGGCGCGCGGGTCGTCATGCCGTTCGGCGTCGTGCTGCTCTGCATCGGACTCGCCCTCGGCACGCAGATCCGGCAGCCGTGGCATCTGTACCTCACCCTGGGCCTGCTGGTGGCGGCGGGCACGGTGATCGCCGGCTACACGGGCCATTCGCTCTTCCTGCCCAACTGGTTCATCCGGCGCCGGGGCACGGCCATCGGCATCGCGTTTTCCGGCGTGGGCGTGGGCTCCATCGTCCTGCTGCCGTGGCTGCAGTCCATCATCGTGAGCCGCGGATGGCGGGCGGCGTGCTGGACGCTGGTGGTGGTCCTGCTCGTCCTGCTGGTGCCGCTGAACTTCGCCCTGCAGCGCACCCGCCCCGAAGACATGGGGCTCGTGCCCGACGGCGACGAGGCGGCCGCCCGCCTTGCGGCCACCGGCGCCCACGCCGACAACGTCGTGGACCGCGCGTGGGCCTCGGTGGACTGGACCCTCGGCCGCGCGATGCGGACGGCGCGCTTCTGGTGGGTGGCCGTCAGCTTCTTCTCCGCGCTCTTCGTCTGGTACGCGATCCAGGTGCACCAGACGAAATACCTCATCGACATCGGCTACGACCCCACGCTCGCCGCCTGGGCCCTGGGCCTCGTGGGCCTGCTCGGTATCACCTCGCAGATCGGCCTCGGCTACCTGTCGGACCGCATCGGGCGCGAGTGGATATGGTCGGTGTCGTGCGCGGGCTTCGTCCTGTGCTACGCGCTCCTGCTCGTGATGCCGTCGCGGCCGACCGCCGCTCTGCTGTACGCGATGATCGCCGCGCAGGGCTTCCTCGGCTACGGCATGGGGTCGGTGTACGCCGCCGTCCCCGCCGAGCTCTTCCAGGGCCGCCACTACGCCACCGTCTTCAGCATGCTCAGCGTGGCCTCGGGCCTCGGCTCCGGCCTCGGGCCGTGGGTGGCGGGCGCGCTCTACGACCGCACGGGCAGCTACGCGGCGGCCTTCTGGCTGATGATCGCGGTCAGCCTCCTGTCGATGCTCGCGATGTGGCTGGCGGCGCCGCGCAAGGTACGCGTGGTGGCCGGGCGCGTCAGGCGGTCCGGGCGGCCGGGGTGACGGCGTACACGAGCACGGGGGCGGCGCGGCCGCGCACGGGGCGCGCGCCGAGGTCCTCGAGGAGATAGCCGTCGCGGTCGCCCGTGCGGGCGAGGGCCTCCCCCGACACGAGGAACGCGCGGTCGAGGTCGCGGGTGAGCTGCTCCAGGCGCGCGGTGGTGTTCATCACGTCGCCGTGAAAGACGATCTCGCGCTTGCTCTTGCCCACCTCGCCGCTCACCACCGCCCCCGCGTGCAGCGCGCCCCGCACGCGCGGCGCCACGCCGAAATCCCGCTCCAGCCGGGGCGCCGCCTGGGCGAGCGCGGCCGCGATGGCCAGAAAGCAGCGGATGGGGCGCGCGTCGCGCTGCCCGTCGCACACGGGCCACGTGACGACGACCTCGTCGCCCACGTACTGGTAGATCTCGCCGTCGTGGTCGTCGATCACGTCCGAGGCGAGGCCGAACACGGTGTTGAGAAAGCGATGGACGGCGGCGGCGCCCACGCGCTCGGCGAGCGCGGTGGAGCCGACGATGTCCACGAACAGGAAGAAGCGGTGCTCGTCGCGCGGCCGGTGATAGCGGCCGAGCACGATGTTGCGCAGCGTGCGCGCGCCCACGAGCTGGCTCATCTGCAGCACGAAGATGGTCACGAAGGTGGCGCCCACCCCGAACAGGAGGGACAGGGGCGCCATGGGGATGTCGAGGGGCGCGCGCGCGGGCCGGCCGAGCACGCGCACGCCGAGGTCGCCCAGCTGTACGGCGACGATGACGGCGCCGTCCACGATCGCCTTCACGAGCACGGTGACGAGAAAGGGCGCCCGCTCCAGGCGGCGGCCGGCGGGGCTGCGCGTGCCGAAGACTTCCAGGGCGGAGATCGTGCCGGCGATGGCCGTGCCGTGGACGATGCCGATGAGGCTGCCCAGGAGCGGCCCCCGCCGCTGGCGAGGCCGGCGAACGCGCCGTAGAGGGCGCCGGCGGCCGTGCCGGACAGCGCGAAGGCGACGAACGCGCGCAGCCGACGCCGGGTGCCGGGACGCATCGCGCGCGGCGCCGGCGTCAGAAGATCGCGAGCGGGTGCGCGGGCGCCCCCGTGCTGCCGACGATGCGGAGGGGCGAGGCGGTGAAGAGGAATTCGTTGCGGTGCTCCTCCGCGCACGCCTGCGCCAGCCGTTCGGGATATGTGTTGTCCACGAGGGCGAGGCCCAGGAACGGGATGGCCAGGTGCGCCCCCATGCCGAAGCCCGGGTAGCCGATGGGCCGCTCGTCCATCATGTCCCACGCGATGGCGGCCACGTCCTTGTCGCGCAGCCACTCGAGGCACGACAGGTGGAGCCCCGGGTGCGGCGACACCCGCGGCACCCACTCGGGATGGGCGCGCTGGAACGGCTCCTGCCCGCTGCGCACAACCACGACGTCGCCGGGCTCGATGCGGACGCCCGCGCGCCGGGCCACCTCGTCCAGCTCGCGCGGCGTCACGGGGTTGCCGACGGTGACGTAACCCTCCTTGCGCCCGGCCGCCACATCGAGGAGCACGCCGCGCGAGGTGATGCCGTCGAAGAGCGGATCGATGGGGCACCAGGTGGCGCCCGCCGCCGTCACGCTCTGCATGAAGGGCCGGCCGTTGTACAGCTCGCCGTCCCAGGCGACGTGACAGAGCGCGTCGATGTGGGTGATCGAGTAGCCGTGATAGACGAGATCGAAGCGGTCCAGCACGACGTCGGCGCGCTCGCGGTTGGACGGAAAGGTCGCGTGATACATCAGCGCGGGCTGCGGCCCCATGTCGCGCGCCAGCGACACGGTGCGGCCCGTGCGCACGAGCGCCTGCGCGGCCGCGCGCCGGGCGGGCGTGATGAGGTTCACGGTGCCCAGCTGATCGTCGTGGCCCCAGCGGCCCCAGTTGTTGAGCGACTTGAAGTAGCCTTCCACCCGGTCCTGCGTCACCGCGCTCGAATCCGCCATCGCTATCTCCTCAGGAGCTCGATCAGTAAGGCCTCGCCTTCGGGCCAGGGCCCGAAGCCGGCATCCGTGTTGATGTGGCCCATGGGTCCGATGTTCACGAACCGGCTTCCCCAGGCGTCGGCGAGGGCGTGCGAGGTCGCCACGTCACAGAACATGTCGTCGGCGCTCGCCACCACGACGCTCGCGAACGGCAGCCGCGCGCGGGGGACGGGGACGAAGCCTTCGACGACGGGGGGGAAGTCGATCCGCTCCACGTCAGGCGGGGCCACCAGCAAGGCGCCCGTGATGGGCAGCCCGAGCGGAGCCACGTGCGCGACGGCATGGCAGCCGAGGCTGTGCGCCACGAGCACCGCGGGGCCGGAGGCTTCACGGATGGCGTCCGCGAGCGCGTCCGTCCACGTGGCGCGGACGGCGTACTCCCAGTCGCGCTGCTTCACGCGACGAAACTCCGGATGCGCCGTCTGCCACAGCGTCTGCCAGTGGCCCGGCCCCGAATCTCCCCAGCCTGGAACGATCAACACCGTGGGCGTCATGGTGGCTGCATACTATGCCA
>JBBDXO010000264.1:0-4418 GCA_040902295.1 Candidatus Rokuibacteriota bacterium | reverse complement strand
ATCCGCACGATGTGTCCGATGAACTGCCACCCCACGCTGTGCGGGATGCTCGTGCGGATCGAGGACGGCCGCGTGAGCCAGGTGAGCGGCGATCCGGACAATCCCGACAGCGCGGGCTTCCTCTGCATTCGCGGCCACGCCTCGCGCGAGATCATCGGCAACCCGGGGCGCCTGCTCCACCCCCTCGTGCGCAACGACCGCGGTGAGGACTTCCGCCGCGCGAGCTGGGAGGAGGCCCTCGACCTCGTCACCGCGCGCATGCGCGCGGTGGGCCCCGAGGCGGTGGGTGCGTGGTCCGGGCACGGCCTCTTCGCCAACAACTACGGCACCCGCATCTCCTCGCAGCTGCTGCGCCGCTTCGCCAACCTGTACGGCTGCCAGTGGTGGAGCCCCACCATGATCTGCTGGGGCCTCGGCGCCTTCGGTCTCGGGCTCACGGGCGTGCTGGAGACGAACACCAAGGAAGACATGGGCACGCACGCGGAGATGATCGTCCTGTGGGGCGCCAATCTCGCCTCGCAGCCGAACACGGGCCGCCACCTCACCGCCGCCCGCCGCCGCGGCGCGCACGTGACGACGATCGACGTCCGGCACACGGAAGCCTGCGCGCAATCCGACGAGGCGCTGGTGATCCGCCCGGGGACGGATGCCGCGCTCGCGCTGGCGCTGATGCACGTGATCGTGGCCGAGGGCCGTCACGACGCGGCGTTCGTGGCGCGGCACACCGTCGGCTTCGACGCGCTCGCGGCGCACGTGCGCGCCTTCTCCCCGGCGTGGGCCGCCGCCGTGACCGGCCTCGCCGCCGAGCGCATCGTGGCGCTCGCGCGCCGCTACGCGATCACGAAGCCCGCGATGATCGTGCTCGGCGGCAGCTCGATGCACAAGGGCGCCCACGGCTGGCAGGGCGCGCGCGCGGTGGCCTGCCTGCCCGCCCTCACCGGCAACCTGGGCATCCCCGGCGGCGGCCTCGGCCCGCGCCACGGCGGGGCCACGCACGGCCAGGGGCTCAACCACGACATGCTGGCGATCGACCGGCGCCCGCCGGGCCGGTACATCGTCAACCAGATGCCGCGCATCACGGAGGCGCTGCGCGACGGCGTGGTGCGCGCGCTCCTGCTGCTCGGCACCGACATGCTGTCGTCGTACGCGGACGCGGGCGCCGTGGAGGCAGGCCTCGCGCGCGCCGAGCTGGTGGTCAGCTACGACCTCTTCCTCAACGACACCGCGCGCCGCTTCGCGGACGTCGTGCTGCCGGCCACGGCGTGGCTGGAGGAGACGGGCTGCAAGTCCACCAACACGCACCTCTACCTGATGCCCAAGATGCTCGAGCCCGCGGGCGAGACGCGCTCGGCGACGTGGCTGCTGCGCGAGCTGGCGCGCCGGCTCGACGTCGCCGACTTCTTTCCGTGGACGACCCACGACGGCGTCATCGACGCCATCCTCGATCATCCCGCCACCGGCCACGCCACCGTGGCGGCGCTGCGCGCCGAGGGCGGCATGCGCGCGCTGCGCATCTCGCACGTGGCGTACCCGACGCTGAAGTTCGACACGCCTTCCGGCAAGGTCGAGCTCGTATCCGAGCGCGCGCGCAGCCTCGGGCTGCCCGCGCTGCCGGTGTACGAGCAGGCGCCGGCGTCTGCCTTCCCGCTCGCGCTGCGCCAGGGACGCACGCTCACCGCCTTCCACGGTTTCTACGATCACGGCCGCGCGCTGCCCACGCTGGCGCACGCCGATCCGGAGCCGTACGTGTGGATGTCGCCCGCCGATGCCGGCGCACGCGGCGTCGCCGACGGCGCCGGCGTGCGTCTGCACAACGAGCGCGGCGAGATGCTCGCCCGCGCCCGGGTGACGGACAGGATCCCCGCGGGCACGGTCTGGATGCGCGACGGCTGGGCCGGACTCAACACCCTGACGTCGGGCAGCGCTGCCCTCCCCGACGAGGCCGTCGACATCTTCGCGTTCTCGGCCGGGCAAGCGTCGTTCGAGGCGCGTGTCGAGATCAGCGCGGCCTCCCTTCCGTAGCCAGCCTCGGCGGCACGCCCCTTGCTCTATCCTGGTGACAAGCCTGTCGAACTACTTCGTGGGGGTCTGCCACATGAGACGCATGACAGCGATGATCGCGGTGGTGGCGTTGCTGGGTCTGGGTGTCGCGGGATGCGAGAAGGGGCCGATGCAGAAGGCCGGCGACAAGATCGATGAGATCACGGACCAGGACAAGATCATCGGCAAGGGGCCGGCGGAGAAGGCCGGCGACAAGGTGGACGACGCCGTTCGCGACATCAAGCGGTAACTGCTCCCCTGCCGGCGGCGGGCGGAGGCCGTCGAGCCCCGTCGAGCCATGGATGCCTCCTGTCGTGATACAACTGCGCACGACAGATCCGGGGACAGGAGGCGATTGACCATGGCGTTGACGCTCGCGGAAGCCAATCAGGTCGTGGAAGGCGTGCTCGCCAGGGCCAGGGAGCTGAACATCAGGATCAGCGTCGCGGTGTGCGACGCGGGCGGGCGCCTGGTGGCCTTCAATCGCATGGACGGCGCCATCTGGGGCGGCGTCTACGGCTCCCAGGGCAAGGCGATCGCCTCCGTCGCCTTCGGGCGGGCGAGCGGCGAGCTGCAGGAGCGCGCCGGCACCCCCATCGTCCAGGGCATCGCCGCCGCCGAGGGCGGGCACATGATCCCCAGCCAGGGCGCGGTGCCGATCATCCGCAACGGCGTGGTGGACGGCGCCTGCGGGGTCGGCGGCGGTACCGCCCAGCAGGACGAGGACTGCGCGCGCGCCGGCGTCGCCAAGCTGTGACGCTCGCGTCCCTGTGACGGCACGTCCGCCGATCTTCTACGGCTGGTGGGTGGTGGCGGGGTTCTCCGTCATGACGTTCACCTCCGCCGGCATCCGCCATGCCGTGGGGCCCTTCCTCAAGCCGATCGTGGCCGATCTCGGCCTCGACCGCGCGAGCTTCTCGCTCGTGATCGCGCTGAGCCTCTTCCTCTACGGCGTGTTCATGCCGATCGCGGGCATGCTGCTCGACCGCTTCAGCGTGCGCGCCGTCACCTCGGTCGGCACCGTGCTGCTGGTGCTCTCGCTGGTGCTGACGGCGTGGGTGAGCAACGTCTGGCAATTCGCCGTCGTCTACGGCGTGCTGGTGCCGCTCGGCCTCGCCGGCACCGGGCCCGTGATCGCCTCCGGCGTGGTGGCGCGGTGGTTCAGCAAGCGCCGCGGCACCGCGCTCTCCGTGCTCGGCAGCGCGTCGATGACCGGCATGAGCCTGCTCGTGCCCGCGGTGACGTGGCTCATCATCACGACGGGCTGGCGGATGACCTACGTGCTGCTCGCGGGCGGCGTCCTCGTCGTCATGCTGCCCCTGTGCCTGTGGGTCGTCCGCGACTCGCCGGAGTCGATGGGCCTCGCCGCCGACGGCGGTGCTGCGCCCGCGTCCGCCGGGGCGCCCGGGGCCGAGCGCGTGAGCGCCGCCGAGGCGATCCAGACGCTGGCGTTCTGGCAGCTCGCGGGCGCGTTCTTCACGTGTGGCTTCTCGATGGCCCTGCTCTCCGCGCACGGCGTGCCGATGCTGACGGACCACGGCTACTCGCCCATGTTCGCCTCGTGGGTGCTCGGCGTGCTCGGCGGCTCGAGCATCGGCTTCACGGTGATGCTCGGCGCCATCTCCGACCGCTTCGGCCGCCGTCCCGTGCTCTCCGCGATTTACTTCGGCCGCATCTTCATCTTCGCGGGCTTCTTTCTCATCCGGGACAATCCGGCGGCCATGCTCGCGGTGGCCGTGCTCGGCGGCATCACGATGGCGGGCACGGGCTCGATGACCTCCGCGCTCACCGCGGACATCTACGGGCGCTTTTCGGTGAGCCGAGTCTTCGGGCTGATGTTCCTCGTGCACCAGACGGGCTCGGCGCTCGGCTCGTGGCTCGCGGGCGCGCTCTTCGAGACGACGGGCGGCTACGGCCTCGCCTACACGCTGGCGTGCCTGCTCCTTGCGGGCGCCGGCATCACGGCGCTGCGCGTCGACAAGGGCTCACGCCGCCTCTGGCGCGCCGCGCCCGTCCCCGCCGCGAACTGATTCAATGCTGGACGGACGGCACCCAGGCGGTGGTGCGCCCGCCGATGGTGTCGTGGCGGATCTTCTCGCCGCGGCCGGTCATCGCCTTGGCGTTGCGGCCCCAGCGCTCGTGGAAGAGCCACCACTTGGGATAGCGGTCGCTGTCGGAGCCCAGGCGCACGGCCGTCGCCACTACGGAGCGGATCGTTGCCCGCAGCCGTGCGACCTCCGCCGGCGTGAGCGTGCCCGCGCGACGGTGCGGCGCCAGGCGCGCCTGGTAGAGCACCTCGTCGGCGATCCAGTTGCCGACCCCCGCCGCGAACGTCTGGTCCAGCAGGAGCGCCTTCAGCGGCGCCGAGCGGCCCTCCA
>JBBDXO010000263.1:0-12952 GCA_040902295.1 Candidatus Rokuibacteriota bacterium | reverse complement strand
CTAAAGCACGGGCTCGGCCTGAATTTTCTTGATTTACATGGGGGCCTCGACGGGCCCCCAAGCCCCCGGGTTGCGGGCGACCGTTTCGGTCGGCGGAGGCTCGTGTAAGCACCGGCTCGGCCCCGGCGACGTTGCGGCGCCGACGAGGGGCGTGATAGAACGAGGGCGTCGTCCTGCCTATGCCGTCGATTGCCGATACCGTCACCGAGGTCGTCAACTGGGTGTTCCCGGAGCATGCGGGCGCGCCGGGGCAGATCCACGGCGGGCGCATGATGCAGTGGATCACCCAGGCGGGCACGATGGCGGCCGGTCGTGTGGCGCGCGGGACGGTGGTGCTGGGGGCGATGGACGACATCGACTTTCTCCACCCGGTGCGGGTGGGGCAGATCGCCCTCCTGCGCGCCCAGGTCGAATACGTCGGCCACAGCTCGCTCGAGGTCGGCGTGCGCGTCTGGGGCGAGGACGTGGCGACGGGGGAGCGCACGGTCACGCTCAACTCGCACCTGGCCTTCGTCAGCGTGGACGACGAGCCGCGCCCGCGGCCGGTGGCCGGCAAGATCGTGCCCCGCGACGGAGCGGAGCAGGCCATCTACGAGGCGGCGCGCGCACGGCGCGAGCACCGGCTCACGCGCCTGGCGTCGAAGGCGGCGCGGGAGGACGACGTGGAGACGCACGACGAGGAGCTGCAGTGGCGCTTCGAGTCCGCGCGCTCCGTGTTGCCGGAGGACGCCCTCTTCGGCAACATGATGTTTCCGGGCAAGATGCTCATGGAGCTGGACGAGGCGGGCGGCATCCTGTCCATGCGCTTCTGCAAGGGGTTCGTGATGACGGCGTGCGTGGACGCGATGGACTTCTACTCGCCGATCTTCACCCACGAGGTCGTGAACTTCAAAGCGGGGCTCAACTACGTGGGGACGTCGTCGCTGGAGGTCGGGGTGAAGGTGCTGGCGGAGGTGCCCATCACCGGCGCCGTGCGCCACGCGTGCACCGCCTTCCTCACCTACGTCCACCTCGGCACCGACCTGCGCCCGCGCCCGTGCCGGCCCTTCCAGCCCGGCACCGCCGCCGAGCGCCGGCGATGGGAGGCGGCCCTGGTCCGGCGCGAGCGCCGGCTCGAGCGCGTGAAACGGCTGAAGGCGACTCTCGCCCACGAAAGAGGCTAGGCATGTCAGGTCATTCCCGGTGGTCGCAGATCAAGCGCAAGAAGGGCAAGGCCGACGTGCAGCGCGGCAAGCTCTTTTCCAAGATCCTCCGCGAAATCACGGTGGCGGCCAGGAACGGCGGCGGCGATCCCAAGGCCAACATGCGGCTGAAAGCCGCCATCGAGTCCGCGAAGGAAGCCAACATGCCGGCGGACAACATCAAGCGCGCCGTGCAGAAGGGCACCGGGGAGCTGCCCGGCGAGTCGTGGGAGGAGATCCGCTACGAGGGCTACGCGGTGGCGGGCGTGGCCGTGCTCATCGACGTGCTCACGGACAACCGCAACCGCACCGCGCCCGAGATCCGGCACACCTTCGAGAAGTTCGGCGGCAACATGGGCGCCGCGGGCGCGGTGGCCTGGATGTTCGACCGCAAGGGCGTCATCCTCGTCGACGCCGCCAAGATCTCCGAGGACGCGCTGCTCGACCTCGCCCTCGAAGCCGGCGCCACCGACATGCGGCGCGCCGAAAAAGCTTTCGAGATCACCACGGCCCCTGCTCAAATGGACGCGGTGCGCGACGCCCTCGCGAAGGCGGGCGCCCCCGTGCTGGAGGCGCAGGTCACCTACGTGCCGCAGTCGACGGTGCGGGTGGAAGGGAAAGAGGCCACGTCCGTCATCAAGCTGATCGAAGCGCTGGAGGACCTCGACGACGTTCAGTCCGTCTACGCCAACTACGACATTCCGGACGAGGTCCTCGAGGCCATCTCGGCTGCCTGAGCTTCGCGTTCTCGGTATCGACCCCGGGCTCGTGGACACGGGCTACGGGCTCATCGAGCCCGGCCCCCGCGGCATCGTCGTCGTCACCAGCGGAGTCATCGCCACCCGCCGCGACCTGTCGCTGGAGGCGCGCGTGCACATCATCTACGACGGCGTGCACGCGCTGCTCGCCAAGCACGCGCCCACCCTCGTCGTCCTCGAGGACCTGTACGCGGAGTACAAGTTTCCGCGTACGGCGCTGCTGATGGCGCACGCGCGCGGCGTCATCTGCCTGGCCACGCGGCAGTGCGACGTCACCCTCCTCACGCTGGCGCCCACCGTGGTGAAGCGCGCCATCGCCGCCCACGGCTCCGCCACCAAGGAGCAGGTCCAGCACAGCGTGCAGCGCCTGCTGTCGCTGCGCGAGCTGCCGCGGCCGTCGCACGTGGCGGACGCGCTCGCCCTGGCGCTCACGGGGTTCTCGCGGGCGGGGGGGCGCTTGTGATCGCCACGCTGTCCGGCCGCGTGAAGCGCAAGCTGGAGGACCGGGTCGTGCTGGAGTGCGGCGGCATCGGCTACGAGGTGTACCTGCCGCCCATCGCGCTGCGGCAGGTCGAAGCATCCACCTCGGAAGGCGGCGCGCTGGAGCTGGTGATTTATTACCACGCCACGCGCGACCAGCCGCGGCCCGTGCTCATCGGCTTCACCTCCGACCTGGACAAGGAGTTCTTCGAGAAGCTCATCACGGTGAAGGACATCGGGCCCATGGTGGCCGCGCGCGCGCTGGCGGCGCCCGTGGGCGAGCTGGCGGCGGCCATCGCGCGCCAGGACGAGAAGTACCTGCGCGCGCTGCCGGGCATCGGGCCGCAGAAGGCCAAGAACATCGTGGCCCAGCTGCAGGCGAAGGTGGCGAAGTTCGCGCTCTCGCGCGAGCCCGGAGCGCCCGAGGCCGCCGCCGCCGCGCCCGTCGCCGCCCCACCGGGGACGGAAGCGCTGCGCGAGCTGGTATGGGACGTGCTCGTCAAGCAGCTCGGCCACCGGCCCTCGGAGGCGTCGCAGATCATCGCGGACGCCCTCAAGCGGCGGCCGGACGTCAGCTCGCCCGAGGAGCTGTTCGATGAGATCTATCGCGGGCAGGCGGCAGCGCGCGTGAGAGCGTGAGCGCCGCCGCCACCCCCGACGAGGGCAAGATGTTGAGCCGCGTGGCGGCGCCCGAAGAGGCCCAGCTCGAGCGCCAGCTTCGCCCCCGCTCCTTCGAGGAGTACGTGGGCCAGGAGCAGGCCGTGCGCAGCCTGCGCATCTCGGTGGAGGCGGCGAAGGGCCGGCAGGAGTGCGTGGACCACGTCCTGCTCTACGGTCCTCCCGGGCTGGGCAAGACGACCCTCGCGGGCATCATCGCCAACGAGATGGGCACCAATCTGGTGACGACGTCAGGCCCCGCCATCGAGCGGGGGGCCGACCTCATGGGCATCCTGACGAATCTCGGCGCCAGCGACGTCATGTTCATCGACGAGGTGCACCGCTTGCCCCGGGCGGTGGAGGAGCTGCTCTACCCCGCGATGGAGGACTTCTCGGTCAACTTCGTCATCGACAAGGGTATGCACGCGCGCACCCTCAAGTACGCGCTGCGCCCGTTCACCCTCGTCGCCGCCACCACCCGTCCCGGCATGCTGTCGGCGCCCCTGCGCGAGCGCTTCGGCATCTTCCACCACCTCGACTTCTACTCCGAGCCCGAGCTCACGCGCATCGTGGTGCGCTCCGCGGACATCCTCGACACGCGCATCGACGAGGCGGGCGCGCGCGAGATCGCGCGGCGCTCGCGCGGCACCCCCCGCATCGTCAACCGCCTCCTGCGCCGCGTGCGTGACTACGCGCAGGTGGCGGGCGGGGGGGTCATCAGCGAGCAGGTGGCGCGCGACGCCCTCGAGCGCGAGGGCGTGGACGCGCGCGGGCTCGACCGGCTCGACCGGCGCTTCCTCGAGTCCATCGTGGACGTCTACGGCGGCGGCCCCGTCGGCCTGGAGGCGGTGGCGGCCACCATCAACGACGAGGCGGAGACGCTGTCCGAGATGGTCGAGCCCTACCTGCTCAAGATCGGCTTCATCGTGCGCACGCCCGCGGGCCGCCGCGCCACCCGCGACGCCTACGTCCACCTCGGCCGCAACGCCCCCGCCGCCCCGCCCGGCGCTCAGGGGGGATTGTTTGAGTGACCTCGGCCGCGTCCTCGTCGTGGCCGGCATCGTGATCGCCATCGTGGGCGTCGCCCTGCTCTTCGTGGGCCGGATCCCGTGGCTGGGACGGCTGCCGGGCGACATCCACATCGAGCGCGGCCACTGGTCCTTTCACTTCCCCATCGTCACCTCGCTGCTGATCAGCGCGCTGCTCACCCTCGTCTTCTACCTCATCGGCCGCCGGTGAGACGAGCGTGGGGAGCCGCCCTCGCCGCCGTGCTCCTCTCCGCCACCGCCGCCTCCGCCTCTGACACCATTCGGGTGGCGCTCACGGAGCATGCGCGGACGGTCGAGCTGCGCGGCGCCGACATCGACGTCGCGGAGCTGGGCGGCTGCGAGCGGTGCGCGCGCCCGGTGCGGCGGACGAGCCTCGTGCGGGCGAGCGTGGTGAACGGCTCCATCGAGATCGACGGCCGCCGCGCGTCCGCCTTCCGTCTCACGAGCGGGCGGCCCATCCGCTTCAACGGCCGGGAGTATCCGGCCGTCCTCGACCTCATCCGCAACGGCGACGGCCTCGCCGTCGTCAACGAGGTGGCGTTCGAGGAGTACCTGGTGGGGGTGCTGCGCGCCGAGAGCTCCGAGAAGTGGCCGCTGGAGGCGCTGCGCGCCCAGGCCATCGCCGCCCGCACTTACGCGGCGTATCACCGGCTGCTGTCGGCGGCCAAGCCGTACCACATCGTCGCCTCCACGGCGCATCAGCAGTACTTCGGCCGCGTGCCGACCTCCTCGCCGGTGTGGGGCGCCGTCCGCGAGACGGCGGGGCAGGTGCTGCGGTGGGAGGGCGACGTGTTCCCGGCCTTCTATCACACCGAGAGCGGCGGCTACACCGAGGACCCGCGCACCGTGTTCGCGGCCCGGAACATGCCGGGGCTCAAGCCGGTGCGATGCGAGTTCTCCGCGGGGTCGCCGCACTTCTACTGGAGCCTCGACGTGCGTCTGGCCGAGCTCAGCGAGACGCTGCGGCGGCACGAGGTGGCGGTGGGGAGCGTGACCTCCATCTCCGTGACGGAGCGCACGCCGTCGCTGCGCGCCTCCACCGTGACCGTGCACGGCGCCCGCGGCAGCGCCCGCCTGCTCGGCAACGACTTCCGGCGCATGCTCGGCTACGACCGGTTCAAGTCGACGCTGTTCGCGGTGGCCATCGACGGCCAGTGGGCGCGGTTCTCCGGCCGCGGCTACGGCCACGGCGTGGGGATGTGCCAGTGGGGCGCCAAGGGAATGGCGGAGGCCGGCTACACCGCCCGGCAGATCCTCGAGTTCTATTACCCGGGCACGACGGCGGGCGTGCTCGGCGAGCGCGGACAGTGACGATCACGTGGCCCGACTTCGAGAAGGTCGACATCCGTGCGGGCATCGTCACCGACGCCAGGCCCTTTCCGGAAGCCCGAAAGCCCGCCTACCGGCTGTGGATCGACTTCGGCCCTCTCGGCATCAAGCGCTCCAGCGCGCAGATCACGGCGCACTACGAGCCGGCGGCGCTCGTGGGGCGGCCGGTGATCGCCGTGGTGAACTTCCCGCCGCGGCAGATCGGCCCCTTCCTCTCCGAGGTGCTCGTGCTCGGTGCCTACGACGACGCGGGCGAGGTGGTACTGCTCCGCCCCGACTCCTCCGTCACCCCCGGCGCGCGCATCGGCTGACGCGCGCCCCGGCGCGCGCCATGTACACTTTCCGCCCATGGACGTCGCCGAGCTCGATTACCACCTGCCGCCGCACCTCATCGCGCAGACGCCCGCGGAGGCCCGCGATGCCGCCCGGCTGCTCGTCGTCGAGCGGGGCGGCGACGGGCTCGCGGATCGCACCTTCGCCGACCTGCCCGACCTGCTGCGAGCGGGCGATTGTCTCGTGGTGAATGACTCGCGCGTCATCCCCGCCCGCGTCATGGCCCAGGCCGCCGACTCCGGCGCGCTCGTGGAGCTGCTCTTCGTCGAGCCCGCGGAGGAGGGACGGTGGCGCTCGATGGTGAAGCCGGGCCGCCGCTGCCGGCCCGGCGCCGTGCTGCGCGTGGGAGGAGAGGGCGGCGCGCGGCTGCGCGTGACCGGCGTGGAGGCCGACGGCACGCGCCTGCTCGAGTGCATCGGCGGCGGCACGGTGGAGGCGGTGATGGCGGCGCACGGGGTGGTGCCGCTGCCGCCCTACATCACGCGCCACGACAAGCCGGGGCCCGAGGACGGCGAGCGCTACCAGACGGTGTACGCCCGCGTGCCGGGCTCGATCGCGGCGCCCACGGCGGGCCTGCATTTCACGCCGGGCCTCATGGGCCGCCTGCGCGCGCGCGGGATCGAGGTGCACGCCCTCACCCTGCACGTGGGGCCGGCGACCTTTCGCCCCATGAACCATCCGGTGGTGGAGGCCCACGTGCTGCCCGCCGAGCGGGCGATGGTGCCGGAGGCCACGGCGCGCGCGGTGACGGCGGCGAGGACGGAGGGCCGCCGCGTGATCGCGGTGGGCACCACCGCCACGCGAACGCTCGAGAGCGCCGCCGACGGCGCCGGCGTGCGCGCGATGGACGGCGCCGCGGAGACGTTCATCACGCCCGGTCATCGCTTTCGCGTCGTGGACGGCCTCGTCACCAACTTCCATCTGCCCCGCACGACCCTGCTCGTCCTCGCCGCCGCCTTCGCGGGCCGCGAGCGTATCCTGGCCGCCTACGCGCACGCGGTGCGCGCGGGCTACCGCTTCTACTCCTACGGTGACGCCATGCTCATCCTGTGAGCGCGCTCACCTTCGCGCTGCTCGCCACCGACGGCGCCGCCCGCCGCGGGCGCCTGACGACGGGCCACGGCGTCATCGAGACCCCCGTGTTCATGCCGGTGGGCACGCTGGCCACGGTGAAGAGCCTGACCCCCGGCGATCTGGAGCAGGCGGGCGCCGCCGTGATCCTGGGCAACACGTACCACCTGATGCTGCGGCCGGGCCACGAGCTGATCCGCGAGCTGGGCGGGCTGCACCGCTTCATGAGCTGGCCGCGCGCCATCCTCACCGATTCGGGCGGCTTCCAGGTCTTCAGCCTCGCCAAGCTGCGCACGGTCACCGAGGAGGGTGTGCGCTTTCGCTCGCCGGTGAACGGCGACCTGCACCTGCTGTCGCCGGAGGGGGCCATCGAGATCCAGCACGCCCTCGGCGCCGACATCATCCATCCCCTCGACGAGTGCCTGGCCTATCCCGCCGGACGGGAGGCCACCGAGCGCTCGCTGGCGCTCACGCTGCGCTGGGCGCGGCGCTCGCTGCAGGCGCACCATGCGCGTGAGGGCTCGGCGCGCCCGGCGCTCTTCGGCATCGTGCAGGGAGGCAGCCACGTGGATCTCCGCGCGCGCGCGGTGGAGGAGACGGTGGCGCTCGGCTTCGACGGCTACGCCATCGGCGGCATGGCGGTGGGGGAGCCGAAGCCCGAGATGCTCACGCTCACGGAAGGCGTGGCGGCGCGGCTGCCGCGCGACCGCCCGCGCTACCTGATGGGCGTGGGCAAGCCCGAGGACCTCGTGGAATGCGTCGCGCGCGGGGTGGACATGTTCGACTGCGTGCTGCCCACGCGCAACGCGCGCAACGGCCAGGCCTTCACGTCGCAGGGGCCGCTCAGCATCAAGCAGGCGCGCTACACGCGCGATCCGGCGCCGCTCGACGCCGGCTGCGCGTGCGAGACGTGCCGCACCTTCTCGCGCGCCTACCTCCGCCACCTCTTCATGGCGGGCGAGCTGCTCGCCTACCGCCTGCTCTCGCTGCACAACGTTCACTTCTTCGTCGGGCTCATGGCGGCCATGCGGCAGGCGATCAGCGAGCGCGCGTTCGAGCCATTCCGCACGCGCTTTTTCTCGCGTTATGCAGTATCATCCGCTGAGGTTTTGCCCGATGTCGCCGCCGATCACATCCCACGCACGGAGGCTTGAGCCCGCATGAACGTCGCCTACGCCGCCGATGTGGCCTACGCCATGGGCTCCTCCCCGGGTGGGGGCGGGGGAGGTATGTCGCAGACGCTGCCGACGCTCGTCATGTTCGGCGCGATGTTCGCCATCTTCTACTTCCTCATGATCCGGCCCCAGCAGAAGCAGAAGCAGGAGCGCGAGCGGATGCTCGCCGCCGTCAGGCGCGGCGATCGCGTGGTCACGACGAGCGGCCTGCACGGCACCATCACCGGCCTCACCGAGCAGACGGTGACGCTGCGGGTGGGCGACCAGGTGAAGCTCGAATTCGACCGCGCCGCCATCGGCCGCGTGGTGGAGGTCCAGAGCGACAAGGATGCGTAGGAATCTGTGGGTACGGATCTCGATCGTCGTCGTCGTCGTGCTCGCCTCGCTCTGGTTCCTCTACCCGCTGAAGACGGCGATCAATCTCGGCCTCGATCTGCAGGGCGGCATCCACCTCGTGCTGGGCGTGGAAACGGCCAAGGCGGTGGCGAGCCAGACGGACCGCGTGGCGGAAGACTTCAAGAACGCCCTCGAGCGCAAAGGGGTGGGCATCCGGCGCGTCGCGCGCGAGGGCCCCGCCGCCTTCGTGGTCGAGCTCGCCTCGCCGCAGACGTGGAACGACGCTCTCACCGTCGTCAACGAGTTCGGCGACGCCTGGGAGCTGCGCAACCAGGATCAGGCGGCGGGCCGCTTCACGGTGGCCATGACCGGCGCCGAGCAGCGCCGTGTCGAGGACTTCTCCGTCCGGCAGGGGCTCGAGACCATCCGCAACCGCGTCGACCAGTTCGGGGTGACGGAGCCGACCATCACCCGCCAGGGCGAGGACCGGATCCTGATCCAGCTCCCCGGCGTGAAGGACCCTGACCGCGCGAAATCCCTCATCGGCAAGACGGCGCTGCTCGAGTTCAAGCTCGTGGACGCCCGCGTGTCTCCCGACGACGTCGCGCAGGGCCGCGCGCCCGAGGGGACGGAGGTCGTCTACCAGCGCCGCGTCGACAAGGAGACCAACGTCGAGCGCAAGGTGCCCCACGTGGTCGGCACGCGCGCCCTCCTCACGGGCGCCGAGCTCACCCGGGCGGAGGTGCAGGCGGATCCCAACTCGCAGGGCAACTGGCAGGTGTCCATCGAGTTCACGCCCACCGGCACGCGCGTGTTCGGCGAGCTCACGGAGCAGAACGTGGGCCGGCAGCTCGCCATCATCCTCGACGGCAATCTCTACTCCGCGCCCCGCATCAACGAGCGGATCCCGGGCGGGCGCGCCGTGATCACGGGGCAGTTCTCCGTGGAGGAGGCCCGGGATCTCGCCATCGTGCTGCGCGCGGGCGCGCTGCCCGCTCCCGTGACCATCCTCGAGGAGCGCACGGTGGGTCCGTCGCTCGGCGCGGACTCCATCCGGCAGGGATTGATCGCCATCACCGCCTCCGCCGCCCTCGTGTTCATCTTCATGCTCGTCTACTACCGCCTGGCCGGGCTCATCGCGGACATCGCGCTCGCGCTCAACCTGCTCATCCTGCTCGCGGCCATGGCGGCCTTCGACGCCACCCTCACGCTGCCCGGCATCGCCGGCATCGCCCTCACCATCGGCATGGCCGTGGATACCAACGTGCTCATCTTCGAGCGCATCCGGGAAGAGCTGGGCGTGGGCAAGTCGCCCCGCTCCGCCGTGGAGGCCGGCTTCAGCCGGGCCTTCCGCACCATCATCGACACCCACGTCACCGTCCTCGTGACGGCGGCCATTCTCTACAACTTCGGCACCGGCCCCGTGAAGGGCTTCGCCGTCTCGCTCTTCGTGGGGCTCACGGCCAGCCTCTTCACCGCCGTCTTCTTCACGCGGCTGCTCTTCGACATGATGTACATGGGCCGCCGCAAGGTGCAGACGATCTCGATATGATGCGGCTCTTCCGGACTCCCAGCTACGACTTCATCGGCAAGCGCCGGTACGCCTACGTGGTGTCGGCCATCTTCATCGCCATCGGCCTCGTCTCGCTCGTGGTCAAGGGCGGGCTGCACTACGACGTGGACTTCGCGGGGGGCACCCTCGTGCAGGTCCGCTTCGCGCAGGCGCCCACCGTGGCCGCCGTGCGCAGCGCGCTGGCCGCCACGCAGCTCGGCGAGGCGGTCATCCAGGAGTTCGGCGACGCGCACGAGTACATCCTGCGCCTGCCCCTGTCCGCGCAGCCGGCGGGCCCGGAGGAGGTCAGCAAGCGTGTGCAGGCCGCCCTCAACTCGGCCTCGAGCCTGGGCGCCTACGAGATCCGCCGCGTCGAGTTCGTCGGCCCCCAGGTGGGGCGCGACCTGCAGCTGCAGGCGCTGTACGCGGTGATGGCGGGGGTGGTGGGCATCCTGCTCTACATCGCGATCCGGTTCGACCTCAAGGGCGGCGTGGCCGCCGTCATCGCGGTGGTGCACGACGTGCTCGTCTCGGTGGGCGCGCTGTCACTCACCAACCGCGAGTTCTCGCTGCCCGTGCTGGCGGCCATCCTCACCATCATCGGCTACTCGGTCAACGACACCATCGTGGCCTACGACCGCCTGCGCGAGAACCGCGGCAAGCTGGGCGCCTCCAAGGGGCTGACCTTCGCGCAGCAGATCAACACCGCCATCAACCAGACGCTCTCCCGCACCGTGCTCACCGCCCTCACCACGTTCTTCGCCGCCGGCATCCTGCTCTTCTTCGGCGGCAAGGTCCTCGAGGACTTCGCCTTCGCCCTCTTCATCGGAGTCATCACGGGCACGTACTCGACGATCTACATCGCGGGCGCCCTCATCGTGGACTGGACGACGTACGTGGAAGGGCGCATGCGGGCGAGGAAAAAAGCGGTGGCAAAAGCATGAAGCCCGCGTACCATCGTATGATTACACTGAGGTTGACGCTTCGTGACCCAGCTACAGAGTCTGATAGAGGAGATCCCCAAGTACCAACCGGGCGCTGACCTGGACCTGGTCCAGCGCGCATACCGGTTCTCTGAGGTTTCGCACAAGGGCCAGCAGCGCGCCTCCGGCGAGCCGTACCTCTCCCACCCCCTCGAAGTGGCCGGGCTCCTCGTCAACTTCAAGATGGACGTCACCACGGTGACGGCGGGCCTGCTCCACGACGTGCTCGAGGACACCGGCGCCACCAAGGCGGACCTCGAGCGCGAGTTCGGCAAGGAGATCGCCGACCTCGTGGACGGCGTCACCAAGATCGGCAAGCTCGCCTTTTCTTCCCGGGAGGAGAGACAGGCGGAGAACTTCCGCAAGATGCTGGTGGCGATGGCGCGCGACCTGCGCGTGCTCATGATCAAGCTCGCCGACCGCCTGCACAACATGCGCACCCTCGACTACCTCGCCTCCGACAAGGCGAGGAAGATCGCCCAGGAGACGCTCGACATCTACGCCCCCCTCGCGCACCGCCTCGGCATGGCGAAGGTGAAGGCGGAGCTGGAAGACCTGGCCCTGCGCACGATGTCGCCCGACGCCTACGTCGATCTGCAGAAGCGGGTGGCCAAGCGGAGGCTCGAGCGCGAGGCGGACATCAACCACGTCATCGCCATCCTCGAGCGCAAGCTCTCGGAGGTGGGCGTGGAGTCGCAGATCCGGGGGCGGCCCAAGCACTTCTTCTCGATCTGGAAGAAGATGCACGACCAGGGGCGCGAGTTCGACGAGATCTACGACCTCACCGCCGTGCGCGTGATCGTGGAGTCGGTGCGCGACTGCTACGGCGCCCTCGGCGTCATCCACTCGCTGTGGAAGCCGGTGCCGGGACGCTTCAAGGACTTCGTCGCCATGCCGAAGGTCAACATGTACCAGTCGCTGCACACGACGGTGATCGGTCCCAAGGGCGACCCCATCGAGATCCAGATCCGCACGTGGGAGATGCACCGCATCGCGGAGGAAGGCATCGCCGCCCACTGGCTCTACAAGGAGAAGAAGACCGGCAAGGACAAGCTCGACGAGTCGCTGGTGTGGCTGCGCCAGCTCATGGAGACGCAGCAGGATACGAACGACCCGCGCGAGTTCATGGACACCGTCCGCGTCGATCTCTTCCCCGACGAGGTGTACGTCTTCACGCCCAAGGGCGACGTGAAGGCGCTGCCGGAGGGCTCCACCCCCATCGACTTCGCCTTCACCGTGCACACGAAGGTGGGCGAGCACTGCGTGGGCGCCAAGGTCAACGGCAAGCTGGTGCCCCTGCGCTACACGCTGCGGCAGGGGGACATCGTCGAGATCGTCACCTCGCCCAACCAGCATCCCAGCCGCGACTGGCTGAAGTTCGTCCGGTCCACCCGCGCGCGCACCAAGATCAACCAGTGGCTGAAGGTGGAGGAGCGGGCGCGCTCGATCGAGCTCGGCCGCGAGATGTTCGAGCGGGAGGCCAAGAAGTACCGGCTCAACCCCGGCGCCCTCCTCGGCGGCGACGACCTCGTGAAGGTGGCGGCCGACCTCGGCTATCCCACCGGCGATGACGTGCTCGCCGCCATCGGCTACGGCAAGAGCTCCGTCCACCAGCTGCTGAACCGGCTCGCGCCGGGGGCCACCCTCGACACCGTGGAGCGTCCGAAGCCCGGCGGCACGCGGCCGCGGACGGAGCAGGGGGTGCGCATCCGCGGTGTGGACGATCTCCTCGTGCGCTTCGCCAAGTGCTGCAACCCGGTGCCGGGCGACCAGATCGTCGGCTTCATCACGCGCGGCCGCGGGCTCACCGTGCACGCGCGGGACTGCCTCACCGTCGTCAAGAGCGTGCTCGACCGCGAGCGCCTGCTCAACGTGGAGTGGGACGTCGAGGAGCCCGCCAAGCGCCCCGTCCGGATCGCGGTGTACATCGGCACGGACCGCCCCGGCCTGCTCTCCGAGATCACGGGCGCCATCTCGTCCCGCAACGGCAACATCACCAAGGCGGAGGTCACCGTGACCGAAGATCGCCGCGGCATGAACAACTTCGT
>JBBDXO010000262.1:0-13131 GCA_040902295.1 Candidatus Rokuibacteriota bacterium | reverse complement strand
GGGGGCGCTGCCGAGCGCGGGGGCTTGGGGGCCCTTCGAGGCCCCCATGGAGGTCAATCACGGGGGATGATGGAGATCTCGCCGCTCCGCTCGACCACGGCGTACTTGACGTCCTCCATGCGCTCGAGGCCGTGCAGGAGGCGGGCGGCGGTGAGGACGTCGTCCTCGGCCACCCGCGCCCGGTCCATGCGGTCGCGCAGCGGCCGGCCGCGGTCCACGATGACGATGGGCGTGCCCTCCAGCCATTTGTCCACGGTGCGCGAGCGCTGCTTGATGAGCGACAGCCCCACGTCGATGATGACGAGGGTGATGACGACCACGAACGCGTTGGTGAGCGAGTAGCTGTTGCCCACCATGCCGTTCTGGATCGCCTCCGAGATGATGAGCAGGAGGACGAAGTCGAAGGTCGAGATCTGGCCCAGCGAGCGGTTGCCCGTGATGCGGAAGAGGACCAGCAGGATCCCGTAGATGCAGGCGGCACGGACGACGGACTCCATGTGGGGGGCTACGGGTACACCAGCTGCCTGAAGGCCAGCTCGTGGGTGTCGTTGACGCCGATGCGCCCCTCCACGAGCCCGATCTGCTCCGCCTGGATGTTGAACGCGATGACGAGCCGATCGCCAGGCCTGGCCATGTGGAACACGTAGTCGAGCCGGTCGGCCCGGCCCTCGACGCGCAGCGGCGCCGGCACCACGGTGTCGATCCTGGAGCTGTCGAGGAACTCGCGGTTGACCCACAGGCGCGTTTCGCGGCTGCGGGTGACCGCGGGCTCGAGGTGGACGTGCAGCGTCTGCTGCGACTGGTAGCGCGTGAGTCGCTCGTACTCGATGGTGAAGGCCCCGGGAGCGGCCGCCGTCGCGCGCGCGAGCGGCCCCGATCCGAACAGCCCGGCCGCCGCCGCGACGACGAGGGCCGCCATGAGCACCCACCCCGCCCGCTGCACGGTGAAGGACCGGCGCTCGAACGCCTCGTCCTCGCCGATCTCGAGCTCGCGCGCACGCGTGACCACGAGGTGGGCGGGGTGCAAAGGAGGTGCCTCCGAGCCCGGCTAGCGCTTGAGCGAGACGACGGACAGGTCGCGGGAGACGGGGCCCGCTTCCACGGGCCGGCTCTTGGTCATCCGGCAATGGCCTTCGAACAGCACGCCTTCCTCGACGACGATGACGGGGGCCTCCACGTCGCCGAAGACCCGCGCCGTGCCCCGCAGCTCCACCCGCTCGCCGCCGAGCACGTTGCCGACCACCTCGCCGCTGATGAGCACGATGCCGGCGCGGATGGTGGCGTGGATGACGCCCTTCTCGCCCACGATCAGCGTGTCGTTGGAGACGATCTCGCCCTTGAACTTGCCGTTGATCATGACGGTGCCGCTGAACGTGTACTTGCCCTCGATCTCCGAGGCCTCATCGATGAACGCGCTGAGGTCGTTGCTCTTCACGACGGCGGCGGCTTTGCCGTTTCGCTTCCACATGGCGAGGGGCGGGGCGGCCCGCGCTTACCGCTGCGCGGTCTGTTGGCCCGCGCGCTTCTCGTCGATGAGGTAGACCGGGCGCGCGCCGCCCTGCGAGCCGTCCTCGTTGATCTTCGTCACGTTGCCGTTGAAGAAGCCGCCCTTGGAGATGACGAGGGAGTCGGTCTGGATATTGCCGCTCACGCGGCCGGTGGCGGTGATCTCGACGTTGCCGGTGGCCACCATGTTGCCGTCGTAGTGGCCCATGATGATGGCGTCCACCGTCTGCACGTTGGCGTTGACGACGCCCTTCTCCCCGATCACGAGCTTGCCGCCCACGACGAGCTCGCCGCCGATCTCGCACTCGATCTGGATGGAGTCGGCGATCTCGAACTTGCCTTCCATCTTGGCCGACTCCCCGACGACGGTGAGGAGCGTGATGGGGTTCGACGTATGGCCGTTGGTCTGCCCGGGTGCGACCGGCTTCGGAGCTTCCTTGCGTCCCAGCATCACTGCCTCCTCCTTGGGAATGAACGCCACGCTCGACAGACACGACGTCCGCATCACGTCACGCGAAGGGAGCCGACTCTGTGCGCCGCGGCGGATGCCGCGAAAACCCTCGACTCGAAAGGCGTCGGCCGGCGCCGCCGGTATGAAAAGATTTACCATTTTCGTCGCGGGGGCGTCAACCACCGCGGGTAGCGTGGCGCGGGGTGCGGACCTACCAGCGAGGTGTGGTGGAGGGCTAGAACGAGCGGATCAGCCGCTCGACGCGCTCGTCGTGCGACTGGAAGGGATCCTTGCAGAGGATCGTCTCGCGCTCCGGGTCATTCAGCTTCAGGTAGACCCAGTCCACCCGGTAGTCCTTGCCCTTGAGGTTGGCCTGGCGGATGAACTCGCCGCGCAGGCGGGCGCGGGTCGTCTGCGGGGGCTCGTGCTTGGCGCGCTCGATCGTCTCGTCGTCGGTGATGCGGTCCACCATGTCGCGCGCGGCCAGCTTGTAGTACACGCCCCGGTCGGGCCGGATGTCGTGGTACTGCAGGTCCATCAGCGAGATCTTCGGATCGCGCCACGACAGGCGGTTGCGGCTCATGTAGCTCTCGATCCACTGCCGCTTGATCACCCAGTCCAGCTCGCGGTCGAGCTGCATGGGATCGGACTCCAGCTTCTCGATGACGTCCGTCCACTTCGCCAGCACTTCCTTGCTGGTGGAGTCGGGCGCGATGGAGTTCACGTAGCGGGTGGCGTACTCCAGGTACTCCTTCTGCATCTGCAGGGCGGAGAGGGAGCGGCCGTCCTTGAGCTTGATGGTCTCGCGCAGGGTGGGGTCATGGGAGATGTCGCGGATGGCCTGCACCGGCGACTGCAGCGAGTAATCGCGATCGAAGAAGCCGTCCTCGATCATGTCCAGGACGATGGCGGTGGTGCCGATCTTCAGGTAGGTGGCGACCTCCGACATGTTCGAGTCACCGACGATCACGTGCAGCCGGCGGTAGCGCTCGGCGTCGGCGTGGGGCTCGTCGCGCGTGTTGATGATGGAGCGCGAGGAGGTGGTCGCGCCCGAGATCTCCTGGCAGATGTGCTGCGCGCGCTGGCTCAGGCAGTAGTGAAAGCCGCGCGGCGTCTGCAGCACCTTGCCCGCCCCCGCGAAGATCTGCCGGGTCACGAAGAAGGGGATGAGCGCTTCCGCCAGCCGCTGGAACGACACGTCGCGGCTGACGAGGTAGTTCTCGTGGCAGCCGTACGAGTTGCCCGCGGAGTCGGTGTTGTTCTTGAAAAGCAGGATGTTGCCGGAGATCCCGTCCTCACGCAGGCGCTTCTCGGCCTGGTGCAGGAGGTCCTCGACGATGCGCTCGCCCGCCTTGTCGTGGATCACGAGCTCCTTGACGTCGTCGCACTCGGGCGTGGCGTACTCGGGATGAAAGCCGGTGTCGAGATACAGACGGGCGCCGTTCTCGAGGAACACGTTGGCGTTGCGGGCGCCGGGGATCACCTTCTCGAACAGGTACCGGGCCACGTTGTCCGGGGAGAGGCGGCGCTGGCCGTTCAGGGTGCAGGTAAGACCGTACTCGTTCTCGAGGCCGAAGATGCGGCGCTTCATGACCTGGACGGAGGGACCGGCACCGGCGGTTCCATTGACCTCAGCGTAGCACGGCTCACTTCGCCGTGGCGAGCAGTTGGGCGAGCGCCTCGGCGGGAATGCGGCGGAACTTGCGCCGCTCCTTGGTCCGGTCCAGCACGGCGACTTCCAGATCGCGCTCGCTCAGGGTCTTGTTCTGGGTCACGGTGAGGGCCCGGACCCCGAGCTGCAGGGCCTCGTCGAGGCCGAAGGCTTCCTTGTAGTGGTCCTTCAGGACGCGGCGGATCTCGTCCGCCTGGCCGCCCATGGCCGCGTAGTTCTTCTCGTCCTCGATGGTGCCGTCGTAGAGGATATGGTAGATCTCGTTCTTGGTCCCGTTGTTGCTGTCCCCCACCTCCGCCACCAGCACCTCCACCTCGAAGGGCTTCACGTCCTGGGTGAAGATGTTGCCCAGGGCCTGGGAATACGCGTTGGCGAGGGCCTTGGCGGTCACGTCGCCCCGGCTGTAGGAGTAGCCCTTGATGTCGGCGTGGCGGATGCCGACGATCCTCAGATTTTCGAACTCGTTGTACTTGCCCACGCCCGCGAAGGCGATGCGGTCGTAGATCTCCGAGACCTTGTGGAGCAGGGTGGACGGGTTCTCGGCCACGAGCAGGATGCCGTCCTTGTACTCGAGGGTCACGATGGACCGGCCGCGCGCGATGCCCTTGCGGGCATACTCGGCCTTGTCCTTCATCATCTGCTCGGGGCTGACGTAGTACGGCAGCGGCATGGCTAGCTCCCCGTCCCGTGCAGGGTGCGATCGGAGAGGATGGCCTCGCAGGTGCGCTTCACCTCGTCCTCGGGGACGTCGCCGAAGCCGCTGCGGGTGATCGTCTTCACGGTGGGAAAGATCCCACGCACGAGATCGGGGCCGCCCGTGCCCACGTCTTCGTCGGCGGCGTCGATCAGCGCCTCCAGGGCCACGCGCAGCGCCTCGTCGCGCCCCATGTCGCGCTTCCACAGCTTCTTGAGCGAGTCGCGGGCGTCCTTGGAGCCGCTGCCCTGGGCGTCGTAGTTGGTCTCCTCGTAGCGCCCGCCCGTGATGTCGTACTTGAAGAGACGGCCGAGGCCGGCTTTTTCGTCGAAGCCGGCGAAGATCGGCACCACCGCCAGCCCCTGCATGGCCGCGGGCAGGTTCATGCGGATCATCTGGCCGAGCTTGTTCGCCTTGCCCTCGAGGGAGAGGTTGTCGCCCTCCACCTTCTCGTAGTGCTCGAGCTCCGTCTGGAAGAGCTTGGCCATCTCCATGGCCGGGCCCGCCGCCCCCGCGATGCCGACCCCGGAGAGGTCGTCCGCCTTGAAGATCTTCTCGATGCGGCGGCTGGCCACCTGGTAGCCGGCGGTGGCCTGGCGGTCGCCTGCCATGATCACGCCGTCGCGGTAGCGCATGGCGAGCACGGTGGTGCCGTGGGGGACGTCCGCGTGCGCGTCGCCCGCGGCGGCGGGCGTGCCGAGCAGGTGCGGTGAGGCGCGGCGGAGCAGGTCCACGAAGCTGGGGCTGCGGTCGGCCATCAGGTGCTGCCAGCGCTCGTCGTTCATCGTTCTCGCTTTCCGTATCAGCTCACATCCCGCTGGAGCGGGAGATGTTGCGCAAGAGGTCGGCGGCGGTGGGCGACTCCGTGAGGAGTTGCCGGACGTGCGCCTCGGTGCCGCGCAGGGGCTCGAGCATGAAGATCTTCTTCAGCGGCCCTTCCTTGAGGTCGAAGATCACGGAGTCCCAGCTCGCGGACACGATCTCGTCCGCGTAGCGCTGCAGGCACATGCCGCGGAAGTACGCGCGCGTATCCTTGGGCGGATCGTAGATGGCCTTGGAGATCTCGTCGTCCGTGACCAGCCGCTCCACCGCCTCCGCCTCCTCCAGCTTCGAGTAGAGCCCTTTGCCCGGGCGGATGTCGTGGTACTGGAGGTCGATCATCTGCACGCGCGAGTCGTTCCACTCGAGGTCGTGCTTGCCGACGTAGTTGGTGATGAGCCGGTGCTTGATGACCCAGTCCAGCTCGCGCCCGAGCTGCAGGGGATCGTCGGCGAGCTTGTCGAGGGTGGCCTCCCAGCGCGCCATGATGTCGTTCACCCACGGATCGTGCTCGCGGTCGCGGTAGTACTTGTGGGCGTAGGCGAGGAACTCGCGCTGGTGGTCGACGGCGCTGATGGTGCGCCCGTCCTTGAGCTTGATGGTGTCGCGGCAGGCGAGGTCGCGCGAGACCTTGCGGAAGGCGGCCACGGGCCCGTCGATGGACAGGTCGCGGTCGATGAAGTCGTCCTCCACCATGCTGAGCACGATGGCCATGGTGCCCATCTTCAGCCAGGTGGAGACCTCGCTCATGTTGGCGTCGCCCACGATGACGTGCAGGCGGCGGTATTTCTCGGGATCGGCGTGGGGCTCGTCGCGCGTGTTGACGATGGGCCGCGAGTGCATGGTCTCCAGCCCCACTTCCGTCTCCAGGAAGTCGGCGCGCTGGGAGATCTGGTAGTCGCACGGCTCCGCGTTGTTCTCGTAGCCGACCTTGCCCGCGCCCGTGTACACCTGGCGCGTGACGAAGAACGGCATCATGTACTGCACGATGCGCGCGAATGGCACCTTGCGGTCCATGAGGTAGTTCTCGTGGGTGCCGTACGAGTTGCCTTTGTTATCGGTGTTGTTCTTGTAGATCAGGATGCGCTGCTCCGGGGGTGAGACCGCCTCCGCCCGTTGCCTCGAGAGATTGAGGATTCTTTCTCCCGCCCTGTCCCATATGACGGTATCTCTCGGATTCAGGGTTTCGGGACTGGAGTACTCCGGGTGCGCGTGGTCCACGTAGAAGCGCGCGCCGTTGGAGAGGATGAGGTTGATCAGGCGCGACTCTTCCTTCGAGGTGCCTTCCTTCTCCTCCATGTACTCGAAGCCGCGCGCGTCGCGCAGCGGGCTCTCCGCCTCGTAGTCCCATCGCACGCGCGAGGAACGGTACGTCTCGTACGAGTTGATGAGCAGGAGCGAGGACAGGATCGGATTGAAGTCGGGCTGGTTCTTGACCGTGATCCCGTACTCGGTCTCGATGCCCATGACTTTGGGAATGGCCATTCAGTTACCTCTGGATGCTGTGCCTGGAGGCCGTCTATTGGAACAATGGGGGGGCGCGACCGCCCCCCCATTTCCCCCCGCCGCGTCAGCGCGGCAAGGACGTTCGCTTCACCTTACAGGTACTGGCCGGTGTTCACCACGCGCTCGACGTTACGCTGCTTCTCCTTCGTCTCGCCCATGAGGGGCTTGACGTAGACGATGCGCTCGCCCTTCTTGCCGGCGATCTTCGCCCAGTCGTCGGGGTTCGTGGTATTCGGCAGGTCTTCGTTCTCCTTGAACTCCTCACGCACCGCCAGCATGAGGTCATCCGACTGGATGCCCTTCTCGCCCTTGCTGATGTAGCGCTTGAGGGCCAGCTTCTTGGCGCGCCGCACGATGGACTCGATCATCGCGCCCGACGAGAAGTCCTTGAAGTACAGGACCTCCTTGTCGCCGTTGGCGTAGGTCACCTCGAGGAAGCGGTTCTCTTCGCTGAGGCTGTACATCGCCTCGATCGTCTGCGTGATCATGGCGTCGACGGCGGCCTGCGCATCGCCGCGGTGCGTGCGCACCTCCGACTCCGCGATGGGGATGTCCGTCGTCAGGTACTTGTTGAAGATGTCCTTGGCCGCCGCCTGGTCCGGCCGCTCGATCTTGATCTTCACGTCCAGCCGGCCCGGACGCAGGATGGCGGGATCGATGAGGTCCTGGCGGTTGGAGGCGCCGATGACGATGACGTTCTTGAGCCCCTCCACGCCGTCGATCTCGGCGAGGAGCTGCGGCACGATGGTGGTCTCCACGTCCGAGGAGATGCCGGTGCCGCGCGTGCGGAAGAGGGCGTCCATCTCGTCGAAGAACACCACCACCGGCACGTCCTCGTTGGCCTTTTCCTTGGCCTTCACGAAGATCTCCCGGATCTTGCGCTCCGTCTCTCCCACGTACTTGTTCAGCAGCTCGGGGCCCTTCACGTTGAGGAAGAAGCCCTTGATCTTCTCGCCGCGCTTCTCCGAGATCTTCTCGGCGAGGTTGTTGGCGATGGCCTTGGCGATCATGGTCTTGCCGCAGCCGGGAGGGCCGTAGAGCAGCACGCCCTTGGGCGGCGTGAGCTTGTGCTCCTTGTAGTAGTCGGCGTACAGGTACGGCAGCTCCACCGCGTCCTTGATCGTCTCCAGCTGGTCGCCGAGTCCGCCGATGTCCTTGTAGCTGATGTCGGGGACCTCCTCGAGCGACAGGTCTTCCACGTCGCTCTTGGGCAGCTTCTCCAGCAGGTAGCCGGACTTCGCGTCCATGAGCAGGTGGTCGCCGATCTTCAGGCGCAGCTGGCGGAGCGGATCGGCGATGATGCCGACCTTCTCTTCGTCCGCGCGCAGCGTGACCACCGCGCGCTCGTCGTCGAGCTGCTCCTTGAGAATGACGACGTCGCCCTGGATCTCGTACCCCGCCGCTTCCACGACGTTGAGCCCCTCGTTGAGCACCAGCTCCTGGCCGGGCCTGATCATCTCCACCTTGATGGCCGGATGCAGGTTGACCTTCACCTTGCGGCCCTGGGCGAGGATGTTCACGGTGCCGTCCTCGTTGACCGACAGGTAGACGCCGTAGGTCGAGGGCGGCGCGCACAGCTTGTCGACCTCTTCCTTCAGCGACGTGATCTGCTCACGCGCCTCGTAGAGCGCGTTCACGAGCTTTTCGTTCTGGTTGAACGCCTGCACGAGCTGGCGATTGGCCTCGCGCAGCTTGTTCTCGAGGACCATGAAGTCCTTCGGCGTGTCCTCGAGCTTCTTGCGCAGGTGCACCGTCTCCGCTTCCAGCGAGCGCACGTAGGCCTGAAGATCCTGCACCTGGATTTCGTACTCCGTGAGACGACGGCGCGTGCTCGTGTCCGACATGGAGGCGGGGAGGAACTTCGAGAAGCCTTCGCGATTCGGGCTACTCTTCTTGTCGAACTCCTTCATAGCCCATCCCTTCTCTCTTGACCCCTTGTGCGCCGCTCGTTCTCGAGCATTTCTGCTCCTGGCCGAGTATAGGCGGCTGTAAAAAAGAAAGTCAAGGTTGTCAGGTCCTTATCCTCGTTCCCAGCGGTGAAATTCGGTCTCCGTTTCCCCCGCACCCGGCCACGTCTCCTCGCACCGCTGCAATCAGCAAGTTCTGTACCGCACAACGTCATCATCGATCGGCTTCGAAACGTCTAGCGTGCGTGGGGGGTTCCACGTATAAAGATGATGATGCTCGCCCGGACGGTGCTGCGCGCTGTACTCCTTCTGGCCGTCGTTTTCGCGTGGAGCGGTGACGTGTCTGCCCAGTTCAGGAAGGAGCTTCGGGTGGGCGTGCTCGCTGTGCCCGCCACCCTCGACCCCTCGGCCGCCCTCGACGGTGCCGGCGCGCTCATCTCCCGCCAGGTCTTCGACACGCTGGTGGCCTACCGCGAGGGCTCGACCGACGTCGAGCCCTCGCTCGCCCTGCGCTGGTCGGTCTCCCGTGACGGTCTCGTGTGGTCGTTCGTGCTCCGCGACGGCGTGCGCTTCCACGATGGCAGCCCGCTCACGGCGGGCGAGGCGGCCGCCAGCTTCGAGCGGCAGGTCCAGGCGCCGGTGGCGGCCCCCTCCCCGGTGTGGGCCGCGCTGCTGCGCGGCACCCCGGGGGTGATCCGCGAGGTGCGCGCCTCGGATGCGCGCACGCTGCACATCGTGCTGGTGCAGCCGTACGCGCCGCTCCTGACGATCCTGGCGCACCCCGGGCTCTCCATCGCCCGCACCGTCACGGCGTCGGACGGCACCCCGCGACTGGTGGGGACGGGACCCTACCGCGTCGTGGACGCTTCCCCCGGCCGCATGGCGCTGGAAGCTGCGCCCGGGCACTGGACGGGGCACCCGCGCACGGAGCGCATCGTCTTCCTCGACGTCGCCGGCGACGATCACGCGGAGGCGGAGTTCGACGCCCGCACGCTGGACATCTGGTTTCCGCCGGCGCCGCCGCGGCGCGGGGCGGGGGCGCTGTCGACGCCGGGCACGCGCGTCGGCTACCTCGCCTTCCAGACGGAGAAGGAGCCCTTCAAGCGCAAGAAGCTGCGTCAGGCGGTGGCGGGCGCGCTCGACCCCGCCGTGCTCAGCGTCGCGCTCGACCGCGCCGCGGTGCCGCTGCCCTCCTTCCTGCCCGTCGGCGTGTGGGCACGGCGTGAGGGCAGCCCCGTCCTCGGCGGCACGCGCAATGCGGTGAAGGCGCTGCTGCGGGACGGTGGCTGGCCGAAGGGCGAACGGCCCACGATGGTCGCGGCGAACGACACGGCCGGCGTCGACGTGCCCAGGCTCGCGGAGGCCGTGAAACTCATGCTGGGCGCCGCCGACATTCCGATCGCGGTCCGGCTCGAGCCCGCGTCCGCGATACGGACGGCGCTGCAGGAGGGGGAGCACGAGATGTCCCTCGTCGAGGGCGCGGTGGCGGGCGGCGACCCGCACCTGTTCCTGTTCCCCCTGTCGACCAGCGAGGGTGCGACGAAGGGCGCGCGCGCGCTCAACTTCTCGTTCTATCGCGATGCCCGCCTCGACGACGTGCTGATCCGCGCCAGCCAGCTCGCCAACCGGACGGAGCGCGCGCGCCTCTACAAGAGGGCGCAGGGCATCCTGGCCGACGAAGTGCCGTGGATCCCGGTGTACGTGCGCCTGCTCTGGGGCGTCGCGCGCCCCGAGGTCCGCAATCTGCGGTTGCACCCCACGGGCTTCCACCGCCTCAGCACCGTGAGTCTCGATGCCCCCGCCGGGGCCACCCCGTGAGACGGGCGTGGCTGCTCGCCGCCGTCCTGGCGGCGGCCGTCGCCACGCCGGCCATCGGCCAGTCGCCGGCGAGGCCGGGGGGGACGCTGCGGGCCGTCTTCAGCGCCGATCCGCCCACCCTCGATCCCCGGGACGCCACCGACCTCACCTCGTCGGGCGTGATCCGTCAGATCTTCGACGCGCTGCTGGAGCTGGACGAGCACCTCAAGCCCGTGCCGGCGCTCGCGCGCAGCTGGACGGTGGGAGCCGACCAGCGCCTGTACACGTTCGTGCTGCGGCCGGGCGTGAAGTTCCACAACGGGCGCGAGATGAAGGCGGCGGACGTCAAGTACTCGTTCGAGCGGGCGGCCCGGGGCAAGCGTCCCTGGGTCTTCGAGAAGATCACCGGCGCCCGCGACTTCATCAAGGGCACCGCACGGCAGATCACGGGCGTGCGCGTGGTGGACGACCTCACCGTCGAGGTCCGCCTCGACCAGCCGTTCGCGCCCTTCCTGCACCTGATCGCCTACGACGCCGCCTCCGTGGTGCCGAGCGAGGAGGCGGACAAGCCGGCCTTCGCGAGCCGGCCCGTGGGCACGGGCGCCTTCCGCTTCGTGTCGTGGCGGCGCGACGACCAGGTCGTCGTCGAGCGCTTTGCCGACCACTTCCGCGGCCCCGCTCACCTCGACCGCGTGGTCTTCCGCATCATTCCCGCCGAGATCACCCGCTTCAACGAGTACCTGGCGGGGGAGCTCGAGTACACCGACATCCCCACCGGCCGCTGCCGCTCGGTGCAGGCCGATCCCCGGCTCAAGGGCGAGGTCGCCATCTGGCCCACCCTCGGCACGCACGGGCTGCGCTTCAACGTCGAGCGCGCCCCCTTCACCGACGCGCGCGTGCGGCGCGCGGTCGCGCACGCCGTCGATCCCTCGATCATCGTCAACCGCCTGCTGGAAGGCTGCGTGCAACCGGCGCGCGGCATCCTGCCCCCCGCGGTGCCGGGCTACGCGCCGGGGGTCACGCGCCTGGCGTTCGACCGCGATCGGGCCCGCGCGCTCCTCACGGAGGCCGGCTTCCCCGGCGGCAAGGGCCTGCCCGCGGTGACCTATCACTTCAACACGAGCGACGCCAACCAGCGCATCGCGGAGGTGCTGCAGGCGCAGCTCAGGGAGCTCGGCATCGCGCTGGAGCTGCGGCGGCTCGACTGGGCCGCCCATATCAAGGTTGTCGACGCGGGGGGCGCCCCCCTCTTCAGGCAGGGATGGATCGCGGACTATCCCGATCCCGAGAACTTCCTGACCGTGCTCTTCCACTCGCGCAACGCGGGCGTGGCGGGCAACACCTCACGCTACCGTAATCCCACGGTCGACCGGCTCCTCGAGGAGGCGGACACCATGGCGAGCGGCCCCCCCCGCTGGGAGCGCTACGCGCAGGCGGAGCAGATCATCGTGGACGATGCGGCGTGGATCTCCCTTTACCATTACGCGAGCCGCGCGCTCATCAAGCCGTACGTGAAAGGGCTCGAGCGCTCCGCGCAGTCCACGGCCCCGGAGTTCATGTCCCCGCTCCGTAAAGTCTGGCTCGACCGGTAGCACGTGCTCGCTGACCTGGCCCGACCGCTGCTCGGTCGCGTGGCCGCCCTTGTGCCCGTGGTGTTCGGCATCACGCTCCTCGTCTTCACGCTCAACGCGCTCGCGCTCGGCGATCCCGCGCGGGCGGCGATGGGCCAGCGCGCCGACCCCGAGGTGCTCGCCCAGCTTCGCCGCGAGTACGCGCTCGACCGGCCGCTGCCCGTGCAATACCTGACGTGGCTGGGGCGGCTGGCGAGGGCGGACCTCGGCCAGTCGTTCCGCGAGCAGCGGCCGGTGCTCGACGTCATCCTCGAGCGCCTGCCTGCCACCGCGCGCCTCGCCCTCGCGGCCACGCTCATCGCGGTGGTGGCCGGCGTCGGCATGGGCGCGCTGGCCGCCGCGCGCGCGGGCACGGCCCTCGATCACATCGTGATGGGCGCCGCCGTCCTCGGCATCTCCACGCCCGTGTTCTGGCTCGGCATGATGCTGGCGCTGCTGTTCGCGGTCACGCTGGGCTGGCTGCCCGTCTCCGGCTACGGCAACGGCTCGCTCGCCCACCTGGTGCTGCCCGCCCTCACCCTGGGCGCCCTGCACACGGGGACGGTCGCCCGCATGACCCGCTCCAGCCTGCTCGAGGTCATCCGGCAGGATTACGTGGGCGTGGCGCGGGCCAAGGGGCTCTCCGAGCGCGTGGTGCTCTTCAAGCACGCGCTCCGCAACGCGCTCATTCCCGTGGTCACCGTCATCGGCATCGGTCTCGCGGACCTCCTCGTCGGCGCCCCGCTCACGGAGACGGTGTTCGCCTGGCCGGGCGTGGGCCGGCTGCTGGTGTCGGCCGTGGGCCAGCGCGACGTGCCCGTCGTGATGGGTGCTGTGCTCCTCTTCGCCCTCGTCTACGTCCTCGGCAACCTCATCGTCGACCTCGCCTACCTCGCCATCGATCCCCGGACGCGCCGTGGCGAGCGTTGATCCGCGCCGTCACCGGGGCCTCCTGGCGGGCGCCTCGCTCGTGGCCCTCTTCGCCCTCGTCTCGCTGCTGGCGCCGCTGCTGGTGCCGCACGATCCGCACGACGTGGCGAGCGGCACCGGGGCCACCCTGGAGCCGCCGGGCCGCAGTCACCCCTTCGGCACCGACGCCCTCGGCCGCGATCTGCTGTCCCGCGTGATCACGGGCGGCCGCGTCTCGCTCCGGGTGGGCGTGGGGGTGG
>JBBDXO010000261.1:11587-13249 GCA_040902295.1 Candidatus Rokuibacteriota bacterium | reverse complement strand
ACCCCATCACGGTGGCGCCCCAGGCCAACGAGGACTGGGTCATCGAGATCCGGCGCCAGAACGACGAGGCGATGAAGCGCGCCACCACCGTCATCGAGGAGGCGTACGCCGACTTCCGCAAGGTCTTCGGCCGCGGCCCCGAGAACCCGTGGTTCGAGGAGTACATGATGGAGGACGCGGAAGTCGTCCTCGTGGGCATGGGCACCATCTCGCTGCCCATCAAGGTGGCCATCCGGGAGATGCGCGCCAAGGGCAAGAAGGTGGGCCTGCTCCGCCTGCGGTGGTTCCGGCCCTTCCCGACGGAGAAGCTGGTGGCGGCGCTCACCAACGCGCAGGCCATCGGCGTCATCGACCGCGACTACTCCTTCGGCTCCCCCTTCAACTCGGGCGTGGTGGCCAACGAGATCCGGGCGGCCATGTACAACGCGCCCAAGCGACCGCCGCTGCTCAGCTTCATCTGCGGCCTCGGTGGACGCGAAGTGACCCTGCCCGACGTGCACAAGGCGACCGATCAGTGCTTCGCGGCGGCGAAGGCCGGCAAGTCCGACGCGAAGACCCACTGGCTCGGCGTCAGAGAATAGGAGAGCACAGCCATGGCCGAGGCGACGTTCACCAACGCGACACAGATCCTGGAGCCCTTCAAGGGCGTCAAGAAGGTCACCATCGAGGAATATTTCACCTCGGGGCACCGCACGTGCCAGGGGTGCGAGTCGGCGCTCGTCATGAAGCTCATGGTGAAGGCGTCGGGCCCGCGCACGATCGTGCTCGGATCGACGGGCTGCATGTACGTCGCCAACACGACGTACTACACGACGCCGTGGGTGGTGCCGTGGATGCACACCCAGCTCGGGTCGTCGGGCTCCGCCGCGCTCGGGACCGCGGCCGGCCTCAAGGCGCTCATGAAGAAGGGCAAGATGAAGGCGGAGCCCATCAACGTCATCGCCTTCTGCGGCGACGGCGGCGGCGCCGACATGGGGCTGGGCGCCATCTCGGCCACCCTCACCCACAAGGAGTACAACTCGCTCATCCTGCTCTACGACAACGAGTCGTACGCCAACACCGACATCCAGCTCTCCGGCTCCACCCCGTACGGCGCCAACACCACCTTCAGCCCTCCCGGGAAGGTGAAGCGGCTCATGCACACGCGCTGGAAGAAGAACATGGCGGGCATGATGGCGGCGGGCCACCCCGAGTGCCGCTACGTGGCCACGGTGTGCCCGTCCTATGCGGTGGAGATGATGAACAAGGTGCGCCGCGCCCTCACCATCGGCGGCCCCACCTTCATCCATTCCCTCGATCCCTGCCCGAAGGGGTGGGACTACGACCCCATGCTCTCGCACGAGCTGGGCGAGCTCGCCATCGAGACGGGCATCTTCCCCCTCTACGAGGTGGAGGACGGCGAGGTCAGGTACTACGGCAAGACGAAGGCGATCGTGGAGGGCCGCGCCCGCAAGCCCGTGCGCGAGTACCTGCTCAAGCAGGGACGCTTCGCCCACTTCACGGAGGAGGACCTGGCGTACTTCCAGGCCAAGGTCGACGAGCAGTGGGACAAGTGGGACATCCCCGGGGTGGTGCCCTTCAAGCGCGCCGACGGCGCCCACGGCGTGAAGAAGTAGTTTCCGGGAACCGTTGACCGCCGCTCCGCGTATCATCCGTGGGGGG
>JBBDXO010000261.1:0-11577 GCA_040902295.1 Candidatus Rokuibacteriota bacterium | reverse complement strand
CCCCCCCCCCCCCCCCCCCCCCCCCACTCTGTTTTGCGGTCCTCACCGGGCCCGCGCCCTGGGTGGGGAACTTCCGCAGTCGTTCCGCGATTGCGCGGGCACATCGCACAACGATGAGAGGAGGCCCATGATGCCATTGATCACTCGCTTCGGCTCGCTCGCCCTCGTGCTCTCGGTGCTGCTGCCGGTGCCCGCGGCCGTCGACGCGGCCTGGGAGCCCACCAAGCCCATCGAGTTCGTGATTCCCGCCGGGACCGGCGGCGGCGCGGACCAGATGGCGCGCCTCATCGCGGGGATCGCCGAGAAGCACAAGCTCACGCCGCGGCCCATCATCGTCGTCAACAAGTCGGGGGGCGCGGGCGCGGAGGGCTTCCTGCACGTCAAGGGCAAGAAGGGCGACGCCCACACCATCATCATCACGCTCTCCAACCTCTTCACGACGCCGCTGCACACGGGCGTGCCCTTCAACTGGCGGGACCTTACTCCGGTGGCGCGCCTGGCGCTCGACCGCTTCATCCTGTGGGTGAACGTGGACTCGCCGGCCATGACGGCCAAGGAGTACATCTCGCTCGCGAAGGAGAAGAACGGCACCGCCAGGATGGCGGGCACGGGCTCCGCGCAGGAGGACCAGATCATCACCATCCTGCTCGAGCAGACCCAGGGCGTGAAGTTCACCTACGTGCCCTTCAAGGGCGGCGGCGAGGTGTGCGTGAACCTCGTGGGCAAGCACGTCGACTCCACCGTCAACAACCCCGCCGAGTGCGTGAGTCACTGGCGGGCGAAGCGGGTGCGGCCGCTCGCCGTCTTCGATCCCGAGCGCATTCCGGACGGCGACTGGAAGGAGATCCCCACCATCAAGGAAGCGCTCGGCGCCGACATCTCCTACAACATGCTGCGGGGGATCTTCGGCCCCCCCGACATGCCCACGGAGGCGGTGGACTGGTACATCGGCTTCCTGAAGAAGGTCTCGGAGACGCCGGAGTTCAAGGACTACATCACCAAGGGCGCGCTGAAGCCCGCCTTCCTGACGGGACCGGAATACGTGAAGTGGGTGGAAGGCGCCGAGCAGCTGCACAAGGACCTGATGACGAAGGGCGGGCTGCTCAAGAAGTAGATGCGGACGGCCGATATCGTCACCGCCTCGGTGCTGATGCTGCTGGGCGGCGTCGTCCTCTACGACGCCGTCCGGCTCGGCATCGGCTGGGGCACCGACGGACCCCGCAGCGGTTTTTTCCCCTTCTGGCTCGCGCTCATCATGGTGGCCACCTGCGCCGTCATCCTGGCGCAGGCGGCGTGGCGGAGCTCGCCCCGGCCCTTCGCCACGCGAGCGCAGGCCCGTCCCGTCCTCACGGTGCTGTGGCCGGCGGTGGCCATGGTGCTGCTCATGCAGGTCACCGGGCTCTACGTGGCGGCCGCCGTCTACATCGGCTTCTACATGCGCTGGATCGGCCACCACGCGTGGACGGCGGTGGTGGTTATCTCCGTGGCCGTCCCCATCGCCACCTTCTTCATCTTCGAGACGTGGTTCCTGGTGCCCATGCCCAAGGGCCCGCTCGAGGCATGGCTGGGCTACTGACGGATGGGACTGGAGAACCTTTTCCTCGGCTTCCAGGTGGCGTTGACGCCATACAACCTGTTCATCGCGGTGGTCGGCATCACCCTCGGCACCATCATCGGCGTGTTGCCGGGGCTCGGGGGCGCCAACGGCGTGGCCATCCTGCTCCCGCTCACCTTCACGATGCCACCCACCTCCGCCATCATCTTGTTGACGTCCATCTACTGGGGGGCGCTGTTCGGGGGCGCCATCACCTCCGTGCTCTTCAACATCCCGGGCGAACCGTGGTCGGTGGCCACCACCTTCGACGGCTATCCGATGGCGCGCAACGGGCAGGGGGGCCAGGCGCTCACGGCCGCCTTCACCTCGTCGTTCGTGGGCGCCTTCTTCTCGATCATCCTCATCACGTTGTTCGCGCCCATCCTGGCCGAGATCGCGCTCAAGTTCGGGCCACCCGAGTTCTTCGCCATTCAACTGCTGACGTTCTCCAGCTTCGTCGGCCTCGGAGGGGGGAATCCGCTCAAGTCCATGGTGTCGATCGCGCTCGGGTTCATCCTCGCCAGCGTCGGGCTCGATATCGTCACCGGCCAGCTGCGGCTGACGTTTGGCGTCACGGACCTCATGAAGGGCTTTGACTTCATCGTCGCCGTCATCGGTCTCTTCGGCATCGGCGAGATCCTCCTCTCGGTGGAAGAGGGACTGCGCTTCCACGGCGCCCGCACCACGATCAATCCGCGCGTGGTGCTGGACACCTGGAAGATCCTGCCCCGCTACTGGCGGACGTTCGTGCGCGGCTCCTTCATCGGGTTCTGGATGGGATTCAAGCCGGGGGGAGCGACCCCGGCCTCCTTCATGAGCTACGCCTTCGCCAAGCGCTTCTCCAGGCACCCGGAGCGGTTCGGCAAGGGCGAGATCGAGGGCATCGTGGCGCCGGAGACGGCGGCGCATGCGGCGGGCGTGGCCGCCATGCTGCCCATGATCACGCTCGGGATCCCGGGCTCGCCCACGGCGGCGGTCATGCTGGGCGGGCTCATCATCTGGGGCTTGCAGCCGGGACCGATGCTGTTCATCGAGAACCCCGATTTCGTCTGGGGCCTCATCGCGAGCATGTACACGGGCAACATCATCGGCGTGCTGATGGTGCTGCTCTTCGTGCCCTTCTTCGCGGCCATCCTGCGCATTCCCTTCGCGATCCTCACCCCGCTCATCGTCGTCGTGTGTGCCATCGGCTCCTACGCCGTGCACAACAGCATGATTGACATCTGGTACATGCTGATCTTCGGCGTGATTGGCTACGTGTTCAAGAAGCTCGACTACCCGCTGGCGCCGCTCGTGCTCGCGCTCGTGCTGGGCGACCTCGCGGAGAACGCGCTGCGCCAGAGCCTGATCATGTCCCAGGGCTCGTTCGCGATCTTCTTCTGGAGCCCCATCGCGGCCGTCATCACCTCGGTGGCCCTCCTGTTCTTCGCGCTTCCCCTGCTCACGGCCTGGCGCGGCCGCGGGCGCGCCGCGGCCGCGTAACCCCCCGGCCGCCGGCCAGCCGCCGCAGCCTCCCAAGAGCGCCGACTCCTTCGCCACCCGTTGCCCGGAGGCTGCATGGACCTGACCACCGCCCTCGCCCTCGTCATCTTCCTCGCCACCATCGCCGCCGTGGTGACGGGCGTCATCGAGACCACCGTGGCCGCGCTCCTCGGGGTGGGCCTCATGGTGTGGGTCGGCATCATGACGGAGCGCGAAGCGTTCCTCTATGTCGACTGGAACGTCATGGCCATCCTGGTCTCGATCTGGATCATCGCCGGCTACTTCGGCAAGACCGGCGTTCCCGAGTGGCTCGCCGCGCGCGCGCTGCGGCTGTCGGGCGGGCGTCCGGGCCGGCTGGTGATGATCCTGTCCTTCCTGTCCGGCGTGCTCTCCATGTTCATCGACAACGTGGTGGTCATCCTGATGATGGCGCCCGTGGCCATCCCGCTCGCGCGGCACCTCGGCATGCCGCTCCTCCCCGTCGTCCTGATGATCGGCTTCAGCGCCAATTTCATGGGCACCGCCCTCCTGCTCGGCGACCTGCCGCCGCAGATGCTGCACAGCGTGTCGGGCGCCGAGTTCATGGACTTCATCTGGTTCCAGGGGCGGCCCTCGTCCTTCCCGATCCTGATGGTCACGTTCCTCATCACGCTCGCCGCCATGTACGTCTACGCGTTCCGCACGCAGCGGGCGGTGGCACGGACGGGGGTGGGGGAGAGCCTCACCGAGCTCGGGATCGATTCCACGATCCGCGACCGGCGCTTCGCGACCATCGTCATCGGCTTCTTCGCGGCCACCGTGGTGGCCATGGCCTTCCGGGAGGTGCTGGACGTCCTGCTCGGCTTCATCGCGCTCAGCGGCGCCCTCGCCCTCGTCCTCACGCTGGAGATCGTGTACCGGCACCGGCCCAAGCCGGAGTTCGAGACGATCCTGACCGAGCTCGACTGGCGCGCCATCCTCTTCTACATCGCGCTCTTCTCGCTCGTGGGCGGCCTCGAGAAGGTGGGCATCCTCGAGCACCTCGCGCACGCGCTCACGCCGCTCTTCCGCCAGAACCTGCTCCTGGGCGCCACGCTGCTCTACTGGGTCACCATCCCCATCGTGGGCATCGTCGAGCACGACGCGTACATCCTGACCTTCCTCTACACGATCCGCGACCTCAAGGAGCAGGGGGTCGACCCCTGGCCGCTGTGGTGGATGCTGGTGTGGGCGGGCACGCTCGGCAGCAACCTGACGGTGGCGGGCGCGCCCGCGCTCTTCGTGGCCCTGAACATCTGCGAGCGGGAGGACAAGTGTAAGATCCCCCTCAGGCAGTTCCTGCGCTACAGCGTGCCCTTCACCGTGGTGGCATGTGTCGTGTGCTACGTGCTGGGCGTCCTCGTCTGGGTGCTGCCGTACGCGTGAAGGAGGGGAGATCCGGACGATGGAGTGGCCGAACGTAGGGCCGATCCGCTCCACCCGCATCTACCAGGAGATCGTCCGGCAGGTGAAGGGGATGATCGCCGAGGGCCGCCTGCGCAGCGGCGATCAGCTCCCCCCCGAGCGGGACCTTGCCGAGAAGTTCGTCGTGAGCCGGACCTCCGTTCGCGAAGCCCTCCGCGCCCTCGAGAGCCTCGGTCTCATCGAGATCCGTCCCGGCGAGGGCACGTTCGTGCGCAAGATCTCGGTGGAGACCCTCGTGGAGCCGCTGGCGCTCATCATGGCCTCGCAGCGCGAGGCGGTCGGCGAGCTGTTCGAGGCGCGCCGGCTGCTCGAGCCCACCATCGCCGCCCTCGCGGCCGTCCGCGCCACTCCCGAGGAGATCCACGAGATGGAGCGCATTCTCGAGCAGCAGGCGGCGCAGATCGCCGCCGGCCACACCGGCCTCGGCGAGGACGCCGCCTTCCACGCCGCCATCGGCGCCGCCGCGCACAACCGCGCCATCACGCGCATCGCGCACGCCATCATGGACCTGCTCACGCAGAGCCGCGAAGAGTCGCTCAACACGCCGGGACGGCCCACGCGCTCCCACGAGGACCACCGCCGCATCGTGGCCGCCATCATCGCGCGCGACGAAGAGGCGGCGCGCGAGGCGATGGTCGAGCACCTGAAGGCGGTGGAGAGGCTGGTGCGCGGCACGGACACGCGCGACGGCGCGCGCGACCGCCCGCGCCCACCGGAGGCGACGAGGACAGGTACGCCTTGACCGCGGCGCGCGGGCGGGCCTATACTGCGCACGCGATGAATCCGACGATGTCGCTGACGCTCCTGGGGCTGATTACCCTGCTGGCCCTGCCGGGCCTGCCTGGAGCGTCCGCGCACTAGTCGACGACGGACGCCACGGGCAGGAGCCAGGCCCGTGGCGACGCTGATGCAAAGGCCACGGGTCATGCGATCCGTGGCCTTTTGCTTTTTACCGGGGAGACGGTGGACGAGACACGACGGGCGGTGGATCCGCGCACGGCACGATGATTGACACTGCCGCGCGTAATCCTGTAATGTTAAAAGACTTTTCCTGTCGTCCAGGACGGAGACGTGCGCCTATGACGAAATTCGTGTACTCCTTCGGCTCCGGCAAGGCAGAAGGCTCGTCGCTGATGCGTCACCTGCTCGGCGGCAAGGGCTGTGAGCTCGCCGAGATGACCAACCTCGGGATTCCGGTGCCGCCCGGCTTCACGATCACCACGCAGACCTGGGCCCATTACAACCGCGCGGGCCGCAAGTTCCCGGACGACATGTGGGAGCAGGTCCTCGCCGCCCTCGGCCGGCTCGAAGAGGACGCGGGGTGCCGGCTGGGCGATGCCAAGCGGCCCCTGCTCGTCTCCGTGCGCTCCGGCGCGCGCGTCTCGATGCCCGGCATGATGGAGACGGTCCTCAACCTCGGCCTCAACGACACCACGGTGGAGGGGCTGGCGGAGTGGACGGGCAACGAGCGCTTCGCCTGGGACTGTTATCGCCGCTTCCTCACGATGTTCGGCGACGTGGTGCTCGGCATCAAGCGCGAGGCCTTCGACGAGCATCTGAGCCACCTCAAGGCGCGGTTGCGCGTGGACAGCGACCCCGAGGTGCCCGCCTCCGAGCTGCGCAAGCTGGCGCAGACGTACAAGGACGTCGTGAGCGAGCGCACGGGCGCGCCCTTCCCCCAGGACGCCCGCGAGCAGCTGCGCCTGGCCGTCAAGGCGGTCTTCGACTCCTGGTTCGGCAAGAAGGCGGTCGAGTATCGCCGCATCAACAACATCCCCGCCGACTGGGGCACGGCGGTCACGGTGATGTCGATGGTCTTCGGCAACCTCGGCGAGACCTCCGGCACCGGCGTCGGCTTCACCCGGGATCCGCGCACGGGCGAGCGGCGCTTCTACGCGGAATTTCTCGCCAACGCCCAGGGCGAGGACGTCGTGGCCGGCATCCGGACGCCGGAGCGCATCGAGCGGCTGCGCGACCGCATGCCGGCCGTGTACGAGGAGCTGCTCGCCATCGCCGCGCGGCTCGAACGCCATTACAAGGACATGCAGGACATCGAGTTCACGATCCAGGAGGGCACGCTCTACCTGCTGCAGACGCGCGCGGGCAAGCGCTCGGCGGCGGCGGCCATCCAGGTGGCCGTCGATCTCGTGCGCGAGAGCGTCATCGACCAGCACACCGCGCTGCTGCGCGTGCGACCCCAGGATCTGAGCCAGATCCTCCATCCCCGCTTCGATGCCGCCGCCAGCGCGGCGGCGGCGGCGGCGGGACGGCTGCTCGCGCGCGGGCTGCCGGCAGCACCCGGAGCGGCGGTGGGCGAGGTCGTCTTCGACGCCGATCGCGCGGTGGAATGGGCCAAGGAAGGCCGCAAGGTCGTGCTCGTCCGCGCCGAGACCTCGCCGGAGGACGTGGCGGGGATGTACGCCTCGCAGGGTATCGTGACCTCCCGCGGCGGGCGCACCTCGCACGCGGCGGTGGTGGCGGTGGGCATGGGCAAGTCCTGCGTGGTGGGGGCGGGCGACGTGGCCGTGGACGAGGCGCGGCGGGCCTTCGTCGCCGGCGGCCGTACCGTGCGCGAGGGCGACGTGGTGTCGGTGGACGGCAGCACGGGGGAGGTCTTCCTCGACGCCATCGCCACCGTGGAAGGGGAGCTGGCGCCGGAGTTCAAGGAGTTCCTGCGGTGGGCCGACACCTACCGCACGCTCGGCGTGCGCGCCAACGCCGACACGCCGGACGACGCCCGGCGCGCGCGCGAGTTCGGCGCGGAGGGGATCGGCCTCGTGCGCACGGAGCACATGTTCTTCGCGCCCGAGCGCATCGCCATCGTGCGCGACATGATCATGGCCGCCGAGCCCGTGGCGCGCCGCGCCGCGGTGCAGAAGCTGCTGCCCTTCCAGCGTGACGATTTCATCGGCATCTTCCGCGCCATGGACGGCCTGCCCGTCACCATCCGGCTCCTCGATCCGCCCCTTCACGAGTTCCTCGCCAATCCCAAGGAGTATCGCGAGATGATCGAGGAGCGCGCGCGGATGGAGGCGCTGAACATCAGCCCCGCCCGCAAGAACGCCCTCGACGAGAAGCTGGCCAAGATCGACTCCCTGCGCGAGGCCAACCCCATGCTCGGCCACCGCGGCTGCCGGCTCGGCATCACGTCGCCCGAGATCTACGGCATGCAGGTGCGCGCCATCATGGAAGCGGCGTGCACGGTGGCGGAGCAGGGCGTCAAGGTGGAGCCGGAGATCATGATTCCGCTCACGGGCACGGTGGGCGAGATGAAGCTGACCTACGAGAACACCAAGAAGGTGGCGGACGGCGTCCTCGCCGAGATGGGCGGGGCGGTGAAGTACCTCATCGGCACCATGATCGAGGTGCCCCGGGCCGCGCTCATCGCGGACAAGCTCGCCCAGGACGCCGAGTTCTTCTCCTTCGGCACCAACGACCTCACGCAGATGACGTTCGGCTACAGCCGCGACGACGTCGCCAAGTTCCTGCCGGAGTATCTCCAGAAGGGGCTGCTGCCGCACGACCCCTTCGACGTCCTCGACCAGGAGGGCGTGGGCGAGCTGATCAAGATCGGCATCGAGCGCGGCCGGCGCACCCGTCCGGACCTCAAGGTGGGCATCTGCGGCGAGCACGGCGGCGAGCCCTCGTCCGTGGAGTTCTGTCACCGCGTGAACATGACGTACGTGTCGTGCTCGCCGTTCGCGATCCCCATCGCGCGGCTGAGCGCGGCGCAGGCCCGCATCAAGGCGCGCGAGGCGTCGGCGGAGGGCGCGCCCCATGCCTAGCCTCCACGGCGTGTTCGTGCCCGTCACCACGCCCTTCAAGGGCGACGACATCGCCGCCGACCGTCTCGCCGCCAACCTGCGGCAATGGAACGCGACGCCGCTGGCGGGGTACGTCATCCTCGGGTCCACGGGCGAGTTCCCGATGCTGAGCGAGGCGGAGCGTGACCGCCTCCTCGTGACCGCGCGCGAGGCCATTCCGCGCGACAAGGCGTTCCTGGCGGGCACGGGGGCGGACTCGACGCTGCACACCATCCGCCAGACGAAGCGCGCGGCGCAGGTCGGCGCCGACGCCGCCCTCGTGCTCACGCCCCACTACTTCACGAAGGGGTTCAGCGAGGCGGCGGCGCAGGTGCGTCACTACATGGCGGTCGCCGACGCCTCGCCCATTCCGATCCTGGTCTACAACGTGCCGCTCAACACGGGGATCAACCTCGACGCGGCCACCGTGGCCCGCATCGCGGAGCATCCGAACGTGTGCGGCATCAAGGATTCGTCCGGCAACATTCCGCAGGCGGCGCAGATCATCGACCAGACGCCGAAGACCTTCCACGTGCTCGTCGGCTCCGCGGGAGCCCTGCTGCCCTCGCTCGCCATCGGCGGCAGCGGCGGCATCCTCGCCCTCGCCCTCATCGCCGCCCGCGAGTTCTGCGAGGTGTACGCGCTCGCGGGGCGGGGACGCTGGGACGAAGCGAAGTCGCTGGCGGCGCGGATGCTCTCCGCCGACCGCGGCGTGGCGGGGCGGCACGGCATCGGCGGGCTGAAGGCGGCGCTCGACCTGCAGGGCTTCTTCGGCGGCCCCTGCCGGCCGCCGCTGCCCACGGCCGACGGCGACGCCATCGAAGACATCAAGGAAGCGCTGGCTACGGCCGGGCTGCTCTAAGGGGGAACGGGAGTGAAACTGTCAGGGGCCAGGATCCTGCTCGAGTGCTTGAAGCGCGAGGGCGTCGACATCATGTTCGGCCTGCCCGGCGGCGCCGTGCTGCCGATCTACGATGCGCTCTACGATTTCGAGGGCATCCGCCACGTCCTCGTGCGCCAGGAAGCCGCCGCCGGGCATGCCGCGGAGGGCTACGCGCGCGCGACGGGCAAGGTGGGCGTGTGCCTGGTGACTTCGGGCCCCGCCGCCACGAATCTGGTGACGGCGCTGCAGGACGCCATGATGGACTCGATCCCCATCGTCGCCTTCACGGGCCAGGTGCCCACGCACCTCATCGGCAACGACGCCTTCCAGGAGGCGGACAACGTCGGCATCACGCGCTCGTGCACGAAGCACAACTTCCTGGTGAAGGACGGCAAGGACCTCGGCCCCATCGTCCGCGAGGCCTTCCACATCGCCTCCACCGGGCGCCCGGGGCCCGTGCACGTCGACCTTCCCAAGGACGTGCTGGTGAAGGAGGCCGAGCTGATCTGGCCGGAGAAGGTGAGCCTGCGCTCCTATAACCCGAACTACGACGGCCATCCCGGGCAGATCAAGCGGGCGGCGAAGGCGATGCTGCGCGCGCGCAAGCCCGTGCTGTACGTGGGCGGAGGCGTCATCTCCTCCGACGCCCACGCGGAGCTGCGCGAGCTCGCGGAGCTGACGCAGATCCCCGTCACCACCACCCTGATGGGCCTCGGCGCCTTCCCCTCCGCGCACCCGCTGTCGCTCGACATGCTCGGCATGCACGGCACCTACTACGCGAACATGGCGGTGCACCATTCCGACGTGCTGGTGGCGGTGGGCGCGCGCTTCGACGACCGGGTGACGGGCAAGGTGGACGCCTTCGCGCCGCACGCGGAGATCATCCACATCGACATCGATCCCTCGTCGATCTCCAAGAACCTCAAGGTGGACGTGCCCATCGTGGGTGATTGCCGGCGCGTGCTGCGCGCCCTCGTGGAGGCCGTGCGCGAGGAGACACGCGCGGAGACACCCTCGCTCGTGAAGGAGGCGCGCCGGCCGTGGCTGGCGCAGGTGGCCGAGTGGAAGACGACGGTGCCGCTGCGCTTCGACCAGGGGCCGGACGTGATCAAGCCCCAGTACGTGATCCAGGAGATCTCGAACATCACGCAGGGCGAGGCCTTCATCGTGACCGGCGTGGGCCAGCACCAGATGTGGGCGGCGCAGTTCTACAAGTTCAAGCACCCGCGGGCGTGGTTCACCTCCGGCGGACTCGGCACCATGGGCTACGGTCTGCCCACCGCCATGGGCGTGGCGGCGGCGCACCCGGGCCGGCACGTCATCAACATCGACGGCGACGGCTCCTTCGCCATGAACAGCCAGGAGCTCGCCACCTGCTTCACGGAAGGGCTCCCCGTGAAGACCGTCATCATCAACAACAGCGGGCACGGCATGGTGCGGCAGTGGCAGCGCATCATCTACAACGAGCGCTTCTTCGCCATCGACCTGCCCAACATCCCGGACTTCGTGCGGCTGGCGGAGGCGTACGGGTGCATGGGGCTGCGGGTGACGAAGCCGAGCGAGGTGGTGCCGGCCATCGAGAAGATGCTCGCCACGCCGGGGCCGGTGATCCTCGACGTCATCGTGGACAAGGACGAGTGCGTGTTCCCGATGGTGCCCGCGGGGGGCGCCAACGTCGACATGATCCTGGAGCTTCCCAGCAAGGCGGTGAAGGAGAAGGCCGCCAAGTCACAGACGGGGTTCTGATGCAGAACGGGACCGAGCCCCGCAAGCACACCATCTCCGTCCTCGTGGAGAACAAGTTCGGCGTGCTCTCGCGCGTGGCCGGGCTCTTCTCGGCCCGCGGCTACAACATCGAGAGCCTGTCGGTGGGGGAGACCCTCGACGCCTCGGTGTCCCGCATGACCATCGTCGTGCGCGGTGACGAGTTCGTCATCGAGCAGGTCACCAAGCAGCTGCACAAGCTCATCGACGTCATCAAGGTGAGCGACCTCACGGACGACAGCCACGTGGAGCGCGAGCTGGTGCTCGTGCGGGTCAACGCGGAGCCGCAGCTGCGGGCGGAAATCTTGCGGACGGCGGACATCTTCCGCGCGCGGGTGATCGACGTCACGCCCACCTCCTTCACGCTGGAGGCGACGGGCGACGAGGGCAAGCTGGAGGCGTTCCTCGAGCTGCTGCGCCCGATGGGGATCCAGGAAGTGGTGCGCACGGGCAAGGTGGCCATCGCGCGCGGACCGAAGACGCGCAGCCGTCGCCCCGAGCCGCCGAAGAAGCCCCGCCTCCCCGATGATCCGCGCGTGGTCGGATTTGCAGACTAATGACTCTCGTGGAATGCGGTGACGGCGGGGGCCGGGCGGGCGGGTCGCGGG
>JBBDXO010000260.1:9634-13278 GCA_040902295.1 Candidatus Rokuibacteriota bacterium | reverse complement strand
CGGAGCGGGGCGGGATCGTCATCTCCCAGGGGCACCGCGTGCACCTGCGCACCCTGACCTTGCCCGACCTCCAGCTGCTCACGGAGTGGGTGGACGACCCCTTCATCGAGCGGATGGTGGGCAGCGAGTTCTTGCAGTCGTACAAGCACGTGTACGACAAGTCGCCGGACTTCTTCGGGGCCGTGCTGAACGACCCCACGCAGGTGGTGCTGGTGATCGAGGCCAACCAGGGGTGGGACAGGCCGGTCGGCATCGTCCGCCTCTACAACATCCACCTCATGGAGGGGTACGCCTTCCTGGAGACGATCGTCACCGATCACCGGGCGCTGCGGCGCGGATTCGGCATTGAAGCGGCCAAGCTCATTGCCTACTATGGTGTGGACGTGCTCGGACTGCGGCGCATCGAGGCGAAGGCCTATGAGTACAACCACCTCAGCATCAACTCCATGAAGAAGAACGGCTTCGTGCAGGAAGGCGTCCTCCGGGAGGCGGGCTGGGATGGAGACCGCTATTGCGACGTGCTGGTCTTCGGCATCCTGAAGGACGAGATCGAAGACCAGCGCCGGAAGCACAAGCTTGATTGAGCCCACATAGCCTTCTCCCCCTCCTCGCGTTCGTCCTCAACCTCTCCCTTGCCGGGCTGTCCGTTCTCCGCAATCCGGGGAGCCGCCTCAACCGCGTCTTCGCCTACTTCGCGGGCGCCATGGCGTTCTGGAACATCGGCGTCTTCATGCTCCGCACCACCCCCGATTCGTCCGCCGCCATGCTGGCGGAGGTCATCATCCATTTCGGCGTCATCCTGATTCCGGCCTTCTACTATCACTTCGTCCTCATCTTCCTGGACGCCACCACGCGCCATCGCCCCTCGCTCGTGTTCGCCTACGCGCTCGCCTTCGTGTACACGCTCATCAACCTGAGCGGCACCCCGCTCTTCATGAAGGGCGTGAAGATGACGTACTGGGGGTGGGCGCCCGACACCGGCCCCCTCTACCTGCCGTACCTCGTGGCCCTCAACGTCATCATGATCTACGGCGTCACCCTGCTCTCACGCGCCCACAAGGGCATCGACTCCAGCTTCCGCCGCAACCGCGGCACGCTCATCGTGCTCGGCACCCTCGTGAGCCTGGCGGGCGGCTTCATCGACTTCTCGCGCTTCATCGTGGCCCGCTTCATCCCCATGGCGGACCAGATGTACCCCATCGGCATCCCCGCCAACATGGTGTTCGCGCTCATGCTGGGGACGTCGATCGTGCGCTACCGGCTCTTCGCGGTCGACCTCGTCATGAAGAAGCTCGCCGTGTACGGCGTGGTGGGCTCGGTGATCACGGTGGCCCTCTTCGGGGTGACGCGCGCCATCGAGAAGTACTTCAGCCTCGCCGACATCGACACCCTGTGGATCGTGGTCCCCCTCGGCCTCCTCGTCACGCTGCTCATCGGGCCCTGGGGGCAGACCCTCGAGGACAGCATCGAGCGGCTGATGTTCAGCAAGCGCCGGGGCTGCTACGAGACGCTGCTGCAGCTCAGCAAGCGCATGTCCGCCATCCTCAACTTCAACGAGCTGGTGGACACGCTCATCCACGGCCTCGTGCGCGGCATCCCCGTCACGCACACCGCCCTCATGATCCACGACCCCAGCACCAACTCGTTCTCGAACTACCGCGAGGAGACGACGGTGGACGAGGGCGTGGGCGTGCTCACCATCCGCGGGGACAGCCCCGTCGTGCAGTGGCTGAGCGAGGAGGGGCTGCTCGTCAAGGAAGAGGCGAAGCTGAACCCGCGCATCGCGCGCTACTTCGAGACGGCGGAGGGCGAGCTCGACGTCATCAAGGCCTCCCTCATCGTGCCGCTCGTCATCGACAAGAAGCTCAGCGGCATCCTGCTCCTCGGCGAGAAGCTCTCCGGGGAGATCTTCGACGCCCAGGAGCTGGAGGTGCTCAGCCTGCTCGCCAACCAGGCGGCCATCTCGCTGGAGAACGCGCGCCTCTACGAGGGGCTGGCCACCTCGAACGTCCGCCTCATGGAGGCGAGCCGCCTCAAGTCGCAGTTCCTCGCCTCCATGTCGCACGAGCTGCGCACGCCCCTGAACTCCATCATCGGCTTCTCCAAGGTCCTCATGAACCGGCTCGACGGGGACCTCACGGAGCGGCAGGACGCCTACGTCAAGTCCGTGCACAACTCCAGCCGCCACCTGCTCGAGCTCATCAACGGCATCCTGGACTTCTCCCGCATCGAGGCGGGCAAGTTCGAGATGCGGCCCGAGAAGGTGGCCCTGCACGATCTCGTCGAAGAGTGCATCGAGTCGTCGCTGCCGCTCGTGCGCGACAAGCGGCTGAAGGTCGAGCGCGACATCCCCGTGGAGCTGCCGGAGATCTACGCCGACCGCACGCGCATCAAGCAGGTGCTGCTGAACCTGCTCTCCAACGCGATCAAGTTCACCTCCGCCGGGCGCGTGCTCGTGCAGGTGCGCGCGGAGGCGGAGGCCCTCCACATCTCCGTCGCCGATACCGGCATCGGCATCTCGGCCGCCGACCTGCAGCGGCTCTTCGAGCCCTTCCAGCGCCTGGACAACCCGATCGCCCAGCAGGCGGACGGCACGGGCCTGGGCCTGGCCATCAGCAAGAAGTTCGTCGAGCTGCACCACGGACGCATCTGGGCGGAGAGCCGCGAGAACCAGGGATCGACCTTCCACTTCACGCTGCCGCTGACCGCGGCGGTCGCCACCCCATAAGAGGGCCCATGCCGGTATCCACGGTGCGCCGCGAAGGCAGCCGCGCGAAGATCCTCCACGTCGAGGACAATCCGGAGAACCGGATGCTCGTGCGCGCGATTCTGGAGGCGGAAGGCTACACCATCATCGACGCCGAGGATGGCCTCGCCGGCATCGAGGCCGCCATCCGCGAGGAGCCCGCGCTCATTTTGCTCGACGTCAACCTGCCCGCGGTGGACGGCTACGAGGTGGTGGCGATCATCAAGTCCTTCCCCGCCTTCGCGAACACGCCCGTCATCGCGGTCACCGCCTACGCGATGGAGGGCGACCGCCAGCGCACGCTGGTGGCCGGCTGCGACGGCTACATCCAGAAGCCCATCGACGTGGACAGCTTTCCGCGCCAGGTGGCGGACTTCCTGTCCGGCAAGCGCGAGCACGTGGAGGCGCGCGAGGAAGGCGTGTACCTGCGCGAGCTGAACCAGCGCCTCGTGTACCGGCTCGTGAACCAGGTGGAAGAGCTCAAGCGCCTCAATGCGCACTTCGTCCGCCGCGCCACCCAGCTCGCCGAGCTGCACCGGGCGGTGCAGGACATCACCTCCGAGGCGGGCGTCAAGGGCATGCTCGAGCAGCTGCTGCCGGGGCTGTCGCGCGCGCTCGGCACCCTCAGTCTCACCGTCGACATCCCGGACGCCGAGGTGCGCGTGAACGCGGAGGGCGTGGACAACCATCCCCGCACGCGCAGCGTGCTGTCGGGCGCCGGCGTGACCCCGGCCGACGACTGGCAGGAGGTCGACTGGACGCTGCCTCTGGCCGTGCGCGGCCGCTCGCTGGGAACCATGGTGGCGCGCCACGTGCTGCCGCCGGGCGCCAAGGCGGACGAGGAGCAGCTCCTCAACATCGTGGCCAACCAGGTGGCCATCGCCGTGGAGAACTCGCG